>MUNG01000657.1:0-260 GCA_002154585.1 Streptomyces pseudogriseolus
GTGAGGGCGGCGGCCAGCAGGGCGGTGTTGGGGACGGCGTGCACCCAGTGGTGGGTGGCGCCGTGGGCCGCGTGCAGCAGGTCGACGACGGTGTCGAAGTCGGCGTGCTCGCGGGCCAGCCGTACGGCGTCGCGGACGGCGCGGACGAGCCGGGAGCGGGGTGGGACGACGGTGAGTCCCGCGCGCAGACAGGCGTGCACGTCGCGCTCCCCGCCGGCCGCGGCGGCGATGACGGCGGCGGTGAACATGGCCGCGTACAC
>MUNG01000657.1:285-2899 GCA_002154585.1 Streptomyces pseudogriseolus
TGGCGGGCGGTCAGCGGCGGTTCGAGTCCGCAGAGCAGGTTGCGGTAGGCGATGCGCTCGGCGGTGAAGGTGCGGCCCGCGGGCAGCTCGTCGAGCCAGACGCGGGCCACGTCGGCGGTGGTGAAGCGGCGGCCGTGGCGGCGCAGCACCAGCAGGGCGAGCAGCGGGTAGTTGAGGTCGTCGTCCTCCGGCATGCCGTCGATGTTCTCGGCGAGGGAGGTGGCGGCGGAGCGCCGGTTCCAGGGGTGCTCGGCCAGCAGCTCGGCGGGCACGCCCCGGGCGGTGAACCAGCCGGCCAGCGGCCAGTTGCCGGCGGCGCGGGCCAGGGCGCGGATGGCGTCGAGGGGCAGCTTCTCCACCGGCTTGCCCAGCAGGCAGCCCGCCGCCCGGCCGAGCCAGGCCGCCTCCAGACGCGCCTCGAACACGGGCCCGTCCCAGGCGGCCGGGGCGCCGGGGGAGACGGGCCACTCCGGGCACAGCGCCTGGATCGCGGCGAGGTCGGAGGGCTCGTCGTCGGCGAGGCTGCTGGGCAGCTCGGCCAGCTCGTCCAGCAGGTCGTTCGCCAGCAGCCGGAGGTAGCGGGAGACCGGGCGGGCCGAGGCGCCCGCGGCGAGCGGGGCCGGGGGGCCGCCCGCCGCGTGCCAGCGGGCGGCGACCGCCGACGCCTCCCGGCCGTCGAGTGCGGCCTGGCGCAGCTCGTGGCCGACGAGGTCCTCGGGCTGGACCCAGGTCAGTCGGAGCATCCGGCGCCTCCCAGCCGGGCGAACGCCCGCTCGTGGGCGCGGCGGTGCTCCACGTCCCGGGCGAAGACCTCGCGGGCCACCGCGGTGAGCGCGGCGGCCGGCGCCCACAGGTCGAGGCGGCTGGCCTCCGCCACGGTCTTGGCCCACTCCTCGGGCACCGGGGAGCCCAGCGCGCCGGTCACCGCGCCGGCCATCGTGGCGATGGAGTCGCAGTCGCGGCCGTAGTTGACCGCGCCCAGCACCGCGTGGCGGAAGTCACCGCGGGCCGCCACCACCATGCCCAGCGCGACGGGCAGTTCCTCGATCGCGTGCAGCCGGGACGGGCGCCGGGCGCCCAGCGAGGGGGAGCGGTAGTCGGGCCCGACGGTGTCGTACGGGGCGACCGCCTCGCGCAGCGGACGCAGCGCCGACTCGACGCCGGTGTGGCGCGACGCCTCCTCGCAGACCTTCTCGATCGCCTCCCGGGTGCCGTCCTTGGCCAGGGACAGGCACGCGGCGACGACCGAGTCCGGGGTCGCGCCCGGCGCGCAGGCCGCCGCCACGGCCGCCGCGAACACCCCGGCCGCCTCCCTGCCGTACGACGACTGGTGGGCGCCCGCCACGTCCAGCGCCTCGGCGTACGCGGCGGCCGGGTGGGCCGCGTTGACCAGGCCGACCGGAGCCATGTACATCGCGGCGCCGCAGTTGACGATGTTGCCGACGCCCGCCTCGCGCGGGTCCACGTGGCCGTAGTGCAGCCGGGCCACCAGCCACTTCTCGGCGAGGAAGATCCGGTGCAGCGGGATCGTCTCCGCCTCCAGCTCCGGGATCCAGCGCGGGTTCGTCATCAGGTCCGGGACCAGGTGGTCGGCGACCGCGTAGGCGTCCAGGTGGTCGCGGACCCGCGCGTACACCCGGACCAGCGCGTGGGTCATCAGGGTGTCGTCGGTGACGTGCCCGTCGCCCTTGTGGTACGGCGCGATCGGCCGGGCGGTGCGCCAGTCGTCGCCGTGCCACGGGCCGACGATCCCGTGGACGCGGCCGCCGTGGCGCTCGGCGATCTGCTCGGGGGAGTACCCCTCGACCGGGCCGCCCAGGGAGTCACCCACGGCCGCGCCCACCAGAGTCCCGGTGATCCGCTCGTCCAGGGAAGGAATATTTTCGGTGTTTTCCATCACTTCGCGCGTCATGCCGGGATCATCCTCCGGGTGCGGTCGGTTGGGCGGCTTCCAGCAGCCCGGCGAGTTCCACCAGGTCCGTCCCGGTGAGCCGGGGAAGGACGCAGCCGGACAAGGTGCGGCAGCTCTCCCGCCAGGACGCGGGGATCGCACCGCTGCCGCCCAGCGCGCCGGTGAGGGCGCCGGCCAGCGCCGGGGCGGAGTCCGCGACCCGGGACAGACAGGCCGCCGCCGGGACCGCCTCCGCGATCCGGCCGCGGGCGGCGGTGGTCAGGGCGAGAGCGACGGGGACGGTCTCGGCGGCGGCGACGCCGTAGCTGTAGACGTGGTCGACGATCTGGTGCTCCAGCGGCGGCACCAGCGCGAAGGCGCTGTCGGCGTCCGCGGCGAGCGCCAGGGCGTGCCGCGCGTTGCGGCCGATCTCGGTGTCCTCGGGCAGCTCGGCGCAGGCGGCGGCCGCGCAGGCGTCCGCGTCGGCTCCGGCGAGCGCGAGGGACTCGGCGGCGGCCCGCGGGTCGCCGGGGTGCGCCACGGCCAGCACGCAGGCCCGGACGCAGGCCGCGTCGTCGAAGTAGTGCGGGTTGTCGTGGCCGGTGGCGGGCGGGCGCAGCCCGGTGGCGAGGTTGCCGAGACCGGCGCGCACGGAGATGCGGGCGCGCAGCGGCAGCACGGCGGACTCCGTCTCGGGGGCCCGCTCGGTGGCGGCGGCGACCT
>MUNG01000658.1 GCA_002154585.1 Streptomyces pseudogriseolus
CCAAGGTCGACAACAACTACTTCGAGGACTCCAAGGACGTCCTCGGCACCTTCTACACCGACCAGGCCGGCTACTGGCAGGTCAGCGGCAACGTCTTCGACAACGGGAGGCGGATCCCTCGGCCCGAGTACCTGGAGAAGGCGGACGAGGTCCTGGGGGCGGGCGGGCTGATCGCCGCGATGAAGGAGGACGTGGCGAAGGTCCGGTACCCCAAGAAGGTGCGGGATCTGGCCAAGCTCGAAGGCCAGGCGGTGGAGATCCTGTCGTACGGCAGCCACAACCTGCACGGGCTCGTGCAGACCGAGGAGTACGCCCGGGCGCTGCTGAGTACCCGGCGGCCGGCTCTGTCGGAGGACGAGCTGGAGAGGGCNNCGCCCCGTCGGAGGCAGGGAGGTCCTGCGGGCGCAGCTCGAACACCTTCTGGCGCTGGCCCGGTTGCGGCACGTCGAGATCCAGGTGATGCCGACATCCCGTGGCGACCACCCCGGAACCGGAGGACGGATCCAGGTGCTCAAGTTCCAGGACGGCACGGCGGTGGGCCGGGCGGACGACGAGTTCGGGAGCCGCCCTGTCACGGATCCCCGTCAGCTGCGCATCCTTGAACTGCGCTATGGCATCATCCGAGCCGAAGCGCTGAGCGCGCGGGAGTCACTGGCCTTCATCGAACAAGTTCTGGGGGATACATGAACCGCACGGGCTCAGGCGGAGTC
>MUNG01000066.1 GCA_002154585.1 Streptomyces pseudogriseolus
CACCGGGTGGCTGTGGGTGGGGGGGGCGGCCCTGCGGCGTGACCGGGAGGCCCGCCGCATCCCGTCACCAGGCGACGGGCAGCGCGGTGACGCCGCGGATCATGCCGGTGCCCCAGGTCAGTTCGTCCTCGGGGACGGCGAGCCGCAGCGCGGGGAAGCGGCGCAGCAACGCGCCGAAGGCCACCTGCAGTTCGACCCGGGCCAGGGGGGCGCCCAGGCAGCGGTGGATGCCGTGGCCGAAGGCGATGTGGCGGTTCTCCGCGCGGGTCAGGTCGAGGGTGTCGGGGTCGGTGAAGGCGTCCGCGTCCCGGTTGGCGGAGGCGGTGGACGGGATGACCGCCTCGCCGGGCCGGATCACCGTGGAGCCGACCTTCACCTCCTCCGTGGCGACCCTGATGGTGCCGCCGCTCACCGGTCCCGGCGTCCAGCGCAGCAGTTCGTCCACGGCCGTCACCGGGAACTCGTCGCCGCCGCGCAAGGGGCCGAGCTGCTCGGGGTGGCGCAGCAGGGCCAGCACGGAGTTGCTCAGGGAGTTGGCCACGGTGTGGTAGCCGGCGGTGATGAGCGTGGCGGCGACGGTGACCAGCTCGGAGGGGCGCAGCCGGTCCTCGTCCCGGGCCGCGATGAGGGTGCCGAGCAGGTCGTCGGCCGGTGTCCGCTGCTTCTGCGCGATCAGATGACGCAGATAGTCGGCGAGCCGCTGCCGGGCGCCGGTGACCGTCCCGGCCGCGTGCGGGGCGAGCGTCAGGGCGGCGTCCGTCCACTCCTTGAACGACTCCCGGTCCTCGTCGGGCACGCCGAGCAGCTCGCAGATGGTGATGATGGGCAGGGGCCTGGCGAAGTACTCGACGAGGTCGACCGGCGGCCCCATCTCCGCCATGCCGTCGAGGAGCCGCCCGGCGGTACGGGCGATCCGCGGCCGCAACCGCTCCGCCTGCCGGCCGGTGAAGGCCGGGGCCAGCAGCCGGCGCAGCCGGGTGTGGTCGGGCGGGTCCATCGCCATGACGGAGTCCGGTTCGGGCCGCGCCGGGCCCAGGCGGGGCGCGTCCGGGCGGGTGGCGGCGGCCCGGCTCAGCCTGGGGTCGTTGAGCACCGCCCGGACGTCCTCGTACCGGGTGACGAGCCAGGCCCGGTCCCCGGTGGGCAGGTGGGCCCGGGTCACCGGGCAGCTCTCGCGCAGACGGCGCCACTCGGGCGGCGGCTCGAACAGCCGGCCGTGCTCGAAGGGAAAACGCACGGCGTCGGAGAAGTCGTCGGACTCGGCGTCCGGGACGTCGTCGGACAAGACGGACCTCCAGAGGGTTCGGGACGGCCGGGACGAACGGGGGCGCGGGGCCGGGTCAGCCGACGACTTCCATCTGGCCCATCATCCCCATCATCTGATGGCCCAGCAGATGGCAGTGGTACATGAACTTTCCGGTGTGGTCGGTGAACCGGATCCGGAAGCGGACGCTGGTGCCCGGCATCACGGTGACGGTGTCCTTCAGCCCCGCCTCACCCGGCGCGGGGGCCTTGCCGTCGCGGTCGACGACCCGGAAGTGCTCCAGGTGCGTGTGCAGGGAGTGCGGGATGCCGAACTTCGTGTCGGTGTTGCGGACCGTCCACTGTTCGGTGACGCCGAGCCGTGGCCGGAAGTCGATGCGCGCGGGGTCGAACGGCCGGCCGTTGATGAGGTGCTGACCGGTGGCGGGGTCGAAGGACATCACGAATTCGCGCTCCACGGCGGGCTCGCCCAGGTCGGGGGCGGGCCGCAGGGTGCCGGGCACGCTGCTCGGGTCGGGGGCGGTGCGCACGACGTCGAACCGCATCACCTCGGCGGCCTCGCCCGGGTAGGCGATCGCGTTGGTCAGGACGACCTGGCTGCCGACCGGGTACCTGGAGAAGTCGACGACGACCTCCTGGCGTTCGGCCGGCCAGATCTCCAGCGCCGGCGTCGGCACGGGCGCGGGCAGCAGGCCGCCGTCGGAGGCGATGTGCGTCATCGTGTCGCCGTCGCCCAGGCGCAGCAGGAAGGCCCGCTCGTTGGAGGTGTTGGTGAGCCGGATCCGGTACTTGCGGGCGGCGACCTCGAAGTAGGGCCGTGGACGGCCGTTGACCAGGATCGTCGGGCGGTCCATGAAGTCTTCCATGTGGTGGACGAGCGAGCCGTCCTCCGCAAACTTGGCGTCCCGCAGGTACAGGGGGACGTCGTACCGGCCCTTGGGCAGCGGCAGCCGCTCCTCGAACTCGTCCGTGAGCAGATAGCCTGCCACCGCGCCGAAGTAGGTGTTCTCGGCGTGCGCGTGGTGCGAGTGGTCGTGCAGCCACATGGTCGAGGCGCGCTGCTCGTTGGGGTAGTGGAACAGCCGCTCCGTTCCCGGCAGGAGCTGGTCGGCGGGGTGGCCGTCGTGCCGGGCGGGGACGTGGCCGCCGTGCAGGTGCATGGCGAAGGGGACGCCGAGGGCGTTGGTCTGCTGGACGACCACGGGCCTGCCCCGGGTGGCGCGGATGACGGGGGCCGGCTCGCCGTTGAACAGGCGCATCCGGGTGGTGGTGCCGGGCAGGACGGTGACGTCGTGCTCCCGGACGGTCAGCCGGTAGACGTCGTAGCCGGCTCCGTGCCGCCCGTGCCCGCCCAGCGGGCGCAGCACCTTGGCCCGCTTGAGCGGTACGGCGAAAACCGGGTCGGCGGACGCCCCTCCGCCCGGCCGGGAGGCGGCGGCCACCCCCGCGCCGGAGGTCGCCGCCAGCAGACCGGTGACGGCCCCCGCCTTGATCAGATGCCTGCGAGTCAGCACGTGCTCTCTCCTTCGGTGGACGGTGCTGGGGCCGGTGGCGCCCCGGTCCAACAGCGCAATTCAGCCGGGTCGCACTAGGGCCTTTCGTTTGGATCACCCCGGCGTCGCGGGGTCTGGCACGCACATCTGCGGCGTTGTCGTCGGTCGCCGACGCTCCGCGTCGACTCCCTCCTCCGCCTTGCAGCTGCACGCACCAGACCCCGCTCGGGTCGGCCGGAGAGGCACCGCGCCTCACGGCCGGCCTGATCCAAACGAAAGGCCCTAGGCATCCACTCGAGCCGCGGTACACCGCGTCCGGTCGTGCGGGCCGGGATTCTTCAGTGCGTACGGTGGATCCGGTGCTGCGCCGCCTGGGCGCGGGGGCGCAGGACCAGCAGGTCGGTGTTGACGTGGGGCGGGCGGGTGACGGTCCAGGTGACCGCGTCGGCCACGTCCTCGGCGGTGAGCGGCTCCGGAATGCCGCGGTAGACGTCCGCGGCTGCGGAGGCGTCGCCGCGGAAGCGGTTGAGGGCGAACTCCTCGGTGCGCACCAGGCCCGGCGCGATCTCGACCACCCGCACCGGTTCGCCGCACAGTTCCAGCCGGAGGGTGGCCGCGAGGGCGTGGGCGCCGTGCTTGGCCGCGACGTAACCACCGCCGCCCTCGTAGGCGACGTGTCCCGCGGTGGAGGACAGCACCACGACCGTGCCGTCGCCGCTCGCGGTGAGGGCGGGCAGCAGCGCCTGGGTGACGTGCAGGACGCCGAGGACGTTCACCTCGTACATGGCCGACCAGTCGGCCGGGTCGGCCTCGGCGACGTACTCGGTGCCGAGGGCGCCGCCCGCGTTGTTCACCAGCACGTGGACCTCGTCGAGGGGCTCCGCGAAGGCACGGACGGCAGCACGGTCGGTGACGTCGAGGGGGTGCGCGGAGCACCGGCCGCCGGCTGCCGTGATCCGGGCGGCGACCGCGTCCAGGCGGTCCTTGCGGCGGCCGGTCAGCAGCACGTCGTATCCGGCGGCGGCGAGCCGGCGGGCGGTCGCGGCGCCGATGCCGCTGCCGGCACCGGTGACGACGGCGGTCGGAGTGGACATGTGGACTCCTTCAGGGCTTCGGGGACTTGGGCCGGCGGGGTGCGCGCCGCACGATGCCCCGCACCGCTCGAATTCCGCTGGTCCCGGAGCGTGCGCGGGGCCCTCTCGATGCGGTCCCCAGCCACTCTTGAGCCGGGCTACGGAACATGCCGGACCTCGGAACCAAGGAGGAAACCGGTGATGGACGTGAACCCAAGGCAGACGGCTCCCGAGGGCGCCGGGCGCGCGATGGAGCGCCGCGGGCTGCTGGTCGGGCTCGGCGGGCTGGGACTGGCGAGCGGCGCGGCGGCGCTGCTGCCGGGCAGCGCGGCGGCCGGTGAGGCGGGGCGGTATCCGGGCGGTGCGGGCGGCAGCGTCGTCCGCGCGGTGGCCGCCCCCGGGGAGCTGACCCTGAGCACCGACGCGGTGCCGGCGGGCCTGGTCACGCTGCGCGCCACCACGCCGGACCCGGAGCAGCAGCACCCGCTCGGGCTGCTGAGACTGCGGCACGGGGTCTCCGTGGCGGGCTTCCTCGAGCACTACCGGCAGGCCGCCACCGCCCAGGACCCGGCCGAGCGGCGGGCCGCGCTGGCGCTGATCGACACCGAGGCCCACTACTTCGGCGGTCCCGCCGTCTCGGCGGCCGGCGGCGCCGTCGAGGTGAGCTGGATCCTGACCCCCGGCACGTACCACCTGCTCGACTACACCACCACCGATCCCGCGCATCCCGAGCGGGTGCGCACCCTCACCGTGACGCCCGCCGGCCGCCCGCACGGCGGGCCCCGGTCCGCCCCGCACGTGATCGCGCCGTACGACGACGGCGACCGCGGGCGGTTCCTCACCGCCGCCACGCTGCCCGCGGACGGGGTGTTCCACGTCGTCAACCACACGAGGCAGCTCAGCGAGGTGATGTTCCTGCGGGTGACGCCGGGGGCCTCCGAGGAGGACGTCACCGCGTGCATGGAGGCGCTGGGCAGGGGGGAGCAGCCGCCCGTGTACCCGTTCACCGGTGTGCCCACCGGGCTGACCCCTCTGCAGCCCGGTGCCTCCGCGGTGTTCGCGCACGCGCTCCGGCCCGGCCGCCATCTCCTCACCTCCTTCATCAGCAACCGCGAAACGCTCGTCAAGCGCGCCTTCGAAGGAATGTGGCAGCTGGTCACCCTGCGCTGACCCGGCCGGCCGTCCGGTTCCCCGCACCAGCCGTCAGCCAGTCCTACGAGAGAGAGATGAACCCCTATGAGGACGGTGGCCCAACGAGACGGGCAGCGGCGTGTCCTGCTGTCCACGGTCTCCTCGGACGCCCACACCTGGAATCTGGTCTTCCTGCGGCTGCTGCTGGAGGAGATGGGACACGAGGTCGTCAGTCTGGGGCCGTGTGTGCCGGACCGGCTGCTGCTCGACTCCGTGCGCCGGGTCCGGCCCGACCTGCTGGTCGTCAGCACGGTCAACGGTCACGGACGGATCGACGGCGTCAGGATGATCCGCAGACTCCGCGCCGACCCGGTGGCCCGGCACACCCCGGCCGTCATCGGCGGCAAGCTCGGGGTCGCCGGTGAGGAGGAGGGCACCGCGGCGGCGCGGGCGCTGGTCGAGGCGGGTTTCGACGCGGTGTTCACCGACACGGCGGACACGGCGCTCATCGGCAGGATCCTCGGGGAGCTGCCGCAGCGGGCGCCGGAGGGCAGAGCCGTATGAACGGACAGAGCCGGCCCGAAGACCCGCCCGCACCCGTGTCCGCCGGTCTGGACACGGCGGTGCGCCGGGCGGCGGCCGCCGGACAGCTTCTGGTCCAGCCGCGGATGGGAATGGCCGCCCCCCAGGCCATGGCCGCCGGGTTGCGCGAGGTGTGCTCCCTGCCCTGCCCGACCGTCGGAACCCTCACCCTGGACAGCTACACCCGGGTCGGCGACCACCGGCAGGCGCGGGCCGCGCTCCGCGCCGGGGACGACCTCAACGGTTTCCCGCTGGTGGCGCACGGCCCCCTGGTCACCGCCCGGGTCGCGGCGGCGGCCGAGGACCGGCCGGTGCAGGTACGGCACGGTTCGGCGCTGCCCGGGGACATCTTCCGCACCATGGCCGCGGCCGGGCTGTCCGCCAGCGAGGGCGGCCCGGTGTCGTACTGCCTGCCGTACGGCCGTACCCCGCTGGCCGAGTCGGTGGCCAACTGGCGTGCCGCGACGGCCGAGTTCGCGCAGCTCACCCGGGACCGGGGGCTGCGGGCGCATCTGGAGACGTTCGGCGGCTGTCTGCTGGGCCAGCTGTGCCCGCCCTCGCTGCTGGTGGCGACGAGTCTGCTGGAGGCGTTGTTCTTCGTCCAGCAGGGCGTGACGAGCGTGTCGCTCAGCTACGCCCAGCAGACCGACGCCCGGCAGGACGTGGAGGCGCTCGCGGCGCTGCGCATGCTCGCCGACGAGCTGCTGCCGGAGCGGGTGGACCGGCACATCGTGCTGTACACGTACATGGGCGTCTTCCCGGGCAGCCCGCGCGGCGCGCAGTTGCTGATGGACCGCAGCGCGGAGCTGG
The DNA here is from genome assembly GCA_002154585.1 of Streptomyces pseudogriseolus. Classification (GTDB taxonomy): domain Bacteria; phylum Actinomycetota; class Actinomycetes; order Streptomycetales; family Streptomycetaceae; genus Streptomyces; species Streptomyces pseudogriseolus. Next base: position 6,353 of record MUNG01000066.1, read on the forward strand.
CGGTGCGCGGCGGGGCGCGGCGGCTGATCGTCAAAACGCCGGTGGAGGCGCTGCGGCTGCCGACGGTCGAGGAGAACGTGGCCGCCCTGCGGTCGGCCGCCGCGGCGGCCGGGCGGGCTCGCGTCGAGGGCCGGACGCCCTGGGCTCACCAGGTGGACCCGACCGAGGTGCTGACGGAGGCGCGGGCGCTGATCGAGGCGACGCTGGAGCTCGCGGACGACGTCGGGACGGCGCTGACCCGCGCGTTCGCCACGGGGATCCTGGATGTGCCGTTCTGTCTGCACGAGGACAACCGGGGGCTGACCCAGGCGGCCGTCGACGGTGAGGGGCGGCTCGGCTGGACCCGTACCGGGCGGCTGCCGCTGCCGCGCCGGGACGGGCCGCCGCGCCCGAGCCGGGGGCCGGTGACGGCGGCGCGGCTGCTGCAGATGCTGCGCTACACCGCCGACCGGCACGACCTGCTGGCGCTGGAGGCCGCCCCGGAGACGACGTGGGCGGAGCCGGCCCCGGACCTGCCGGGCGGGGTACCGCCGGAGCCGTACCGGATCGCGGTGGTGGGCACCGGCCCCCGCGGGGTGTCCGTGCTGGAGCGGGTGGCGGCGAGGCTGGCGGTGCGTCCCGCCGGGCGTCCCGTCGAGGTGTACGCGATCGACGCCGTGGAGGTGGGGCCGGGCCGGGTGTGGCGCACCGACCAGCCGGGCTGGTCGATGATGAACACGGTCTCCGGAGAGGTCACCATCTTCTCCGGCCCTCCGGACGGCGGTCCCGCCCGGGCCGGGGCGGGACCGTCCCTGTACGAGTGGTGGCGCACGGCCGAACCGCACCGGGCCGCCCCCGACTCGTGCGCCCCGCGCGCCCTGTACGGGCGGTATCTCGCTTACGCCCTGGACCGGGTCGAGGGGACGCTTGCCGCCGATGTGCTGCGGCTGCACCGGCTGCGCCAGTCCGTCGAGACGCTCATGGGGGAATCCGACGGCCGGTATCTGCTGACGCTGGGCGACGGGCGCCGGCTGCGCGCCGACCGGGTCGTCCTCACGACCGGACATCCCCTGCCGGAACTCCGGCCCGAACAGGTGGAGTTGGCGTCGTTCGCCGAGGAGCGGCCCGAGCTGCTGTACGTGCGGGGGGACTCGGCGGTCGACATGCCGCTCGACGGCATCGCGCCCGGCCGGACGGTGGGCGTCATCGGGCTCGGGCTGTCCTTCTACGACGTGGTCGCCGCGCTCACCACCGGACGCGGCGGCCGGTTCGTGCCGGCGGCGGACGGCGGGCTGCGCTACGAGCCCAGCGGCCGCGAACCACGCCTGGTCGCCGGGTCGCGCAGCGGGCTGCCGCTGCTCGCCCGTGGCCGCAACCAGAAGGGGTCCCGGCACGCCTACCGGCCGCGGCTGTTCACGCGGGAGCGGATCCGCGCGCTGCGCCGCCACGGGCAGCTCGACTTCCGCACCGACGTGCTGCCCTGGCTGCTGGCCGAGGTGGAACTGGTGCGCTGCGCGACGGCCCTGCAGCGGGCCTACGGACCGGACATCGCCGAGCGGTTCGCGCACGAGGCGCAGGAGGCGGTCGGGGAGGCCGGTGCCGACGGAGCGCAGCGGGCGGTGCACCGCGCCGCGACGCGCTGCGGGCTGCGCGGCGTCGGACCGGTGGACCTGCGGGCCTGGGCCCTGCCCTTCGAGGGCCGGGAGTTCGCCGACCCTCAGCAGTACGAGGCGGAGCTGGCCGCGCTGCTGCGCCGGGACCTGGAGCTGGCCGCCGAGGGGAACGTCGACGGGCCGGTGAAGGCCTGCCTGGACACCATCCGGGACGTGCGCGGGGTGCTGCGCGCGGCGGTCGACTTCTCGGGGCTGACGCCTGCCTCGCATCGCGACGACTTCCTGCGGGACTTCGTCCCGACGGTGTCGCGGCTGACCACCGGCCCGCCGCTGGTGCGGATACGCCAGCTGCTGGCGCTGCTGGACAGCGGGGTGCTGCGGATCGCGGGACCGGAGGCGCGGTTCGGCGCCGACGCGGAGGCGGGGCGGTTCTACGTCGAGTCACCGCGGGTGAAGGGCAGCCGCACCCGTCTGGACGTCCTCGTCGACGCCCGCATCCCCGAGCCGGACCTGGGACGCGCCCGCGGTGACCTGACCGCACGGCTGCGGGACCAGGGCCTGCTGACGGCCTACGTCAACCGGGGGCAGGACGGCACCGCTTTCGCCACCGGCGGGGTGGCGGTCACCGGGTCGCCGTTCCATCCGGTGCGGGCGGACGGGCGGCCGGAGACCGGGATGTACGTGCTGGGCATCCCCAGCGAGTTCACCCGGTGGTTCACCCAGGTCGGCAGCGGACGCCCCGGGGTCTGGGGCGAGTTCACCTCCGACGCGGACGCCATCGCCGGGGACGCCCTGGCCGGCGCCCGCCTCCGCGCGGACGCCCGCGAGCTGACCGGAGTGGTCCTGGGCCCCCGCTGGCGCTCGAAGTTCGGCACACCGGAAGGGGAGACGGCCGATGGATCCTGACGACGACAGCGGTCCGGGGACGGCAGACGCCCGCGCGCGGGCATGGCGGGCCGGGCGGTGGACCGCCGCGCACCGGGAGTTCCGGGCGGCACGGGATCTGCTGCTGCGGTGCCGTACGGACCTGGACGCGGCGGTGGAGCAGTTCCGGTGGCCGCGGCCCGCATGCTTCAACTGGGCCCTGGAGTGGTTCGACGTGGTGGCCCGCGGCAATCCGGCGCCCGCGCTGGAGTTGCTGGACGGCGAGGGCGACGTCACCCGGTCCGTGTCGTACGACGAGCTGTCGCGGCGCTCCGACGCGGTGGCGAACTGGCTGCGCGGGCAGGGCGTGGCGCCCGGGGACCGGCTGATGGTGGTGCTCGGCCCCCAGGTGGAGTTGTGGGAGGTGCTGCTGGCCGCGCTGAAGGTGCGGGCCGTCGTGGTGCCGAGCCATCCGGACCTGATGCCGGGGCAGGCGGAGGACCGGGTGCGGCGGGGGAGGCTGGCGCATCTGGTGTGCCGGGCGGCCTCGGCCGGCGCGTTCTCGGGCGTCCGCGTCCCGGGCGCGCGCATCGCGGTACCGGAGGCGGACGGCGTGGTCCCGCCCGGGTGGACGGACTACCGGGAGAGCACCGCCGCCCCGGACCGTTTCGTCCCGGAGCGGCCCACCCCGGCCGACGACATCGCGTTCTGCTACTTCACCTCGGGCACCACGTCCGCGCCGAAGCTGGTGGCGCACACCCACCTCAGCTATCCGGCCGGGCACCTCTCGAGCCTCTACTGGAACGGCCTGCTGCCCGGCGACCGGCACGTCAACGTCTCCTCGCCCGGCTGGGCCAAGCACTCCTGGAGCAGCCTGTTCGTGCCGTGGAACGCCGAGGCGACGATCCTGGTGCTGCCCGACGGTCCACCGGACGCGGCCGCCCTGCCCCGGCAGCTCCGGCGGTCGCGCGCCACCGGCTTCTGCGCACCGCCGAGCGTCTGGCAGACGCTGCGGCCTCATCTGACCTCGGCGGTGCCGCCGGCGCTGCGGGAGGCGACGAGCGCCGGGGAGCCTCTGCCGTGGGAGGTGGTGACGGCGGTCAGGGACGCCTGGGGCGTCACGGTGCGCGACGGGTACGGGCAGACCGAGACGACCGCGCTCGTCGGGACCCCGCCCGGTCACCTCCCCCGCCCCGGACGGCTCGGCCGCCCGCTGCCCGGTTACCGCATCACCCTGCGGGACCCGGAGACGGCCGAGCCGGCGGACGTGGAGGGTGAGATCTGCGTGGAGCTCGACGGCGAGGAGGGCAGGCCGGTCGGGGTCATGGCCGGCTATCCCGACGACCCCACGCGGACCGAACACGCGCTGGGCCGGGGGTGGTACGCCACCGGGGATCTCGGCGAACGCGACCCGGAGGGCTGGATCCGGGTACTGGGCCGGCGCGACGACGTGTTCAAGTCGTACGGCCACCGGGTGTCCCCGTTCGAGGCGGAGACCGTGCTGCGCGCGCATCCGGCCGTCGCCGACGTCGCGGTGGTACCGGTGCCGGACGACCGGGCGGGGCTGCTGCCACTCGCGGTCGTGGTCCCCGCGCCGGGCCGCACCGCGGACGCGGCACTGGCCTCCGAACTGCTCACGCACACCGCGGGCGCCCTCTCCCCCGTGGGACGTCCGGAGCTGCTCCGGTTCGCGGAGCGGCTGCCCCGCACCACCTCGGGAAAGATCCGGCGGCGCCTGGTGCGCGCACACCTGCCGGACATCGCCGGGGACCTCTTCACCCACATCCGCCCGAAGGAGCCCGCACCATGACCACCGACCGCGCGACCACGGACCACCCTCTCGTCGTCGAAGGACTCGACCGGCCCGACGACCTCGCCCGGCGGCTGAGGTTCACGCCGCTGACCGCCGACGGGCGGGTCGGGGTCGAGGTCTTCCCGCTGTACACCACCGAGCAGACCGGATCCGGCGGTCCCGCGGCCTCGCTGGTGCGCTACCACCCGGGTGCGAGCGCCGCTCCGCACCGCCACACCTCGTACGAGATCATCCTCGTCCTCGACGGCGAGCTGATCACCGAGGACGGACGGCATCCGCGGCACTCCCTGCTGGTGATGGCGCCCGGCAGCGTCCACGCGCCCCGTACCGAGAAGGGCGCGCTGATGCTGGTGGTGTGGGAGGCCCCGGTGGAACCGGCCGAGCCGGTCGGCTGACGCGGGCACGGACGGAGAACGAGGGAGGCCGCCGCGTGGTTACCACGCGGCGGCCTCCCTTCCGTCGGACATCCTCCGGTCCGTCAGACGTCCTCGGACGCGATGCCGTACACCGCGTAGTGCCGGCCGCGCGAGCGGTCCTGGAAGGGGCGCAGGGCGGACGGGTTGTCCTGGTGGTCGGGACCGAACTGCCAGGTGCGGTACGCCTCCAGGTTCTCCCACTCGCCGTGGAGCACGTACTCCCCGGGCCGGTCCACGTCCCGCAGCAGTTCGCTGCGGAGCAGTCCCGGGACGGTGCCGGGACGCACCCAGCTGATCTCGCGGTAGGCCCGCTCCAGGGGCTCGTCCCCCTCGTCGGGGGCGCGCAGGTACACCACCACGCGGATGCGTTCGCTGCTCATCGGCTCATCACCTTCCGTCAGTCGTAGTAGGCGGGCGCCACGCGCAGGGTGCGCCACTGCTCCGCGTCATGGCCGTGCACGATCAGGGCGTTCTCGGCCCGGGCGAGGTCCACGAGCCGGCGGGTGCTCTCCCGCAGTTCCTTCTCGTCCAGGTCGAAGGGGAGGACGGGACGCCGCTCGGGGTCGAGGGCGGCGCTCATCGGGATGGCGTCGACGGCGAGCAGCACGGCGCCGGTCCGCTCCAGCCGCACCAGGACCGACTGGTGGCCGGGCACATGCCCGCCGGAGGCGATCAGCTCGATGCCGGGCAGCAGTTCCGTGTCGCCCTCCACGGTGCGGTACCTGAGGCCCGGCACGTCCCACAGCGGCCGGGACGCGGTGAGCCTCGGCACCGTGCCGGAGCGGGCCAGGTCCCAGTGCTCGCGCTGGACCACGAACTCGGCGGCGGGGAAGGAGGCGTGACCGCCCACGTGGTCGGGGTCGAAGTGGGAGCACACCACGGTGTCGACGTCCTCGGGACGCACCCCCGCACCGGCCAGCGCCGTGACCAGGTCCTGCCCTTCCCCCGCCTCCACGGCCGGGGCGCCGCCGGGCAGGCCGCCCGGCGGCGCCCCGGAGTCGACCAGCACCGTGCGCCCCTCGTCGGTGCGGATCAGGTAGGCGGCCACCGGCGCCCCGAGCCTCGGGATGGTGCCCAGCCTCAGCAAGTACAGCCTCATGTCCACGCGTTCCCTTCCGGCACGGCGGGCGCCGCTGCCGTGGGGCATGGTCGGTTCCCGCGCTCGAGCGGCGCTCAAGCGGAACGGATCACACTCGGCGCAAGCGCGCCGTCCGACGACAGGAGAGACCCGTGACGCACCCACAAGCCGAGACGCCCCCGGCAGGGGAGGGAGAGCCGGACCCGCAGCGGTGGCGCGCCGCCGCGGTGATTCTCGTGGCCATAGCCCTCGACCTGATCGACACCACGATCGTGAACGTGGCGCTGCCCGTGCTGCAGACCGAACTGGACGCGAGCAAAGCGGCGCTCCAGTGGGTGGCGGCGGCCTACACGCTCACCTTCGCACTCAGCCTGATCACCGTCGGCCGCATCGGTGACATGCTCGGCCGCAAACGGATGATCTCGATCGGCATCGTCTCGTTCGTCGTCGCGTCGCTGCTGTGCGGCGTGGCGCAGAGCACCGAGATGCTCATCGCCGCCCGGGTGCTGCAGGGTCTCGGCGGCGCCGTCGTGATGACGCAGGGCCTGTCGGTGTTCCAGGTGGCCTTCCCGCCCAAGGAACGGGCGGCCGTCTTCGGCATGTTCGGCGCCCTGTCGGGCATCGCGGCGATGCTGGGGCCGGTCCTGGGCGGCGTCCTCGTCGACGCCGACCTGTTCGGCTGGTCCTGGCGCCCGATCTTCCTGGTGAACGTGCCGGTCGGGCTGCTGGCCCTGATCGGTGTGGCCGCGTACGTGCGCGAGTCGCGCTCGCCGAACGTCCAGCGGCTGGACCTGGTCGGCGTCGGCCTGGTGACGCTGGCGCTGCTCTCCCTGCTGTACCCGCTGGTGCAGGGCGCGGAGGCCGGCTGGCCGGCCTGGACGTTCGTGGCGATGGGCTGCTCGGTGCCGCTGTTCGTCGCCTTCGCCCTGTACGAGCGGCGCAAGGCGGCCCGGGACGGCTCCGCCCTGGTGGAGCCCGGCCTGTTCAAGGAACGGCCGTTCGTGGCGGGGCTGCTGGTGATGCTCAGCTTCTTCGCGATCATCGCCGGTCTGTTCTTCCCGTTCACCCTCTATCTGCAGGTGGGGCTCGGCTTCTCGCCGATGGCGGCGGGGCTGGCGACGGTGCCGTTCTCCTTCGGCGCGATGATCACCTCGTCGTTCTCGGCGGTGCTCGCGATGAAGGCGGGCCGCAAGGTGCTGAGCATCGGCATGCTGATCATGGGGGTCGGCATGGTCGCGCTCATCTGGACCATCGGCCACTTCGGCGCGGACATCGGCGGCTGGAACCTGGCCCCGGCGCTCACCGTCCTCGGTCTGGGCCTGGGCTTCGTCATCTCGCCGGTGGTGGACATCGTGCTCGGGGGTGTCCCGGTGGAGCACGCGGGCTCCGGCTCCGGTGTGCTCAGCACCGCCGACCAGCTGGGCGCGGCGGCGGGCGTCGCGGTCATCGGTGTGCTGTTCTTCAACCTCCTGGCCGGCCAGGCGGTCCCGGCCGCGGACACCGTGGTGACCGGGCTGCGCGAGCAGCTGACGGCAGCGGGGGTCGCGGCCCCCGCGCAGGACACCGTCGTGGACAACTTCCGTGCGTGCGCGCGTGAGATGGGCGAGCACGAGGACGCCACCGAGCCGCCTGCCGTGTGCCGGTCCGTGGTGCCGGACGGCGCGGCCCCGGCCGGTGCGGAGGAGAAGGTGCGCCAGGCCGTGGCCGACGCGTCCGAGCGGGCGCGCAAGGAGGGGTACGCGAAGGCCACCGGCGACGTCCTGTGGTACGAGGTCGGCGTCATCGGCCTGGGCTTCCTGCTCACCTTCATGCTGCCGCGGCAGGCCCGCAAGCCCGAGTGGGAGCAGGACGACCCGCAGGAGACGCGGCCCGAGCCGGCCGCGGCCGCGGGCGACGGCCGGGACTGACCGAGCCCCCGGCACGCACGCGCACGCCCCGCTGGAAGAGGGGGCGGGCGGGGCCGCCGTACGGGACGCCGACGCGTCCCGTACGGCGGCCCCTTCGTGCGTGGGGGCGCCGCGACGGGCGCTGCCCCCACGGGTGTAGAGCCCTTCGAGTCACTCTGCAGGACCGGGCCCCACGCTGGCCGGCATCCACACCCAGATCCGGCTGTCGTCCCCCCTGGAGGGTCCGTGTCCCGTCGTCTGTTCACCTCCGAGTCGGTGACCGAGGGTCACCCCGACAAGATCGCTGACCGGATCAGCGACACGATCCTGGACGCGCTCCTGAGCGCGGACCCGGCCTCCCGGGTCGCCGTCGAGACCCTGGTCACCACCGGCCTGGTGCACGTGGCCGGCGAGGTCACCACCACCGCCTACGCGCCCGTCGCCCAGCTGGTCCGCGACACGATCCTGGACATCGGCTACGACTCGTCCGCCAAGGGCTTCGACGGCGCCTCGTGCGGTGTGTCGGTGTCGATCGGCGCGCAGTCCCCGGACATCGCGAGGGGCGTCGACACCGGCGGCGCGGGTGATCAGGGGCTGATGTTCGGGTACGCGACGGACGAGACGCCGACGCTGATGCCGCTGCCGATCCATCTGGCGCACCGCCTGTCGCGCCGCCTGACCGACGTCCGCCGCGAAGGCGCCGTTCCCTACCTGCGGCCCGACGGCAAGACCCAGGTCACCGTCGAGTACGACGGCGACACCGCGGTCCGCCTGGACACCGTGGTCGTCTCCTCGCAGCACGCCTCCGGCATCGACCTGGAGTCACTGCTCGCCCCCGACATCCAGGAGCACGTCGTCGCCCCCGTCCTCGAGGAGCTGGCCGACGACGGGATCAAGCTCGACACCGGGAACCACCGGCTGCTGGTGAACCCGACCGGGCGCTTCGAGATCGGCGGCCCGATGGGCGACGCCGGTCTCACCGGCCGGAAGATCATCATCGACACCTACGGCGGCATGGCCCGTCACGGCGGCGGCGCCTTCTCCGGCAAGGACCCGTCCAAGGTGGACCGCTCGGCCGCGTACGCGATGCGCTGGGTCGCCAAGAACGTGGTCGCGGCCGGCCTGGCCGCCCGCTGCGAGGTGCAGGTCGCGTACGCGATCGGCAAGGCCGAGCCGGTGGGCCTGTTCGTGGAGACCTTCGGCACCGCCAAGGTCGAGCCCGAGAAGATCGAGCGGGCGATCGACGAGGTCTTCGACCTCCGTCCCGCCGCGATCATCCGCGACCTGGACCTGCTGCGCCCGATCTACGCGCAGACCGCCGCCTACGGCCACTTCGGCCGCGAGCTGCCGGACTTCACCTGGGAGCGCACCGACCGCGTGGACGCGCTGCGCGCGGCGGCGGGCGTGCCGGCGAGGGGGCTCTGACATGCGGATCGCGGTGACGGGTTCCATCGCCAGGGACCATCTGATGTCGTTCGGGGGCAGTTTCGCCGAACAGTTCATCGCGGAGCGGCTGGACCGGATCTCGCTGTCGCTGCTGACGGACCGGCTGGAGATCCGCTACGGCGGCGTCGCGGCCAACATCGCCTTCGGGCTGGGCTCCCTCGGGGCCTCCCCGCTGCTCGTCGGCGCGGCGGGCGCGGACTTCGCGGACCAGGAGGTCTGGCTGAAGGAGCACGGGGTGGACACCGCGGGCGTGCGGATCAGCGACACCCTGCACACCGCGCGCTTCGTGTGCGCGACCGACGTCCACCAGAACCAGATCGGCTTCTTCCACACGGGGGCCATGGCCGAGGCCCGGCACATCGACCTGCCGGACGTGCTGGAGCGCAACGGCGGGGCCGACCTGGTCGTCGTCTCACCCGACGACCCGGACGCCATGGTGCGTCACGTCCGCGCGTGCGTACGCATCGGTGTGCCGTTCGCCGCCGACCCCTCGCAGCAGCTCGCCGGCCTGGAACGGGACCAGGCGCGGGCCCTGTTGGACCACCCCCGGCACCTCTTCACCAACGAGTACGAGGCCCTGCTCGTCCAGGAGCGCACCGGCTGGACGGAGCAGCAGATCCTGGGCCGGGTCGGCACCTGGATCACCACACAGGGCGCGGGCGGGTCACGCATCGCCCGCGCGGGCCGCACCACCCTCCATGTCCCCGCGGTCCCGGTCACCGGCGTTCTGGACCCCACGGGTGCCGGAGACGCCTACCGCGCCGGCTTCCTCGCCGCCCTCGCCCGCGGTCTGGACCTCGCGGACGCGGCGCGCGTGGGCAGCGCCGTCGCCTCGTTCGTGCTCGCCTGCCGCGGGACGCAGACCTACACACTCGACGGCAACGCCCTCCTGGACCGGATGTGCGGCGCCTACGGCGCGGACACGATCCGCCGTCTCATCCCGTGGCTGGGTGATCTGTCATGACGACGACGCCGACCCGGGCGGCGGAACTGCGCCGCGCCCTCGCCTCACGGGTCGTGGTCGCCGACGGAGCGATGGGCACGATGCTGCAGGCCCACGACCCCACGCTCGAGGACTTCCAGAACCTCGAGGGCTGCAACGAGATCCTGAACGTGTCCCGCCCCGACATCGTCCGTTCGGTCCACTCCGAGTACTTCGGCGCGGGCGTCGACTGCGTCGAGACGAACACCTTCGGCGCCAATCACACCGCCGCGAGCGAGTACGAGATCGCCGGCCGGGTGTACGAACTGTCCGAGGCGGGCGCCCGTATCGCCCGGGAGACGGCGGACGAGTTCACCGGCCGCGACGGCCGTGCGCGCTGGGTGCTGGGCTCCATGGGCCCGGGCACCAAGCTGCCCACCCTGGGGCACGTCCGCTACGGCGTCATCCGCGACGGCTACCAGGCCAACGCGGAGGGCCTGCTCGCCGGGGGCGCCGACGCGCTGCTCGTGGAGACCACGCAGGACCTGCTGCAGACCAAGGCGTCCGTCCTGGGCGCCCGCAAGGCGATGGAGGCGACCGGCACCGCTGTGCCGCTGCTGGTCTCCATGGCCTTCGAGACCACCGGCACGATGCTGCTCGGCTCCGAGATCGGCGCGGCCCTGACCGCGCTGGAGCCGCTGGGCATCGACATGATCGGCCTGAACTGCTCCACGGGCCCCGCCGAGATGACCGAGCACCTGCGCCACCTCGCCCGGCACGCGCGCATCCCGCTGCTGTCCATGCCGAACGCGGGCCTGCCCGAACTGAGCGCCGACGGCGCCCGCTTCCCCCTCGGTCCCGAGGGACTCGCGGACGCGCAGGAGACGTTCGTGCGGGAGTACGGGCTGTCGCTGGTGGGCGGCTGCTGCGGTACGACGCCGGAGCATCTGCGGCGGCTGGTGGAGCGGGTGCGGGAGCTGGCGCCGGTGGAGCGTGATCCGCGGCCGGAGCCGGGTGCGGCGTCGCTGTACCAGTCGGTGCCGTTCCGGCAGGACACCTCGTATCTGGCGATCGGTGAGCGCACGAACGCCAACGGGTCGAAGAAGTTCCGTGAGGCCATGCTGGAGGGCCGCTGGGAC
>MUNG01000659.1:0-299 GCA_002154585.1 Streptomyces pseudogriseolus
GTCGCCCTGCGCGGGCTGCGCGACCTCCAGCAGGCGGACGCCGAACTGCTGTGGCTGGCCGAGGCGGAGGCGCTCCCGCTGCCCCTGGTGGCCCGCCGGTTGGGCCTCGACCCCGCCACCACGGCCGACGAACTCGCCCAGGTCGGCCGCCTGTTCCGGGACCGCTGCCACCGCAACCACCTCGACTCCCCGATGGACGCCGAGTGCCGCAGCTACGCCCGGCTGCTCGACGCCGTCACCCGTTCGCCCGCCGCGGACGCCCCCGCCGACCTGACCCTGCACCTCGCCACCTGCCGCCG
>MUNG01000659.1:358-659 GCA_002154585.1 Streptomyces pseudogriseolus
GCCGCCGCCGCGCCGCCGAGGTGCGGCTGGGCGCCGGGCACCCGCACGGCGCGGACCCGGACACCGACGAACCGGCCGCCGGTCGGGGCCGCACGACGCGGGTCGTCCGGCACGGGCCCATGGCCGCGGCCGTCCTTGTCTCGCTGCTCGCCCTCGCGGTGTCGTTGATGCCGTTCGGGGACGGTGGGGACGGCGGGACGGCCGCCCGCGACAACGACCGCGGCGGTCCGGTGGCCGCACCGGTCCCGTCCCTGCCGCCGGCCGGTACGGCACCCTCCGCCACGGCGACCCCCGGTTCACC
>MUNG01000660.1 GCA_002154585.1 Streptomyces pseudogriseolus
GGACGTGCTGGAGCTGTACAAACTCGCCGTGGAGATGGCCGACCGGGTGTCCGCGCGCCGCGGCTCGGCCAACGCGTTCTTCCTCTCCGTGCAGACGGCGCTGGTCAGCGTGATCGGCTTCGGCATGTCCCAGTGGGCCGAACCGCCGTGGTACGTCTTCGTGCCGGTGACCATGGGCGGTGTCACCCTCTCCCTCGCCTGGTGGCTTCAACTCCGCTCGTACCGGCATCTCAACGCCGCCAAGTTCCGTGTCATCAACGAGATCGAGACGCGGCTGCCGGTGCGGATCTTCACCGACGAGTGGGCGGTGTTACGCGGCACCCCGGAGCCGCGCCGGACCCGCCGGTACGCCGAGATCGGCACCTCCGAGCGCATCGTGCCCTTCGTGTTCGCCCTGGCCCACCTGGTGCTGCTGGCTGGCACACTGTCCGGGTGACCTACCTCGACCCGCTCGCCGATCTCATCCGGTCCTGCCTGCCGCCCGCCGCGCGGCCGCCCGAGGGCTCCGAGGACCTGTTCCGGCTCTACGCGGTGCTGCTGCGCGCGAAGGGTGAGCGGGTCACGGACGAGGACGTGCACGACGCGTGGTCCGCGTGGATGCAGACGGTCGACGACGGGCACGCCTCGCTCGTGCCCTTCGAGGACCTCTCCCCCGAGACGCGGGCGTCGGACGCGCCGTACACGGAGGCGATACGGGAGGCGGCTCGGCGGTTGGGGGGCGGTCGGGGGTGACCACGGAGGGTGAATTCCCGTATGAACGTTACGTGTTACACGCGCGTGGTGCGTAGCGTCTTGTGTCATGCATGTGGACAGGCATGACGGAGACGCGGGACGCAGCGGGGTGACGGCTCCCCGCCAGCTGCGCAGCGTGGGATTCGGCGCCCGTGGTGCCGGATGCGTGACACGGATCATCGGCTTCCTCGTGGCTGTGGGCGGACTCAACCGCATCCGGACGCGGATGATGTTCGGCATCTTGGAAGCCGAGGACGTCGTCATCGGCTTGTTGATGCTCGCCGGCGGCATCGTGGCGGTGTTCAGCGGCACACGCCTGTCCCGCTTCGGCAGGCGCCACACGACTCGGCTGGTCAAGGACGCGGGGGCGCTGGAGCCGCAGTCGTACATCCTGTACCTGCGGCCCTTCGACCTCGACGACGAGTTGTACGGGATCAAGCCGATTCCCGCCGCCTCTCCGATCCGCAGGTTGCGCACGCCCTACAGCCGCACCTTCGAAGAGCACATGGTGTTCGACCTGCGGCGCAAGCTGGGGCCGGTCGTGGCCGTCGGGCGGCCCGACGAACGCCTGCCGCTGTCGGGGGCGCGACGGTTCTACCTGCCGCTGCACAACTGGAAGCCCACCGTGAGCGACGCCATCCGCAAGGCGAGACTCGTGGTGCTCGCCACCGGAACCAGTGAAGGCACCTTGTGGGAGTTCACCGAGGCCGTCCGGTTGCTGCCGCCGGAGCGCCTGCTGGTCACGGTGTTCACCGACGAGCGCGAGTACGACCGGTTCAGGACGGCGGCCGGCGCGGCCTTCGCCGCCCGGGCCGCCCGACTTCAGGGCGAGGAGGCGAGGAGGCTCGCCGCCTTCCGGTGGCCGGCGTACCCGCCGCTGAAGAAGCCGGACACCATCATGCGCGTGGCCGGGACGCAGGGATACATCGTCTTCGGCCCCGACTGGACACCGGAGTTCGTCCGGGTCGACCCCACTGCGGTGCGGGCCCTCACCCTTGCCGGGCGCAGCCACGCGATGGCGCGCCGCCAGGTGAACCCCGTCATGCGCCGGATCAAGCAGGGGCTGGCCCAAGCACCCGCCCCCGCCC
>MUNG01000661.1 GCA_002154585.1 Streptomyces pseudogriseolus
CGGAGGGGGCAATTCCATGGGATTGAGCGCGGTAGAGTTGGGGAACGCGCTCCTGATCCTTGAATCAGGAACTTTGAATTCCTGCCGCAGACCCGACTGGATGTAGCCAAAGTGCGGGCTCCTTTCGCGGCTTTTGTCTCCTTTGCCCGGCCCGACTTGCCCTGAATTCTGGCGAATTTTTGCCACATTCCGGATCGTTGGCGTCCAGATTTCTCGTCCGATTGACCTGTTGCAGACGGCAGTTGGACAGATACATTCAGCCGCGNNTCAGGGCACCGTCAAGTGGTTCAACGCGGAGAAGGGGTACGGCTTCATCGCGGTCGACGGTGGTGCGGATGTTTTCGTCCACTACAGCGCGATCCAGATGGACGGCTACCGCACCCTTGAAGAGGGCCAGCGGGTCGAGTTCGAGATCTCGCAGGGTCAGAAGGGCCCGCAGGCCGACATGGTTCGCGTCACCGCCTGAACGCGCTACCAGCAGCACGCGACATCTTCTGCCGGCGACAGGGCCCGCACCCTCCGGGGGGCGGGCCCTGTCGCCGGC
>MUNG01000662.1 GCA_002154585.1 Streptomyces pseudogriseolus
GGAGCTGGAGGAGGACTGGGCCGAGCCGGTCGCCGAGGGCTTCGGCGCGGCCCATCAGGCGCGCCACCGGCTCCGCGGGCTCCCGCAGCCGTTTGACGTGCGTCAGGTAGCGGCTCGCCTTGACCGCGACGACGAAGCCCGGCGGGGTGCGCTCCCGCCAGGACGCGAAGGTCTCCCGGGAGGGCAGCCGGTAGAACGCGTTGTTGACCTCGACGGTGGGGAAGGCAGCCGCGTACCCCTCCAGCCACAGCCGTACCGGCAGGCCGGGCGGGTACAGCACTCCGCGCCAGTCCTTGTACTGCCATCCCGAGGTCCCCACCAGCAGCGGCATGCGGCCCTCCCGGCTCCTACAGGTACAGGCCCGCGTCCGCGTCGCCGCGCGGCTCCGGCAGGGAGGTCGGGGAGGTGCCGCGGCGCAGCGCGTACAGCTCGGCCAGGGTGGCCCCCTCGCGTCCGACGCCCTCCTCGCGGCCCAGCCAGCTCACCGCCTCCGTGCGGGTCAGCGGCCCCACCTCGATCCGGGCCNNCTGTCCCGCCGTGTGTTTGGCCTCGCCGCGGATCAGCTCGTCGCAGTCCTCCAGGAGCAGCAGCCGCCAGCGGTTCCTGCCGGACCCGTCCTCCTCGCCGATCGCGATGTCCATCAGATAGCCGACGTCGGAGAAGAGCCGCTCGGGGTCCAGCACGCAGTCGACCTGGCACCAGTCGCGCCAGGACCGGGCGAGCGTGCGCAGCGCGGAGGTCTTGCCGGTGCCCGGCGGG
>MUNG01000663.1:0-474 GCA_002154585.1 Streptomyces pseudogriseolus
GCGGGCGGTCGTCGGCCGCCGGCTGCTCGGGCTTCTTCGTCATGTCCACCCGGCCGCCGGAGGGGGCGGGCGAGGGCGACGCGTCGCTGTCGCGCCCGTGGACGGAGTCCGCGACCTCGGCCATCTCCTTCTTCAGGTCGAAGCCGTTGCGGATCTCCTTCAGCCCCAGGTCGTCGTTGTCCAGCTGCTTGCGGATGAACGTCTTGGGGTTGAGGTCCTCGAACTCGAAGTCCTTGAACTCCGGGCCCAGTTCCTGCCGGATGTCCTGCTTGGCGCTCTCCGAGAAGTCCCTGATCTTCCGGATCGTGCGGGTCACGTCCTGGATGACCTTGGGGAGCTTCTCCGGACCGAAGATGAGCACGGCGAGGACGATGAGCGTCACCAGCTCGAGCGGTCCTATGTCATTGAACACCTGAAGCTCCTCGCGATGCCTTCGGTCCTCGGCCCTCGGTGCCGGTCGTTCGCCCTCCGTGG
>MUNG01000663.1:491-700 GCA_002154585.1 Streptomyces pseudogriseolus
TCCGAGCACCAGGGACACGGTGCGTTCCTTCCCGTCCCGCTCCAGGGTCAGCTCCAGCTTGTCGCCGGGGCGGTGGGCGCGGGTCTTGACGATCAGTTCCTCGCCGGAGTGCACGGGTCGGCCGTCGACCTTCGTGATGACGTCGCCGGAGCGGATGCCCGCCTTGGCGCCGGGGCCGCCGGTGCTGACCGCGGGGCCGCCGTCGCCGC
>MUNG01000664.1 GCA_002154585.1 Streptomyces pseudogriseolus
GCCCTGGACGAACTCGGCCGCCCCATCCGCCTCGAACTGCACGCCGGCGGCTGGCAGGTCCGCGGCGCCGCCCTCGACGGCGTCACCTGGGTCCGCACCGACCCCACCGGAACCCACGCCACCGAAGGCAATGTGCGCGCCCACGCCTTCACCGGCCCGTCCCCCGCGTTCCTCGTCGCCACCGCCCGTCTCCTGCGCCTCACCCCCGCCGCCGCAGCCACCCGCGTACGCCTCGTCGCCTTCACCGACCCGGTCCTCGCCCCCCGCACCGTGGACCAGTCCTGGGCGCTGGTCGACAGAGAAACACACGCCACTGACAACGGCCCCCTGACCGTGGACGCGTACCAGGTCACAGCCCTGGACACGGGCGAACAGCACACCGTGCACCTGGCCGGCGACGTCGTCCTGTCCGCGCCCGGCATCGAGCTGGAGGACCTGGACTCACCCCCGTCGGACCTCGGCTGAGCGACCGCAGCCGGCGCTCACGCGGGCGGCACGAATCCCGTCGCGGGCCGCCCGGCGGACGCGCCACTGTTCGGTCCCGAGCCCCCGGCAGCCTCGGCGCCGGCGCCGGCAGACGNNGCAGCAGGAGTGGGGGGAGCAGCAGGAGTCGGGGGAGCGGCAGGAGTCGGGGAAGCAGCGGGAGCGGCCGGGGCGCCCGCGCCGCCGAACGTCCGCTGCGCCTCCCGCGTCTGCCGCTCGTGCAGCACCGCCGCCAGGAACATCGCGGGCGGCACCCCCGGAGGCACCGGCGCCCCGGTGCACCCGGCCACGTCCGCCGCCAGCCGC
>MUNG01000665.1 GCA_002154585.1 Streptomyces pseudogriseolus
AGGACCACGCCGACCGTGCCGTAGCTGATGGCGTTGTCGACGATCAGCGGGGTGAACACGTAGTACGAGAAGATGCGCAGGCCGACCAGGCCCACCATGGTGGCGACCGCACCGGGGAGCAGGTCCCGCCAGCGGACCTGGCCGCCGAGCAGGAAGCGCTGGCCCCACCAGAAGAACAGCACGCCGGTCGCCGCCGACAGGGTGATCCGCTCGGGCCCGTAGAGCAGCGTGCGCGTCCGCACCTCCTGGTACAGGTATGCCGTCAGCACGGCCAGCCACAGCGCCTGCCGCCACACCCGGTGCCAGGGGCCGGGCGGCAGCCGCCACACGCGCTCGTAGCCGTTCTGGACGCTGCCGCCCAGGGCGACGCCGAACACGGCGAGCGCCAGACCGCCCCACACACTCGTGGTACCCACCACCTTGCGGGGCGGGTTGAAGATCTCCGTGAGCACACGCGCGGAGCGCCCGGTCAGGCCCATGCCGTCCGCCAGCCAGGTCGCGAAGCCACCCCGGCCCAGGGGATCCGCGGCGGCGACCACGATCAGCAGCGGCGCCAGGGTCACCAGCGCCAGGGTGGCGAACCCCGTGGCCCGGTGCATCAGCTCCAGCTCACGGCCTCGCGTCATCAGGGCGTGGGCGCCCACCCACCTCCAGCTGTTCTGGAGCACACCGAGGTACCGCCTCACGGTGCCCCTCCTTCGCCTGCTCGGGCACGCGCCGCGACGTGACCCGCGGCGGGACCGGACCGACTCGTGCCACGCCGGAGGCGGACCGGCGTGCCGTTCGGCGCCCGCTCCGCCCTCCCCGCCCATCATCCGGTGACCGCGGCCGGGCCTGCCACTCCGCCCGGCCCGGCCGCGGACGCAGAACCCCCTCCCGCGACGGTCGCGCCACGCGGCACCGGGCGCGGCTCAGCGGCGGGTGTCCCCGCCGACCGTCACCCGTTCGCCCGGGCGGCAGCGCAGTATCCGGCCGCCGTGCCCGCGCCGCGCGGCCTCGGCGAGGAAGTCGGAGAGCGGGGAGCGGAAGACGCCGTAGTCGTCGTGGTGGACGGGCAGCGCCCGGTGCGGGCGGATCACGTCCAGAAGATCCGCGCCCTGTTCGGCGTCCATGGTGACGACCAGGCCCCCGGGCAGTGTGGTCCCGCCGAGGTGCAGCACCGCCAGGTGGATGTCGGGGCACCGTCGGGCGATCTCACGCAGCCCGTCGAACATCAGCGTGTCGCCCGAGATGTACAGCACCAGGCGGATCCGGCCGGAGCGGTCGCCGAACTCCAGCAGACTGCCCATCACCGGCGGCAGCAGACGCCGGGCCGGACCCAGGGCGTGCCGGCCGGGCAGCGCGGTGATGCGGACCAGCGAGTCGCCGCGCAGCAGTTCGTGGCTCTGCCAGGTGCGCAGCCCCACGGCGCGGTGGAAGCCGAACAGCCCCTGAAGGACGCGGGAGGCGTGCGGGGTCGTCAGGAACGGCAGCCCCCGGTCGAGACCGCGCCGGGCCACCCGGTCGAAGTGGTCGCCGTGCAGATGCGACAGCACCACCGCGTCCAGATCCGCGTGGGGCAGATCGGCGACGTCCACGGCGGGTTCGGTCAGCCGGCGCGAGACGAGCCCGTAGCCGAGGTGCGCCACCTGCCCGCGGTGCAGGAAGTTCGGATCGGTCAGCAGGGTCAGACTGCCGTAGCGGATCAGCAGGGTGGCGTTCCCGATGAACTGCACCGCGACGGTGCCCTCGGGCGGTGTGCGCTCCACGCGATCTCCCTCCGCCGTCCCCGCCGTCCCGAGCCCGCCCCGGCGTCCCGAGATCGACCCGGTGTCCCGAGATCGACCCGGCGTCCCGAGATCGACCCGGTGTCCCGAGCCCGACCCGGTGTCCCGGGCACGATCCGGTGTCCCGGGCACGACCCGGGTGGCCCCTCGCGGCCGACCTACACCTGGAGCCGGCCGGGAGCGTGCCGGACGCGGGATCGCGGGTACCCGCACACCGGTTCCAGTTCCTCACCCACCCGGTCGCGCGTCCGCCGCGTACGACGGACGGGTCCCATGCCGGGAGGTCCGGTTGCGTCTCCACCACAGTCGTCCCACCGACGCCGGATACCGCCGGCTCCGGCACGGGCGGGGCTTCCGCTACCTCGACGCCACGGGCGAACCCCTCCGCGACCGCGAGGAACTGGCCCGCGTCCGCGCGCTGGTCGTCCCGCCCGCCTGGACCGACGTGTGGATCTGCGCCCGGGCCAACGGTCACCTCCAGGCCGTGGGCACCGACTCCGCCGGGCGCAGGCAGTACCTCTACCACCCGCAGTTCCGCGCCGAGCAGGAGGCCGCCAAGCACGAGCACGTCCTCGACGTCGCCGAGGCGCTGCCCGCGCTGCGGGAGGCCGTCGAAGGGCACCTCGGCGACCGGGGCCTGACCCGCTCCCGCGTCCTCGCCACCGCGGTCCGCCTGCTCGACCTCGGCTTCTTCCGCATCGGCAGCGACCGGTACACCGAGCTCAACAACAGCTACGGCCTCACCACGCTCCTGCGGGAGCACTCCCGCTGCCGGTCGGGCGCGGTGCTGTTCAGCTACACCGGCAAGCACGGCAAGGAGATCATCCGGACCGTCGCCGACCCCGCCGCCTGCCGCAGCCTCGCCGCGCTGCTGCGCCGCAGGGGAGGCGGCGACCGGCTCCTGGCGTACTGGGAGGGCCGCGCCTGGCACGACGTGAGCAACGGCGACGTCAACGCGTACCTCAAGGAGCTGGCCGGCCTCGAGGTCACCGCCAAGGACTTCCGCACCTGGCACGCCACCGTCATGGCGGCCGTGGCCCTCGCCGTCTCCGAGTCGGTCGCCCGCAGCGAGACCGCCCGCAGGAGGGCCGTCGCCCGCGCCGCGCGCGAGGTCTCCGGGTACCTCGGCAACACCCCCGCCGTCTGCCGCGCCTCCTACATCAACCCGCGCGTCGTCGAACTGTACGAGGAGGGCGTGACCGTGGCGCCCGCCCTGCCGCACCTCGGCACCGAGGCGGCGTTCGGCATCCCCGCCACCCAGGGCGTCGCCGAGCGGGCCGTGCTGAGCATGCTGCGCACGGGCGCCCCGCCCACCGCGACGGTGTGAGGAGCGACGGTCCCAGGACCGGTTCGAGTGCTCACACCATCCCCACCCCCGACCACAGCAGCCCCGTCACCGCCAGCCCCGCGCTGGTGGTGGCGGGGCTGGCGGTGACGGGGCTGCTGCGGTCGCGGGTGGGGATGGTGTGAGCACTCGAACCGGCCCTGGGACCGTCGCTCCTCACACCG
>MUNG01000666.1:0-232 GCA_002154585.1 Streptomyces pseudogriseolus
GTGAGGGGGCGCGGGGACGGGCGGTCCGGCCGGGGCGGCGCCCCCGCGGGCGCGGGACGCGCGCGGAGTTTCCCGGTCGCTGGAACACGGGTGTCGGCCCTGGCCGACGAGGGGCCGGAGTTCCGCAGCCGCCGTGCGACCCCGCCGCGTGTGGTCCGGCATCCGGGACGCCCCGGGGCGACCTCGCGACGGGGTCAGCCTCGTTCCGCCACCGCTGCCGGGTCGTCGAGGA
>MUNG01000666.1:255-406 GCA_002154585.1 Streptomyces pseudogriseolus
GCGGACCACCGAGTGGGCGGCGCCCAGCAGGGGGCCCTGCGGGCCCAGGGCGGAGACGGAGACCGGGCAGGACGGGCCCGCCGTGCGTCGCGCCAACTCCGAGCGGAGCGACGGCAGCAGCCAGGGTGACAGCCCGGACAGCGCACCGCCC
>MUNG01000666.1:423-4450 GCA_002154585.1 Streptomyces pseudogriseolus
CGCGCAGGGCGCGTCGTACGGCGGCGTCGCCCTGTTCGGCGCGGCCCGCGAGCAGGCCGACCCGGTCCTCGCCCGGTTCGAGGCCGGCCGCGCGCAGCACCGCCTCCTCGCCCGCGTACTGCTCCAGGCAGCCCCGGCCGCCGCAGGCGCACGAGGGGCCGTCGGGCCACACCGGCACATGGCCCAGTTCCCCCGCGAACCCCCGGTTGCCGTGCAGCACCCGCCCGTCCACGACGACCGCCGCGCCGATGCCGATCTCGGCCGAGACGTGCAGGAAGTCGCGCGGGGTGTCCTCGCCGAGCCACAGTTCGGCGAGGGCGCCGAAGTTGGCCTCGTTGGCCACCGTCAGCGGCAGCTTCTCGGGGAGCAGCGCGCCGAGGTCCGTGTCGAGCCAGCCGAGGTTCGGCGCGCGGACGACGGTGCGGGCGTCGCGGGCCACCAGACCGGGGACGGCGACCGCGAGCCCGGCCGGCCACAGCCCCTCGCCCTCCGCCTCGGCCGTCACCCGGTGGATCAGCTCGGTGAGTTCACCGAGCACGGGCTCGGCGGACCGGTCCCGGTTCGGCACGTGCCGAACGGCCCGCGCCCGGACCTCCCCGCGCAGATCGACCGCGCACACCGCCAGGTGGTCGACGCCGACCTCCGCGCCGATGCCGGCCGGCCCCCGCCCGCTGACCGCGAGGGCGGAACCGGGGCGGCCGACCCGCCCGGGCCGCTCCGGGCCCAGTTCCTCCAGCAGCCCGGTGCGGATGAGTTCGTCGACCAGCGTGGACACCGCCGCACGGGTCAGCCCGATGCGGGAGGCGACGGCGGCCCGGGACAGCGGCCCGTCGTCCCGGACGGTGTGCAGCACCCGCGACAGGTTGCGGCGGCGCATGCCCTGCTGGGTGTCGGGCAGGGCGCGCCCCTGACCTGCGGGGCGGGCCTTGTGCAGCGGTGCGCTCATTCCTCCGTCAATCCTCGGTTCGGTGCCGTGATCCGCATGCGGCGGACGGCCACGGCGGCCGGCAGGCGGCCGCCGTGGGGCGGCGCCTGCCGGGGCGTCAGCTGTCGCCCGGGGCGCGCTCCAGCAGCGGGGCCGCGTCGGAGAGTACCCCGGCCAGCCGGGACAGGGTCTCCTCGTCCCGCTCCACCGCGTCCAGCACCGGCCCCTGCGCCGTCCCCCAGCGGCGGGCCACCGCGGCCGGGTCCTCCCCGGTGAGCAGCCCGGCCGCCTGGGCCGCCGCGCCGAGCGCGACCAGCTCCTTCGCCTCGGGCACCTGCACGGGCCGCCCGGACAGCCGCCGTACGGTCTGCTGCCAGGCGGTGCCGCGGGCGCCGCCGCCGATCAGCAGCAGGGGCGCCGACGGGTCGGCATCCTGGTCGAGGACCAGGTCCAGCGCGGCCAGCAGGGAGTACACGGCGCCGTCGTAGGCGGCCTGGAGCAGCTGGCCGCCGGTGGTGTCGTGGCGCAGGCCGTGCAACAGCCCCGAGGAGTGCGGGAGGTTGGGGGTGCGCTCGCCGTCCAGGAAGGGCAGCAGCGTGACACCGCGGCCCGGCTCGACGGCCTCGCGGTCGAGGCCGAGCAGGGCGGCGACCCGGTCCACGGCGAGCGTGCAGTTCAGCGTGCAGGCCAGCGGCAGCCAGTCGCCGCGCGCGTCGGCGAAGCCGGCCACCGTGCCGGTCGGGTCGGCAGGCCGGTGCTCCGACACCGCGTACACGGTGCCCGAGGTGCCGAGGCTCATCACCGGCGTGCCGGGACGCACCCCGAGGCCCAGCGCGGCGGCGGCGTTGTCACCCGTGCCGCACGCCACCAGCGTGCCCTTGGAGAACGGCAGGTCGTGGCCGTCGCGCACGGTCCCTGCGACCTCTCCGGGACGCACCACGCGCGGCAGCAGCGCCGGGTCGAGCCCCACGTGCGCGAGGATCTCCTCGTCGTACGCCTCCGTGCCCGAGGCCCACCAGCCGGTGCCGGAGGCGTCGCCGCGGTCGGTCGTGCCCTGGCCGGTGAGCCGCTCGGTGAGGTAGTCGTGGGGGAGGCGGACCGCCTTCGTGGCGCGCACCGCGTCCGGTTCGTGCTCCGCCAGCCAGGCCCACTTGGTGACCGTGAAGGACGCGGCGGGCACGCTGCCGGTGCGCTGCGCCCAGAACTTCGCGCCGCCCAGCTCCTCGACCAGCCGGCTCGCCTGCGGGGCGGACCGCACGTCGTTCCACAGCAGCGCCGGGCGGACCGGCTCCCCGTGCTCGTCCAGCGTGACCAGACCGTGCTGCTGCCCGCCGATCGACACCGCCGCGGCCTCGTGCGCCGCCTCGCCGCACTGCCGCAGCGCCTCGGTGAGGGCGTCCCACCACTGACGCGGATCGCTCTCCCGGCCCGCGCCGGAGGTCACCGTGTGCGGCGCCTGGCCGCTCGCGACGACCCTGCCGGTCGCCACGTCGACCACCAGGGCCTTGGTGGACTGGGTGGATGTGTCCACGCCGACGACGAGCGGACCCTCGGCTGCTGACATCGGTCTCTCCCTCTCCCGCGACCCACTTCCGCACCCGGCGGGGTGTGTCTCTTCCCAGAAATGTTCCTGCATACTAATTTGTAAACCGCCATGACGAAATAGTCTCAGCGAGCAAGGAGCCGCGGCATGAGCTACCAGCCCACCCCCGAGGACAAGTTCACGTTCGGCCTGTGGACCGTCGGCTGGCAGGGACGGGACCCCTTCGGCGACGCCACGCGCGGCGCCCTCGACCCGGCCGAGTCCGTCCGCCGCCTCGCCGAGCTCGGCGCGCACGGCGTGACCTTCCACGACGACGACCTGATCCCCTTCGGCTCGAGCGACAGCGAGCGCGCCGAGCACATCAAGCGGTTCCGCCAGGCGCTGGACGAGACCGGCATGAAGGTCCCCATGGCGACCACCAACCTGTTCACCCACCCGGTGTTCAAGGACGGCGGCTTCACCGCGAACGACCGTGACGTGCGCCGGTACGCGCTGCGCAAGACCATCCGCAACATCGACCTCGCGGTCGAGCTCGGCGCGCAGACCTACGTCGCCTGGGGCGGCCGCGAGGGCGCCGAGTCCGGCGCCGCCAAGGACGTCCGGGTCGCGCTGGACCGGATGAAGGAGGCCTTCGACCTGCTCGGCGAGTACGTCACCTCGCAGGGCTACGACATCCGCTTCGCCATCGAGCCCAAGCCGAACGAGCCCCGCGGCGACATCCTCCTGCCGACCATCGGCCACGCCCTCGCCTTCATCGAGCGCCTCGAGCGCCCGGAGCTGTACGGCGTCAACCCGGAGGTCGGCCACGAGCAGATGGCCGGGCTCAACTTCCCGCACGGCATCGCCCAGGCGCTGTGGGCGGGCAAGCTGTTCCACATCGACCTCAACGGTCAGTCCGGCATCAAGTACGACCAGGACCTGCGCTTCGGCGCCGGCGACCTGCGTGCCGCGTTCTGGCTGGTGGACCTGCTGGAGTCGGCCGGCTACGAGGGCCCGCGCCACTTCGACTTCAAGCCGCCGCGGACCGAGGACTTCGACGGCGTGTGGGCGTCGGCGGCCGGCTGCATGCGCAACTACCTGATCCTCAAGGAGCGCGCGGCCGCCTTCCGCGCGGACCCGGAGGTGCAGGAGGCGCTGCGCGCGGCGCGTCTGGACGAGCTCGCCCAGCCGACGGCGGCCGACGGCCTCCAGGCCCTGCTCGGCGACCGCTCCGCGTTCGAGGACTTCGACCCGGACGCGGCCGCTGCACGGGGCATGGCCTTCGAGCGGCTCGACCAGCTGGCGATGGACCACCTGCTGGGCGCACGCGGCTGACGCCCTCGGCCGGGGCCTGTCCTCCGGGACGGGCCCCGGCTTTCGTCGCGCCGAGGGCGCGGGCGGGGTGGCCCAGGTGGGCGGCCAGGGGGTGCGTACTCCGGGCGGCGGCCTGGGGCGCGCGGTCCGGGTGAGCGGCCGGGGTGCACGTACTCAGGCCGGGTGGCCAAGGGGGTGGCGTACCCGACCGTCGCCGGGCGCGTGCTCCGGCCCACGTCGGGTGGATACGCCCCGGCCCTCCCGTG
>MUNG01000667.1 GCA_002154585.1 Streptomyces pseudogriseolus
AGGGGCCGGTTCGCCGCCGGAGCGGCTGCGCCGCGCGCTCACCGCACTCCGTACCCGATCCGCAGGAGGCACGGCATGACCGCCACCCGCACCCCGCGGGCCACCCCCGCCGCCCCCGCGCCGGCCGCCCAGGACGCGCCGGGCACGAAGGAGGGGCTGCTGCGCCGGCTGCGTCCGGCGACCGTCCCGGTGGCGGTGCTGCTGGTCCTCGCCCTGCTGCCGTACTCGGCGCTGGACGTCCCGGTGCTGCTCGACGGGCCGGTCAACTCCCCGGGCTCGCTGCAGCTGTTCGCGCTGTGCCTGGTCTTCGGCGCGCTCGCGCTCGGCTACGACCTGATGTTCGGCCGCACCGGGCTGCTGTCCTTCGGACACGCCCTCTACATCGCCGGCGGCAGCTACGGCACCCAGCTCGCGATGACCGAACTGGGCCTGGGTCTGGGGCCCGCCGCGCTGCTCACCCTGGTGCTCGGGGCGCTGGCCGCGCTCGTCCTGGGCGCCGTGTCGCTGCGCACCCTCGCCCTCGGCAGCGTGGGGTTCGCGATGGTCACCCTGGCCTTCGCGCAGGCCGGCTCCATCTACGTGGAACGCAACCCGGGCGGCCTCACCGGCGGCGAGGAGGGCCTGCCGCTGTACGTCGAGGGTGTGCCGGACGCCCTGGTCGGGGTGGGGAACACGGTGAACGTGTACTGGCTGGCGCTCGCCTACCTGGTCCTGGTGGCCGCCGTGGTGTGGACGGTGACCGCGCGCCCGGCCGGCCGGGTCTGGCAGGCGATCCGGGACAACGAGCAGCGGGTGGCCGTCCTCGGACGCAGCCCGTTCGCGCACAAGCTCGGCGCGTTCGTGCTGGCCTCGTCCCTGGCCGTGCTCGGCGGGGTGCTGCACCTGCTGGTCACCGCGGGCGCCACCCCGCACACCTCGACGCCCGAGTTCACGCTCACCCTGCTGGTGATGGTGGTGCTCGGCGGCAGCGGCACCCGCTGGGGTCCGGTCGTGGGCGGGGTGCTGTTCACCTACCTCGACCAGCGGCTCGGCGGCTGGGACCTGGGGGTGGAACCGATGCTGATCCTGGGCGGTCTCTTCGTCCTGGCCGTCTATCTGGCCCCCGGCGGCATCACCGCCCTCGGCCGAAGGAGACACACATGACCACGTCCGGGTCCTCCCTCACGCGGGAGCTCACCGCCCCCGTGCGGGGCGGCCGGCTCGCCGTCACCCACTGGCCGGGCGACGGGCCGCCCGTCGTCGCCCTGCACGGCATCACTGCCAACTCGCTCGCCTTCGCCGCCCTGGCCGACGCCCTGCCCGGCGTCGACCTGTACGCCCCCGACCTGCGGGGCCGGGCCGGGAGCGCGGAGCTGCCGGGACCGTACGGGCTGGGCGCGCACGTCGAGGACGTCGTGGCGCTGCTGGACCATGTGGGGCTCGCGCACGTGGTGCTGGTGGGCCACTCGATGGGAGCGTTCGTCGCCGCGCTGGCCGCCGCACGGCACCCGGACCGCTTCCCGCGCGTGGTTCTGGTCGACGGCGGGCTGGGCTTCCCGCCGCCCGCGGGCACCGACATCGACGCGCTGCTCACAGCGGTGATCGGCCCGGCGATGGACCGGCTGTCGATGACGTTCGCCAGTACGGAGGACTATCTGGCGTTCTTCCGCGCCCACCCGGCGCTCGGCCCGCACTGGGGTCCGCACGTGACCGGCTATGTGACGCGGGACCTGACGGGCCGGGCGCCGGAGCTGCGCAGCAGCTGTGTGCTGGACGCGGTGCGCGCGGACGGCGCGGACGTGCTCGGTGACGCGGAGACGCTGGCCGCCGTGCACCAGCCGCGCGTGCGGGGCGAACTGCTGTGGGCGGAGCGGGGGTTGCTCGACGAGCCGCGGGCGCTGTACGACGCGGAGCGGGTCGCCGCGGCGGCCCTGGACCCGGTGCGGATGCCGGCCCGCCGGATCGACGGCACCAACCACTACTCGGTGCTGTTCCCGCCGGCCGTCGAGGAGGTCGCCTCGGCCGTGCGCGGCGCTCTGGCCGGGGGGTGACGGGGTGGTGGGCCGGAGC
>MUNG01000668.1 GCA_002154585.1 Streptomyces pseudogriseolus
GTCGGCGACCTCGCGGGCGAAGCCGATCTCGTGGGTCACGACGATCATGGTGGTGCCGGTGCGGGCCAGGTCCTTGATGACGTCGAGGACCTCGCCCACCAGTTCCGGGTCGAGCGCCGAGGTGGGCTCGTCGAACAGCAGCACCTTCGGTTCGAGGGCCAGGGCGCGGGCGATGGCGACGCGCTGCTGCTGTCCGCCGGAGAGCTGCCGCGGGTAGGCGCCGGCCTTGTCGGCGAGGCCGACGCGGGCGAGGAGCCGCCGGGCCGTCTCCACGGCCTCCTTGCGGGGGCGGCGCAGCGCGGCGACGGGCGCCTCGACGAGGTTGTCCTCCACGGTGAGGTGGGGGAAGAGGTTGAAGTTCTGGAAAACGAACCCGATGTGGGTCCGCTGCTTCAGTACGTCCTTCTCCTTCAGCTCGTGCAGCCGGTTGCCGGAGCGGCGGTAGCCGATGAGCTCGCCGTCGATGCTGATCCAGCCCCGGCTGACCTTCTCCAGGTGGTTGATGGTGCGCAGCAGCGTGGACTTGCCGGAGCCGGACGGGCCGAGGATCACGGTGACCTCGCCGGCCCGGACCGTCAGGTCGACGCCGCGCAGCACCTCCAGCGGGCCGAAGCTCTTGTGGACGCCGCGCACGTCCACCATGACGTCGCTCATCGGATGTCTCCCAGGGGCTTGAACGGTACGACGGGCTCGTGGCGGCGGGCTGCCGCGGTGCGCAGGGCGCGAAGGGTGCGGCGGGCGCGCCGGAGCGGGGTGGGCGGCGGGGTGCGGTCGGCGCCGCGGGCGTAGCGGCGTTCCACGTAGTACTGGGCGACCGACAGCAGGGAGGTGAGGACGACGTACCAGGCGGTGGCGACCAGCAGCAGGGGGATCACCCGTCCGTTGCGGCCGTAGATGACCTGCACCTGGTAGAACAGCTCGCCGATGGACATCACGTAGACCACCGAGGTGCCTTTGAGCAGGCCGATGATCTCGTTGCCGGCGGTGGGCAGGATGGCGCGCATGGCCTGCGGGAGGACGATGCGCCGGATCTGCCGCAGCCGGGGGATGCCGAGCGCGGCGGCCGCCTCGAGCTGGCCCTCGTCGACGGCGAGGACGCCGCCGCGGACGATCTCGGCGGCGTACGCGGCCTGGTGGAGGGTCAGTCCGATGATCGCGGCGCCGAGGGTGCCGATGATGCTGTTGCTGTCGACGGACCAGAACACCGGCCCGAAGGGGATGCCGAGGCCGAGGCGGTCGTAGAGGGCGCTCAGGTTGAACCAGAACACCAGCTGCACGATCATCGGGATGGACCGGAAGATCCAGATGTAGGTCCAGGCGACGGTCTGGAGTACGGGGCTCCGCGACAGTCGCATGAAGGCGAGGACGGTGCCCAGCAGGAAGCCGAGGACGGTGGCGTAGGCGGTGAGCTGGAGCGTCACCCACACCGCCTGGACGATCGTCTCGGACAGCACGTAGTCGCGGAAGACGCCCCATTCCCAGACGGGGTTGGTGGCCAGGCCGTGGGTGAACTGGGCGACGAGCACGATCACGGCGGCGGCCGCGATCCAGCGGGCGTGGTGGCGGGCGGGGACGACCTTGAGTCCGGCCGGGTCGTCGGGCAGGGGCGGTGCCGGGG
>MUNG01000067.1 GCA_002154585.1 Streptomyces pseudogriseolus
AGATGTGGATAAGGGGCAGGGTCGGGGTCGAAGATGAGGTTGGCGGGCAGCTTGGCCGCGGCCCAGTCGTAGACGCGCGGGCCCGTGGCCCCGTCGCCGCAGGAGAGCCGTTGCCAGGCATCGGCAGGTGCGTCCTCGATGAGCTGGTCGATGCGCCAGATGCCGGCCAGCGACTTGATCTGCTGCGACTTGGGCACCGTCACCACATAGCCGATCTCGAGCTGCTCGAGCAGGCGGCGGAAGTGCCAGTCCTGCCGGTAGGCCTCGTCCGCGGTGACCCACGTGGCGGGCAGGCCAGCGGCCAGGCACCGGCGGACGATGCCCCGGGCCAGTCGCCCTCGGCGCGCAAGGCAAGCTGGACCAGCTCGATGCCGAAGCAGCCCGCCGACCCTCCACAGTCGATCTCGGCATGCCGACCTTCGCCGACGTCGCCATCCGCACCACCACTACGTCGACGGACCAGCACCGTCCCTGAAATCCATGGTCGCCACGAAGCTGAACTGCCTACGCTCCAACCCATGCGAACTGTCTTCGTGTTTCCCGCAGGTGAGCGAGCTGCGACCGTCGCCTCGCTCAATCGGCATCTGCCCGAGCAGCGCAATCCATGGACTCTGGACGGCAACCTCTACATCGACATCGACGATGAGCAGACCGGCTACCTCTTCTCCGATTGGGATCCCGAGGATGTGGCGATCCTCGAAGCGGCCGTCGGACATCACCCCACTTGGGCGGTGCAGATCGACATCTCCGGGCGGATCGACGGCACCGCAGAGGTTCACCGAATGATCGCGCTGCTGCTTGAGCATGGAGGCGTGGCAACGGACGACTACACCCCCCACCCTTGGACCCTGCCGGAAATCCTGTCTGGAGCGGTGATCGACGGCCTGCGGTTCTTCGACTTCCGCGGCTACCACGAGCTCAACCGCGAGCACGGGCGCTCCTGACTCTGTCCGCTGCTCCCTCCTGCGCGCCCAGCGCGGCCGCCTGGTGGAGATCCGCGACAACCTCCTCGACCGGATCGCCGAAGACGAGAAAGAGGGCTGGCTCGGCGAAATCGAGGGCCTGCGCGTCAGCCTCGTCGGCGCCGAATCCAGAATCGACCAGATCGACTCCGCGCCCGGCAGCGTGGCGATCAACCTCGGCATGTCGCGCAAGGCCCCGGCTCACCCCGCCCAGAAGGAGGGAGCAGGGTCGCTGAGACAATCGCGGGATGATCAGCAATGAGATCCGGTTCGATTGCCAGCACCGTGGCGACAGGGGTCTACTCGTGGTCGTCCCTCACATCGACGGAGCGCCACTCACCGAACTGATCGATGAGTACGAGATCGCGGCCGGGATGCAGCCTGCAGGTGATGCCTACGGTGGTCTGATTCCGGAGTTCTTCCGGTTCGGCCCGATGCAGGACCACTTCCTCGGACTGTCCACTAGGTTCTGTCCGGCGGATCACTGGCGGAGCCAGAGCCGGATTGCTGCGGTGGTGACGGTGCCGTGGAAGACGTAGGCCCGCTTGTCGTAACGAGTCGCGACCGCGCGGGAGTTCTTGAGCCGGTTGATGGTCCGCTCGACCTCGTTGCGGCGCCGGTAGTGGTCGCGCTGGAAGCCGGTGGGTCTACCGCCTTCTCTGCCTCTGCGTCGGCGGTTGGCCCGCTGGTCCTTCGGTTCCGGGATCGTGTGCTGGATGCGGCGTCTTCGCAGGTAGCGGCGGTTGCGGCGGGAGCTGTATGCCTTGTCGCCGCTGACGTGGTCGGGCCGGGTCCGGGGCCGTCCGCCCGACGGGCGTGGGACCCGTATCCGGTCCAGGACCTCGATCATCTGCGGGGCATCGCCCCACTGGCCCGGCGTGAGCAGGAGGGCCAGTGGGCGGCAGCCGCCCTCGCCGGCCAGGTGGATCTTGCAGGTCAGACCGCCCCGGGACCGTCCGAGTCCCTCGTCGGGGCGGTGGTGCCGGGGCGTCGTGCTTTTTTCGGGACCCGCGGCCGGACCTTGCGGGCGCCGGCCGCGTGCTGATGGGCCCGGCAGGACGTCGAGTCGACGCCCACCATCGACCAGTCGATCCGCCCTACCAGGTCGGCGTCGGCCTGGACCGACTGCAGGATGCGGTCCCAGGTTCCGTCCGCAGACCAGCGGCGATGCCGCTCGTAGACGGTCTTCCACGAGCCGTAGCGTTCCGGCAGATCACGCCAGGGAACACCGGTCCGGATCCGGAACAGGATCCCGTTGACCACCGTGCGGTGGTCGTTCCACCGGCCGCCCCGGCCACCCGAAGGTGGCAGATGCGGCTCAAGTAACGACCACTCGCGATTCGTCAGATCCCCCCGACCCATGACCGAACCAACGAGCGACCGGTCAGAAGGTCACATGATCCGCCGGACAGAACCTAACCATCCCGCACTACCGCCGGCACAAGGACGAGGAACTGCCGGCCTGGAAGGAGGAGCACAACGCCTCCCACCGCAAGGTCCGCGCCCGCGTCGAGCACACCTTCGCCCGCATGAAGAGCTGGAAGATCCTCCGCGACTGCCGCCTCAAGGGCGACGGCGTCCACCACGCCATGCTCGGCATCGCCCGCCTGCACAACCTCACCCTCACCGGATGACAGGCAAACAAGCAGGTCAGCCAGCATGTCCCAGAGCATTTACGGGACACCGTCTAGCGCGTACCGGCGAAGACCGTCTGCCCCTTTGAGTCCACCACCGGAGACGGTGCACGCCACCGGAACACCACCCCGAAATGGCGGGGCTCCGCGGCGCACGGCTCACGCCCTCTCCGCCGACGGCGGCACGGGGCTGGCAGGTCATCAGGACCACTGACGTGCCCTAAAAGTCTGTCATATTCGCGGTTAACCGGACAAGCGTGATGGAAGACGCGCGTAGAACGACAAGATCACAAGAATGGGAAGCCGCCTCATGCGTGGATCCGACCGCTCGCCCCCGCCTCCCGCACAGGCTGCCCCGCGAGGTTTTTCCCTTCCCCGCCCGGCCGGTGTGACCAGATAGAGGCACGCCTCACCCACCCCGGGGAGCCGACCTGAAGGGGAGCCCGACCATGAACAGGACACGACGGCCCGGACCGGATACCGCCCGCTGGACCCTGCTGTGGCTGATGGTGACTGCTGCCGCGGTGCTGGCCGCCCGGAACCCGCAGTGGACCAGCGCCGTCACGACCGCAGCCGCCGTCTACGCCGTCGCCGGCCCGGACCACGGGAGGCGTCCGTGACCCGCACCCCGCCCACCGCCACGGAACTCGCCCTGGCCGCCGAGGTCGACCGGCTGGGACTGACCGCCACCTGCCACCAGTTCGAACGCTGGCGCGCCAAGCGCTGGCTGCCCCCCACCGACCAGTGGACCGACCCCGCAACCAACACACTGCACCCCCACATCGTCCACCGGGCCGCATGGCTCGCCGCCCTCTCCAAACCAGGCCGCGGCATCAGCTGGATCGGCTGGACGTTCTGGGCGATCGACGACACCGAACAGACAGCCGCACTGCTGCGCCACGCCCTGATCCGGACCATCCAACTGCCCCTGCGCCAAGCAGGCATCACCCTCGCCCAGATCCCGCACGGCGACAGCGACACCGCCTTCGAAACGCGCCAGAACCTCGCCGAGCGGCTGCTGCGGGGACGGCGCGCCATCGGACGGGACCTGGACGGCCTCCTACGCACCCACGCCGGCACCGCGGGCATCACCCTGCCCGAACCCCGTACAGTCTCCAACCCCTTCGACGCCGCCCTGATCCGCGTCGGCGCCCGGCTGCTGGCCGGCGGCTTGGCCGACGTCAGCCCCGAGGAACTCACCGAGGCCTGGTGCAGCGTGTGGACCGGCCCGCCTGAACAGCTCGACCGGATCACCGCCGCCCACCTCGCCGCCGACGAAAACGGAACCGACCTACGCGCCCTGTCCCCGCTGGCGCACGGACTGCCCGGGCTGGTCCGCGCCCTCGAGCAAGCAGACGCGTATCTGCTGTGCGAGTGTGCGAGGCGGTTCGCGCCTGCACCAAGGCCTCCTCCACACTGATGAAACTGCTCCTGGAACGTGCCGACGTCGAGATGGTGACAGTGCTGATGGACGACGTGATGTGGGACCAGTGGGTGCGCGTCGGAGGCATCGCCCCCGCCGGACGGCTGGGGGAGGCGGCGATCACCCTGAGCGCCGTGCAGTACCTCCTCGTCCCCGGCTGGGCCGAAGACCTCCACCGCTACCAAGACCGCATGGACCGCCTGCTGACCGCACCCACCGTGCCGACCCCGGACGGCCGCCCAGCGTGACAGAACCTTCGGGCGGCATGCCGTAGGCGGCCAAGTAACACAGAGCATGACTATTGGGAACCTTATCGTCGTCCCCGTCACCGGCCGACCGGTTCATCTGGTCACCGAGAGCGGGGGAGGAGCAGCCGCGTGAAGACCTCCGCTCGTCGGCCAGGGCACCGCCGTATCCGCATCGTGCGGAACCTGCGGGTCCTGGTGGCCGCGCCCGCCCGCTCCCCGCGCTGCCAGGCGGATGCGCACCGGGTCGCCGCCCGCCTGACCGACCTGTCCTGAGTGACACCCCTGCAGTCCCCAGACCAGCCGGTCCTGATCGTGCCTCGCGGAGCCGGGGACCGCGCACTCGGCGCCGACGCAGATGTTCTCTACATCTGCGCGCACTCCTACCGCGGCCCCCGGCCCGAAGGCTTCCTCCGACACCGGCCTTGCCGCTCTGCACGCGCAGACCACCGGGACCCAGAAGGCCACCACCACTCCGCCCTGGGGATGCTCACCCCCGCAGGCCAGAGCCTTCACCGATCAGCGGTTCACTTGGTACGGCCGCCGTCACCGCCCCGGGGCCAGGGGCGAGGCAGTCCGTCAGGGTGAGGCGACGGCCCTGCCGGGGTGGTGTACCCGGGCGGCGGCGGGGAGCAGTGCCGTGAGCGAGGCTGTGGGCTCGACACCCAGTTCGGCGTCTAGCAACCGCGCGTAAGTCCGGTACTGCCGCACAGCCTCAGAGAGGTTGCCTTCCGCGATGTGGGCCTCGATCAGGACACGCTGGGCAGTCTCCCGTAGAGGGTCGGCAGCCACAGCACTCAGCCCTGCCTCGATCGCGGGTGCGTGCTTTCCGGCCTCGGTGAAGCGTCGACACAGTGTCTCCAGGGCGCGCAAGCGAATCTGCCGGTACCTTTCCCGTTCCACCACGACCCATTCGTCCAGCCAGTCCGGCAGGAGGTCGTGGCTGAGGGAATCGGACAGACCCTCCTCAGGGCGTGCACCCGTTTCCAGCGACCGCATCCGGTGGACCGACTCGTGCAGATCCACTTCTACTGAAGGGCCCAGGCGCAGATGCGAGTCGTGGCTTGTGACCGTGCTCGGTGCCGCTCGCCGGATCTGCCAGAGAGTGGTGCGCAGCGCGGCGCCGGATCTCTCGTCGGACAGATCCGCCCATAGCCGGGGGGCGACAATGCAGCGATGCTGCGGCCTCTCGGACAGAGCAAGGAATGCAAGCAGCCGCTGGGCCGGCGCCGGCAGCCGGAGACGTCGGCCGTAATGGCTGAGTTCGAAGTTCGGCAGCAGGCGAAGGTGAAGGCCCATATCTGCCGCAACGTCTCCTGAGCGGCGGCCATTTCCGGGCATAATCCCCACAAGGTTGGGACGCGTCTTAGCGGCGCGGAAGATCGTTTACGGACACCGCGTCAGTATCGCCCGAGCACGGTCGCCCTTGATGACGGACCGAGGCGCCCACTATGCAAATTCGCTCAAGTGGAGGAGCTGCAATCCGCGGCGGGTCTTCCGCCAGGCGGAACCGCCTCGAAGGGGGCCAGCGCGTTAATCGCCGGCTGACGGTTTGCCGATACGTGCGTCGACGCGGTCGTGACGGAGATCGCTACGTGTTGTGACACGATCCGCCTGACAGGGACGAGACGCTGGCGGTCCACCATGCATACATGGCGGGTTTCGGCGGTGTCAGCGCGGTGAGCAGGAGTCTCGAGCGTCTGCTCAACCTCGCCTTTGCGAACGGACAACCGATCGCGGAGGCGCCGACCAAGGCTGTCCTCATCCGCACTGAGGACTTCGATCTCGTGCAGCACTCGGAGATTCATTTCCCTGCGCTTTCCCTGCTGCTTTACCGTGTGGATTTCGACAAGAGCATGCGGGCCAGCTGGTCCGCGCGCGGTGCTGAGGACGGCCGTTCGTACCTCCCACTGGACCTGCACTATCTCCTCACGGCCTGGGCTGACAATGCCGAGCACGAACACCGCATCGTGGGCCGCACACTTCAGGTGCTGGAGAACGTCTCGGTGCTCTCGGGACCGCTGCTCGACCCATCCGGGGAGTGGGAGCCGGACGAGGGCGTGCCCCTGGTGCTGGAGGATCTGTCCACCGTTGATCTCATGCGTACGTTCGAAGCGCTTTCGGTGGACTTCCGGCTCTCGATTCCGTACGTCGCCCGGGTCGTGGTCATCGCGGGGCCAGCGGACATGCCTCCCGCGGACATCCTCACTGTGGTGACCGGGGCACGATTGTGACCGGCTCGCCGCCCTCCGGTGCCCGCGGGCCGTTTCTCGCCGCAGCCCCTGTCATGCGTACGCACCGGCTCGCCTTGGGTATCCAGGTCGTCGACGCGCTGCGTGGTGAGCCGGCAGATGTCGCGGTCGCGGTCGAGGACGGGCCGCTGCCCTACACGGTGCTGATGCCTGCGGACCTGGAGGCTGCGGCGGTTTCCTACGATCCGGGGGTCGGACTGCCCCGGTTGCCGCGTGGGCGGCGCTCCGGCCGGTTCCGGCTGGTGTTCGGCGAGCACACTGTCTCTCCGGCACGGGTGCGCATCTATGACACCGCGCGCCGCTACGCGCCGCGCCGGCTGGAGGTGCCGTTCGCTTCGCTCGCCACCGTACTGGCCGAGGAAGAGTCCGGGGTGCGGCCCTCGTCGCGGGCACGGCGGATCGCCGTGTTTCCCGGCTCTGCCTACAGTCCGCAGAGCAATGCCACCGGAATCCGCGGTCGCGTGGTCGATATGGAGGGTGCGCCGGTGCGCTGGGTTCGTGTCACAGCCCGGCACGCTGTCCATGGCGACGTGCTCGGCCGCGCCCATGGGGACGACCGCGGCGAGTTCCTGCTCGTGCTCGGGGTCCTGCCGAGGAAGCTTGCGGCTCCCCAGGCTTTACTCATCCACGTCTTGCTGGATCTGGCCGCCCGGCCCGCGGCGCTACTCGGCAGCCCGGTCGGCACCCTGGCGGACCCCTTGGCCGACCTGTTCCTTGAGGCATTGCCGTCGGCCGGGATGCCGGATGACATCTCGATTGGCACCACGGTGCCCTCCGCCTACTCGGTCCGCGCCACGTCGGCCGTGTCCCTGCGGCTCGGCCGGCTGGTGAGTCCCGATTCCCCGTTCACTCTCTCCGAGCCTGAGTGAGGAGCCATGCCCGAGTATCTGGCGCCCGGTGTCTTCGTCGAAGAGGTCAGCTTTCGTGCGAAGTCCATCGAGGGGGTGCCGACGAGCACGACCGGCTTCGCCGGGATGACGCGCTATGGACCTGTGCGTTACACGCCCCTGGAGACGGCCCCGACGTCGACGGAGCCGCGCCTCGTCACCAGCTTCGTCGAATTCGAGCGGCTGTACGGCAAGCTGGAGTTGCTGAATGCCGATCGGACACCCTATCTGGCCCATGCCGCCCGTGCGTTCTTCCTCAACGGCGGCCAGCGGCTCTACGTCTCGCGCGTCTATAAGCCCCCTGCGGACGGCACGGAGGGGGTGGCCAAGCACGATGTCGTCGTCAACAACCCGGCAGGCAGTACGGCAACCGCAACATGGCGGGCCCGCTGGCCGGGGACCATGGGTAACGTCCGGGTCGAGGTTCGCCCGGTCCGCAGTCGCAATGTCGCCATGCCCGCGCTGGCTGGCGAGCCCGCCGCCCTGCGCGCCAACCGGGCCCGCAACGGAGCACTGGTCGAAGTCGTGTCGGGCCCCGAGCTGCCCGATCAGAAAAGCGAGCTGAAAGCCGAGAACCTGCGGGTCGTCACGCTCGATGCGGCTGGCCGTCAGACGTTCTTCAAGTTCGACGCCAACGGAGCCACCGCCGATCCGTTGACCCTTACAAATCAGCTGGTTCTGGTCGAATTCGATGTCACCATCCTGGTGGATCCAGACCGAATCGACCGGGTCTCAAGCCTTGGCTGCGATCCCCGGCATCGACGCTGGATCGGCAAGATCCTCGCCAAGAATGACCCTGAGGACGACGCAGCCGTGGTTTGGCTCAACGCAGACAACGTCAACCCGGTCGGGCTGGCCGTCGCGCTGACCAACGGCAAGGACAAAGACGGGAACGTGCGCGGCTTCTTCGAACTGGAGGGCGGCTCGGACGGCCAAGTACCGGATGCTGACTGGCTCCTGGGCAAGGAAGCCGACCCGGACAGCGCGGAGAAGAAGGCGACCGGTCTGGAGGCGCTGGCCGAGATCGACGACATCGCGATCGTCGCGCTGCCCGATGCGGCAGACCTGGGCGACGACGACCAGAGTCGACTTGCGGTCCAAAACCTGATCACGCATGCAGAAAGGCCCGGCGCCTACCGAGTCGCAATCGTGGACGGCCCGCAGAACGCGTCGATGAATGAGATCCGCGCATTCCGAGGCCAGTTCGACTCCACCCACGCCGCCCTCTATCACCCCTGGATCGAAACCCTCGACCCGAACGAGAGCCCTGAACAGGGCGCCCCGCCAACCAAGTTGCTGCTACCACCCTCTGGTTTCGTCGCCGGTGTCTACGCCCGCTCGGACATCAGTCGTGGTGTACACAAGGCGCCGGCGAACGAGGTCGTCTACGG
This sequence comes from Streptomyces pseudogriseolus, assembly GCA_002154585.1. Lineage (GTDB taxonomy): Bacteria > Actinomycetota > Actinomycetes > Streptomycetales > Streptomycetaceae > Streptomyces > Streptomyces pseudogriseolus. The sequence continues at coordinate 8,795 of MUNG01000067.1, forward strand.
CCTGACGAAATTCGAGGCCAACATCAACACCCGCCGCCAGCAGGTACTCAATCCCGAAGGCATCAACGCGCTGCGGTTCTTCCCCGGCCGCGGCAACCGGGTCTGGGGAGCCCGCACCCTGAGTAGCGACCCGGAGTGGAAATACGTCAACGTCCGGCGGTTCTTCATCTTTCTCGAGCACTCAGTAGACAAGGCCACTCAGTGGGCGGTGTTCGAACCGAACGGTGCCGACCTCTGGCAGAAGATCGTGCGCACCGTCGAGGACTTCCTCGATCTGCAGTGGCGTAACGGCGCGCTGCTGGGCGCTACCCGGGCTCAGGCGTACTTCGTGCGCTGCGACCGCACCACGATGACCCAGAACGACCTCGACAACGGTCGATTGGTCTGTCTCATTGGCGTCGCCCCGGTCCGGCCGGCCGAATTCGTCATCTTCCGCATCGGACAGTGGACAGCGGACGCCCGGTCCTGACCGGCGCCGCACTGAGAGGAGCCCGCGGTGGCAGCGCGCAGCAATCCGTACGGAGCGTTCAACTTTCAGGTCGAGTTCGATGCCCCCCCGGCCGGCGGGGACCCGATCACGGCCGGATTCTCCGACGTCTCCGGACTGGGCAATGAGATCAACTTCTCCGACTACCGGGAGGGCAGCGACCCGGACAACGTCGTCAGGAAGATCCCCAACACCAACAAGACCGACGAGGTGACGCTCAAGCGCGGCCTGATCGGCTCGACCGAGGTTTTCGCCTGGTTCAAGCAGGTACGCGACGGCACCTACGCACCCCGCAGGGTGACCATCACCGTCCTCGACGAGGCCCGCACCAAGGTTCTGGCGCTGCAGCTACGCAACGCCCAGCCGAAGAAGTGGGTCGGACCGACCCTCGCGGCGAAGGGCGGCGGCGAGGTAGCGGTGGAGGAGCTGCACCTGGTCCACGAGGGCATCGAGTACGTGAGCCTTTGAGATGACCTCACCGACAGCACCTGCGACAACCGCGGCCTCCTCCCTCCAACTGGCGCTCGGTTCGCCCGGTGCGTACTTCGCGCCGGACGCGGTCGACGTGCCGCAGCGCGGCGTCCGGATGGATGTCTGCGCCTTCGTTGGCGTGGCTCCCCGCGGTCCCGCCTGGGAGCGTGCCGACGACCCGGCGTTGGACGGATCTCTCCTGCCCGCGGGCCGGGCGCGTTCGTCGGCGGTGCCCGTTGAGAGCTGGGCGGAATACGAGGAAGTGTTCGGCGGCTACGGCGGCCCCGGCCTGCTTCCCCACGCGGTCGCCGCCTTCTTCGCCCAGGGCGGCCGCCGGGCCTACGTCGTACGCGTGGTGCCCTGCGCACCGGTTCCCGACGCCGGGCCGTCGGCGCGCGCGGTGCTGACCTTCTCATCCCAGGTACGGGACGGGCACGGTGCCGACCTGCAGCTGCAGGCCCGCAGTGAGGGAAGGTGGGGAGACCTGCTCACCGCTACGCTGACGTTCAGTGTGGTACCGCTGCCGGTGCCTGAGCTGGACGGGCAGATGCTGGTGCTCGCCCCCGGTGCGGCTGTGCCGACCGGCACGCTGTTGCGGCTGCGCCCGCAGGGAGGTGCGGACGAGCTGCGCCTGGTCACCGGAAGTACCCGGCGTCCCACGCGGGACGGCACCGGCTGGGAACGGCTGGCGATTCTGGACGCGCCGGTGACCGGCCCCCTGGAGCGGGCCGAGGAGGTCACCGGGATCTTGGACGTGGTGGACGGCGATCCTGCTCGGGCACGCCGCGAACGGTTCACCGGCCTAGGGCTGACGGCCGATCACCCACGCTGGCTGGGCGCGTTGCTTTCCACCAGTTCACGGCTGGTCGAACCGCTGTCCTCGCTGGACGCCGTGCTTCCTGCGGACCCCCGGCTGGCGCCGGCCGACGCCCTGGCCACCGGCGGCAGGGACCGGTACGCCCTGATCACTCCTGAGGACTTCTTCGGCACAGACCCGACCGACCCGCAGGCTCCACCAGCCGGCCTGGACGCGCTGCGCGACCTTCCGGACTGCGCGAGCGTGGTAGTGCCCGATCTGTACGCCCCGGCCGAGCGCCCCTCGGCCGAGAGCGTGAGTGTGCCGGCCACCCTCGCCGGCGCGGGGTTCAAACCGTGTGTGCCGATCCCGGGCTCCGGCCCGACGCGGCAGCCGCGCGTGGATCTGCCCGGACTGCGGCTGGATCCCGCACAGCGTGACGATCGGGCATTGATCGTCGCGCTGCAGCAGCGGGTGGTGGCGTTCGCCGAGCAGGAGAACATGGTGGCCCTGCTCGACGTACCCCCGGGGCTGCGGCCACGGGATGTGCTGAGCTGGCGCTCGGCCTTCGACTCCTCGTACGCGGCGGCCTATCACGGCTGGCTGCGGGTGCCGGACCCCCGGGCGGACCGGCTTATCACCGTGCCCTCGGCGCCGTACGCGGCAGGTGTGATCGCAGCGATCGAGCGCGCTAGAGGGCTGCCGTTCGGTCCGGCGCATGTCCTCTTGACAGGTGTCGTCGATGTCGCGGAGGGACCGGGCAGGGGCACGGGGGCAGGCGCGGCTGACGGGGACGCGCTGGGGGCCCTCCACCGGGCCGGGATCAACGTCTGTGTGCTCGGTAGGGACGGAGTAAGGATCACTGCAGCCCGCACCCTCGCGCGCGACCCGGCGTGGAGCCAACTCACTGCCCGGCGCACGGTGAGTTTCCTGCAACGCACCCTCGAGCAGCAGTTGGCTTGGGCGGTGTTCGAACCGAACGGTGACCTGCTGCGCGATCGCCTCCGGTTGGCGGTGGAGCACCTCCTGCTCGACCTGCACGCGGTCGGCGCGTTCGCCGGGGGCAGCCCGGCCGACTCGTTCTTCGTCCGGGTGCCTGCCGCTGGCACACCCGCCGGGCCGGCGACCGGCGGGGCCGACCTGCTGTGCGAGGTCGGGGTGGCGCCGAGCGCCCCACTTGAGTTCCTCGTCGTCAGGGTCCTGCGGGCGGAGGGCGACGGCATGCTGAGCACGGAGGGCAACACATGATCGACACCGCGCTTCTCGCCACCGCGTATCGGTTCCGGGTGACGTTCACCCTGCCCGGTTCCGGGGCCGCTGATCCCACCGCGCCCACGCAGTTGGGCAGTGGCGGGTTCCAGGAGTGCACCGGGCTCGAGGTCGAGATGGAGGTCAGCGAGTACCCAGAGGGCGGCCGCAATGACGGGGTGGTCCAGCGCGCCGGCCGGATGAAGGTCGCCCGGCTGGTGCTCAAGCGCGGAATGGTCATTGGCGGCACCGGCCGAGTCGTGCCCGAATTGTGGACGTGGATCGCCGAGGTGACCGGAGGTGTCCGGCCCATCCGGCGCTACGACGGGCTGGTCCAACTGCTGGACGCCGGTCAGCACACCGTGGCCGCCTGGGCGTTCGGCCGCGCCCTGCCGGCCAAGGTGGTCGGCCCGCAGCTGAACGCGCGGACCGGCGAGGTGGCCATCGAAGAACTCACCCTCGTCCACGAGGGGTTGCGGATGGTGACGCCGTGACCACACCGCTGGCCAAGGCCACCCTCCAGGAGGTCGGCGCACGTCCTCCCGCCGCGCAGCCCCAGCCGATCACCGTGCAGTTCAATCCAACCTCGCTGCGCCTGCAGATGGCGAACAACGTCGACATGAAGAAGGCGTTCGGGAAGCGGCCAGCCGTCCAGTACGACGGAACGTCCTCCTCCACTCTCTCGTTCGACCTGATCTTCGACACCAGCGACGAGGGCACCACCGAACAGCCGGTCGACGTCCGCACCCGCGCCAAAGAAGTGGAGCGGTTCCTGCTCCCGGCCAAGGGCACCAAGTCCGTCCCGCCACAAGTGCAGTTCAGCTACGGGACCTTCCAGCTGGTCGGCGTGATGAGCACGCTTAACCAGGAGTACGACCTGTTCGCCGCCACAGGAGTACCGCTGCGCGTCAAGCTGGCTGTGACGATCAAGGAGCAGATGCCGGAGTACGAGGCCGGGCGGACGGGTCCTGCGGCCAACACCGGTGCGGGCGCCAGAGACGACCAGGGCCTGCTGGCGGGCAGCGCACCCCCGGCGCGCACGGACCGGACCGGCACCGCACTGGAGGGGGAGAGCGCCCCGGACTTCGCTGCCCGGATGGGCCTCGACCCGGCGGGCTGGAGGAACCTCGACTTCGGGGGCCAGGACCCGCTCAGCCTCGCAGCAGGCACCTCGGTCGACTTCTCGGCATCCCTTTCGGTCGGCCTCGACCTCTCCGCCGGCGTCACGGCCAGGGTCTCGGCCAGCGCTCCCGTACTCGACAGCAGGGAGCCGGACCCACGGTCCGTCACCTCGGCAGGCGGGCTGCAAAGTGCGATCGACCAGGAGGCCGGCCGGCGCGCCGCGGCGGCTGCCGACGCCCAGCGCGCCGGATTCGCCTTACCGGCGGCACCCAGTACGGCCATGGGGGCGCCCGGTCCGGCGACCGGGCTGCCGTCGAGGGTCGGATACTCGACCGCGGCAACGGCCAGTCCGGGGGCGGGCGGACTGGAGCGGCCCGCGCCCGGACCGGACAGGCCCGACCGACGCGGCCTGACCTATGGCTCCGGGGTACCGCTGCGGCCGCACGTGCGGCTACCCGGGTCCGGTGCTGGCGACGTGCCCGTCACCGACGACCCCACCGTCCCCCGCTGGCTCGCCCTGCGCGTCCCGCGGGCGGCCGTCGTGACAGGGCTGGGGCACCGATGCGCTCGCACGGGTCCCGGCGGGACACAGCGACCATGCCGCTGCAATGGAGGAGAACAATGACCCTGCGGATCGGTGAGATCAACAACGACGTGCAGTTGGATGCCACCGCGCGGACCACAGAGCGGCTGGCCGAGCCGGCCGCGGCCCACCAGCCGGACTGGGCCGAACGGGACCGGCACCGCCGCAGAGCCGAGGCCGAGGCCCGGGATGCCTTGCGCACCGCGCAGGAGGACCGTCATGGCTGACAGCCGCACCCTCCCGGTCCGCACCCCCGGGCAGGCCCGCCGTGTCTGACCAGTTTGTCGCCTCCGACCCGGTCTTCACGGTCGCTGGACAGCGGGTGCCGGACCTCGCCCGCGACTGCCTGGCCCTGAGCGTCGAGGAGAGCACCGCGGGACTGCGCACGCTCACCGCGCACTTCCTCGCCGTCGCCCCCCGGCAGCGGCCGAACGACGACGTGGTGGAGTATCTCGACGGCCGGACCCTGTCGTTCGGCAGCGAGCTGTCCCTCTCGCTGGGCCCGCCTGGCAACGAACGGGTGGTCTTCGCCGGGACCGTCTCGGCGCTGGAGGTCACCTTCGACGAGGGCGACACCCCGCATGTCACGGTGTTCGCCGAGGACGCCCTGATGGCCCTGCGGATGACCCGGCGTTCACGGACCTACCGTCAGGTGAGCGACGCCGACCTGACGCAGCGGATCGCCGCCGACCACGGACTGTCCGCCGACGCCGATGCGACAGGACCGACATATCCGCTGGTGCAGCAGGTCAACGAGTCCGACCTGGCATTCCTCAGGACCCGTGCGCAGCTGCTCGGCGCTGAGGTGTGGGCGACGGGCCGGACCCTGCACTTCGCGACCCGGGACCGGCGCCCGGGACCGGAGCTGCGACTGGCCCAGGGCCAGGACCTGCTGACCGTCGCGGTGCGCGCCGACCTGGCCCACCAGCGCAGCGCGGTGAGGGTCTCCGGCTACGACGCGCGCAGCCGGGAGCAGATCGACGCCGGGGCCGACGGGGCGGTCGTCACCGCCGAGATCCCCAGCGGCCGGCATGGCCCGGATGTCCTGCTGAAGGCCGTCGGACAGCGGGTGGACCAGTGCGCCCGGATGGTGCCGCTGACCGAGGCGGAGGGCCGGGCCTGGGCATCAGCCCGGATGCGAGAGCGCGCCCGCCGCTTCGTCACCGCGGTCGGAACCAGCCGGGGCACTCCCGAGCTGACCGTGGGCAGCCGGCTCACGCTCACCGGTGTCGGCAGCCCGTTCGACGGCGACGGCTATTACACGACCCGGGTGCGGCACACCTTCCAGCGCGGCGCCGGCGGACTGCGCAGCCACTTCGAGGCCGAGCGGGCGACCATCAACGCGGGGGAAAGCCGGTGAGCGAGGGGTTGTACGGGCTGTACCCGGGACTGGTGACCGACATCGTGGACCCCGACCGGCTCGGCCGGGTGGAGGTGCGGTTGCCGTCACTCGGCACGGCAGGCGACGAACTGCGGGTCCGGGCGACGCTGCTCGCCCCGTACGCGGAGGACGACCAGGGCTTCGTCGCCTATCCGGCGGTCGGTACCCAGGTGGTGATCGGCTTCGAAGCGGGCGACGCCAACCGCGCGTACATCATCGGTTCCTGTTGGAACGGCAAGGAAACGGCCCCGGTCGAGGCCACCCGGCCCAACAACAAACGGATGCTGAAATCGCGGGCCGGCAGCGTGCTTGAGTTCGACGACACCGAGGGCGCACCCAAACTCACCGTGAAGACGGAGTCCGGCCACACGCTGGTGCTGGACGGCGGCTCCCGGGAGGTGCGGCTGACCCATGGCGACGGCTTCGGGGTGACGCTCACCGCGACCGGCCAGGTCCGGATCACCTCGAACGCACCGGTGGACATCACCGCCCCGGCGGTGAACGTGCACGCCGCGACCGCTACCTTCGACGGGACCGTCACCTGCACGACGCTGCAGACCACGGCGGTTGTGTCCCCCTCGTACACCCCCGGTGCCGGGAACGTGTGGTGAGCCGCCGATGACCACCCACGTTCAAGCCCCGCACGACTGGCTACTCACCGCGCCCTGGTGGCACTGGCCCCGCCAGGGCGTCCCGCCCGCGCAGACCGGGCCCGCGCTGCAGAAGTACGCCATGCCCGGCCTGGTCGACGAGTTCCTGGCCCATCCGCAGCGCCGGCTCGTCTTCGACGAGACAGCCGACCGCGGGCCGCTTCCGTCGGCCGGGCCAGCGCGGTTCGTCCCCGTTGCCGGCACGCAGTTGCGCAAGCTGTACCTTGCCACCCATCACCGCCACTATCTGGTAGCCGTCGAACTGCACTGCGACCGGCCCGGCCTGCCCAGCCCGCGCCGTGACGAGGTGTGCGAGGCAGGCTTCGTGGTTCGGCGCCGCCGAGCCTCGGTGCCGGCGACCGCGACCGGCGAGGCACGGAAGATGCTGCGTGACCTCGCACTGGCACGCGCCCGGCTGGACGCGGTGGACAAGCGGCTGGCCCAGGCCCTCCGGGCAGGCAGCACGGGCCTTTCCCGGTGTGACGGCCTGCTGGAACAACAAGCCACCGCCGCCCGGAAGGTCGATACCCTCCGGGCCGCCCTCCACCAGTGGGCCGAGGCCGTCGGCGTGGATCGAGCGCTGGACGGCTGGCGGCCGCTGTCCGTCGGCGCCGACGGACAGCTCGTGCCCCTGCCGGAGCGTCCCGGCGCAGACCTGCGGCCGCTGCCGGGACTGGGACGCTGGGAGCAGGTGAGTGAGCTGCCGGAGGACGTCACCGAGGCGACGTTCCCCCTCTATCCGCTGGTACCGGACCCAGCGGACACGGAGCACGACGCCGCAGGACGGACGCTCTACTTCGGCATCGTCCCAACCAGCACACTCGACCTCGAACTGCTCCCCGCTGCCGGAGCAGCCCCCTCCGGCGAACCGTCGGCGGACCGCGCGCCACGGTTCGACGACGCGTCGGTCTACGAAATCCGATGCTACGTACGCCGGCACAACCCCGCCTGCCCGCGCAAGCCCGGAGAGCGCGACTGCCACGGACCGCTGACCTGGAGCGAGCCGAGCGAGCCGTTCCGCCTGGCCGGCCCCCTCGACCCACGCGGCACCGCTCACCGCCCGGTGACGATCAGGATGCCGAACAAGGCGGATCTGCAGACCGCCGCCAAACTCGGCGCCGGTATCGGCGGGATCAGGGTGGGCACCCCGCCCGACATGCGTTTCGACAAGGTGATCGGAGGCGGCTACCAGATCTGCTCGTTCTCGATCCCCTTGATCACGATCATCGCGACGTTCGTGCTGCGCCTGTTCCTGCCGATCGTGGTCCTTGCACTCGGGTTGTGGTTCCTGCTCGCCCTCAAGATCTGCATCCCGCCGAGCATCGCCGTCGATGCCGGTCTGGAGGCGGAACTCGCCGCGAAACCACCGGACTTCGAAGCCGACGCGGCGTTCGAAGCCAACTTCGGGGCCAAAGTCAACGCGGCGTTCGACGCGTTCGCCGGCGCCATCGCGACATCGACCACAGACGCTGGCCTCAAGCCAAAGGACATGGACGATTTCGGCGACCGGCTCAAGAACCAACCGACGGCCGACCGGTTCCGTATCGCACGCTCCGTGGCCCGCGGCGCCCACGCATTCTCCGCACCCGACGACGACCTGCGCTACGAACCCCGAGTGGAGCGCAAGGAGGTGTTCACAGCGTGACCGGCCTCTACGGCGACCGACTGAGCCGCGGCTGGACGTTCCCCGTCGAGCCAACGCCCCAACGCGGAACGATGGACCTGGCGAGCGGTGCCGCCCTGGTCCGCCAGTCAGTCCGGATCATCCTCGTCACCGAGCCCGGCGAGCGGCTCATGCGCCCGGACTTCGGCTGCGGGCTGCGCCAATTCCTGACAGCGCCGAACACCCCGGGCACTCGGGCGGCGATCGCCCGCGCAGTGGAGGAGTCGCTGTCAACCTGGGAACCGCGGATCACCCGGCTCGCCGTGGACGTCAGCCCCGGAGAGGATCCGGCACTGGCCCTCATCACCGTGGCGTACACCCACGTGCGCGACGGCAGCCCCGGCGGCCTGCGGATCGCTGTGCCCGTCGGCACGGCCCGGACGGCGGGGGCCTGACCATGCCGTTCCCGCCGCCCGCACTCGACGACCGCTCCTACGACGACCTGCGCACCGAACTGCTGGAACGGATCGCGGTCTACACACCCGAGTGGACCGACCGCAACCCCAGCGACCCCGGCATCACGCTACTGGAACTCGTGGCGTTCCTCGGCGAGAAGCTGCTCTACCGTTTCAACCAGATCCCCGACGCCACCCGAGCCTGGCTGCTGAGATTGCTCCGGGTGCCACTGCTGCCAGCCCAGCCCGCGCGCGGGCTGGTCGCCTTCACCCCGAGGCGGCGGCGGCCCGACCGGACCCCCGACGCCGTCGAACTACCCGCCGCAACGGTCATCGCCACCGGCGATGTGCAGTTCGAGACCGAACAGGACGTCACGGCCCTTCCAGTGCACGTACGGGCGGCGGCGAAGATTGCCGCCGCAGCGCCCAGACATCCCGATCTGGTGGCCGCCGCCGAGGCAGCGCTCGACGCCCATGGCCTCGGCAACGACGAGGCCCCCGTCTTCTACCGCGCCGCAGTGCTCGCCGACGACCCGACCGCGCCGGGAGCCATGCCGCTGGACGTGCCGAAAGCGGTCGACGGCGTCCTGTGGCTTGCTGTGCTCGCCAACGACGCCAAGGACGTCGAGGCACTCAAGCACGCCGATTCCGCACTCGCTGGAGCCGAGCTCAACCTCGGGGTGGCACTGGCCCCGCAGCTGCCGGACATGTTCACCGTCGAGCCGTGCCCCGGCGCCGGAGGACAGCTCGACGGCCCGGTGCCGCAGGTGGAGTGGCAGATCTCCACGATCGACCGGGAAGACGGCGGTGAGCCCCGCTACGAGACGCTCGAGCTCTTCGCAGACTCCACCAGGGGCCTGCGCCGCGACGGGGTGGCACGGCTGCGCCTGCCCAAAAAGCTCACCAGACTAGGGGTACCGGTCCCCGACGCCCCGGACGCCGCGGGCGTCGGTGCGTACCCGCCCGCGCTGGACGGCGAAGAGGCTGTGCTGTTCTGGCTGCGAGCCTTTCCGCTCGCCAGCGCCCCCGAAATCCCGCAGCTACGCTGGGTCGGCGCCAACGCGGCCGAGGTAGTCCAGGCAGTCACCGCCCAGCCGGAGTACCTCGGCACCGGCACCGGCATGCCCAACCAGCGCTACGCCTTCGCCCACCGGCCCGTACAGCCCGAGGCGCCCCCGGCGGTCGTCGAGGTCGAGGAGAACGGCATTTGGCGGCCATGGCGGCGCGTCGAGTCATTCGCCGCCAGCGGCCCCGAGGACCGGCACTGGACGCTGGACGCGGACGCCGGAGAGGCCGGGTTCGGCGACACCGTCCGCGGACGCGCTCCGCAGATCGGCGAACGGATCCGGGTACTGCGCTACCGCTACGGAGGCGGCGAGCAGGGCAACGCCGCCGCCAAGTCCCTCACCCGGCTGCCCGGCGGGGAGCCGGTCACGGTGACCAACCCGCTGGCCACCGAGGGCGGCACCGCGGCCGAAACCCTCGAGATGGCCATGGATCGGATCCCCGGCGAGTTCCGGCGGCACGACCGGGCCGTGACCGCCTCGGACTTCGCCGAGCTCGCCGCGCTCACTCCCGGCGGAGAAGTGGGCCGCGCGGAATGCGTGCCGCTCTTCCACCCCCCGACGAAGACACTGGGGGCCGCAGGCGTAGTGACCGTCGTGGTCTGGCCCCGCCAGGATCCGGTCCACCCGGACGCCCCAACCCCCCAGCGCGGGCTGCTGCGCCGGGTCTGCGCCCACCTGGACGCCCGCAGGCTGGTCACCACAGAGCTCTACGTGGTGCCACCGGCCTATCGGAAGGTCGCCGTCTCCGTCGGGATCTCGGTCAAGCCCGGCTACAGCGCAGACGCGGTACGTCACTGGGTCGATCTGGTCCTCCGTCAGTACCTATCGCCGCTACCGCCGTACGGGCCGGAGGGCAGCGGCTGGCCACTGGGTCGCCGCGTGCACGGCCCGGAGCTGGAGGCAGCGGCCCTGCAAGTCGAAGGGGTCGAGTACCTGACCGGCCTGGACGTGGCGCAGCAGATCGACGACGGCACATGGACTCCCGGCACGGTCGTGCTCCAGACGTGGGAGGCCGTCGAACTGGCCGCGATCGCCGTCGTCGCCGGCGACGCACCGCCACCAGTCGGGGAGCAGCCCTCGCCACCTCCCACGTCCGGCACCCCCGTACCGGTACCGATCCCGAGCGAGGAGTGCTGATGGACACCGGCAGGACCGCCGCCATCGCGGTAGCCGCCCAGTGGCTCCGGTGCGCGCACTCCGGCACCGCTCTGACGTCCGACGACGACGCCGTAACACTGGAGTGGCAGATCCCGGCAGCCGAACCAGGCGCGGGCAGCGGCACCGCACCGGCCGGGCTGGCAGTCGGCCCCGACTGCACCGCCTACCACGCGGTGCCGGAGGAGGGGCGGATCGTCCGGGTGCCGTGGCGGCCGGGCAGCCAGCTCACTGCCGCGCGGTCCGGCAACGGGCGAGGCGATGAGGACCTCACCGAAGACCTGCTGGTGCCCACGCCCCTATCCGGCCCACCGTCCGGCCATTTCGCTCCAGCACCAGGCACCCCCGTGCGGCAGGTGCGGGCAGTGGCGCTCCTGGCAGACCCGGACGGCCGGCTGACCTTGCTGGACGCTACCGACGGTTGCGTGCTCGTCCTCGATCTGGCCGAGCATCGCCTGGTGCGCCACCTCCGGCCGCCCGGCACCCCGGTCGACCTGGCGGCTTACCGCAACGCTGCCCTGGTGGCCTGCGCCGAACCGGACGCCCCACTCTGGCAGCTGGGACCGCTGCGCCCGCCCCGCCCGCTCCTCGTGCCGGACGGCCCACGGGCCGCGCTGCCCACTGGGGCGGTGCCGTCCCGGGTAGCCGTCGGGACAAGCGGCGAAGTGTGGCTGCTCTGGCGGGATCCACAGGGCAGCGGCTGGGCCGTGCCGGTCGCCGACGACCGTACGGAACGGGTGATCGGACCGATTCCCGGGGCGACAGACCTGGAGCTGGACGGCACGGCCGCCGTGGTCGTGGCCGGCCCCCCGCAAGCCGACCTGCGCCGGTTCACCTTCCGCGACGGCAGAGTCGCCGAGGAGCGGCCACTGCGGGCCCCCACGTACGACGGACGGGGACTGGTGCGCACCCCTGACGGCCGGATCGGCTATTGGGGCGGCAAGGGCGTGCGGACGGCGTTCGAGGCGCGAGTCCGGTTCGGGACCAAGGGCTGGGTCGACACCTTCGCGCTGGACAGCGGAGTGTACCGGCAGCGATGGGGCCGGCTGTTCGTGGATGCCTGCCTGCCGCCGGGAACGTCGCTGGCGGTGGGGTTCCTCACCGCCGACGACCTTCCCACGGAGGACGGAGTGCCGCAGCTCCCGCACAGGCCGCCGTCCAACATGCACACCCCCCTCCTGGGCCTGCCGCCCGGCCCGCCGCTGGCGCCGGCCGACGACGCGGAACGGCTCTTCGGCCGAGACAGCGGCAACGAGACGGACGGCGGGCCAGCAGAGTTCAGCGCGCTGTACCGGCGTGGCCCCCGGGAGGTGCCCTGGTCCCGGCGGGACGCCTCCGACCCGTTCGTCACCTACGAGGCTCCGGTGAACGCCCCGCCCGGACGCTACCTGTGGTTGCGGCTCCTCCTCACCGGAACGCCCCAGGCGGCCCCGCGGATCCAGGCACTGCGGGTCGAGCGTTCCGGTCACCGTCTGCTCGACCAACTCCCGGGCATCTTCTCCGCCGAGCCGCGCGCGGCAGCGTTCCTGGACCGCTTCCTCGCTCTCGTGAGCGGCCCGCTCGCCGACCTCGACGCCCTGGCTGCAGAACGGCAGTTCTTGCTCGACCCGGCGGGCGCGCCACCGGAGTTGCTGCCCTGGCTCGCCTCCCTGATCGGGCTCACCCTGGACGGGCGATGGCCCGAGCGAACACGCCGGACCATGCTCGCCGAGGCCGTGGACCTATTTCGGTCCCGGGGAACATCCACGGGGCTGAGCCGCATGCTGGAGATCTACCTCGGAGTGGCGCCCGTCCTGGTCGAACGATTCCGCTTTCGCAACCTAGGCGCGGACCAGAGCCGGGGGTCCGCCGCAGCGGGCGGCGCGTTCGCCGACTACGCCCACCGGTTCGCGGTGGTCGTCCCGGGTGCGCTGTCCGACAAGCAACTCGCCACAGTCCGGCACCTGCTCGACCTGCACCGCCCTGCCCACACTCTGGTCGAGGTGTGCTCGGCCGACAGCGGTGCCCGGGTCGGCGCTGGGTGGCATCTCGGACTCACCTCGGTGGTCGGCAGGGGCAGCGGTTTCCAGCAGCTGTCCGTCGGTGGCGCGCTCGGTCGGGACGCGGTGCTCGGCCGGCCGAGCACCGGGCTGCCCGTCGGTGAAGGACGGATTGGCGCGGACGCGAGGGTGAAACCATGACCGACGCGGCGATCGACCGATTCGCGGTGCGCTGGCGGCTCCCCGCGCCGGAGCTGCGCGAGGACGCGACGGCGCTGCTCGACGCGCTGCTCGAAGACGTCCTCGACGAGGCGATGGCCGGGTTGGTGGCCGCGGACGAACAGGTGGCGATCGCATCGGTACGGGTGCCACCCATGCACGTCCACGCAGGCCGCACGGGGGAGACCGCGAGTGCGTGGGCGCGGCAGGTCGTCTCGGCTGTCGCCGAGCAGCTGGTGACGGGCGGACCCTCCGTGGTGCGCTATCCCAACCGGCCCGCCGCTCTGCTGGATCTCACCGTGCGTGCCTGTGCCGGAGACACCTCGATGGTCTGGGCGTGGCGCCGACTGGGGCTGTGGCCGACCGCCACAACGGCAGAGAACGGTGCCACCGGCACCGTCGCGGACGCCGTAACCGCCGCACTGGCCGCGGAGGTGACGGCGGTCGCACCAGTACTCGCCGCCGTGGGCAGGCGAGGAGTGCTGCCGCAGGTGGTCGCGCTGCTCGGGCCGGAACGCCTGGAGCGGCTCGCCGCAGCGGCCTGGCAGGCACTGGGCGGAGCACCAGAGGAGGTCCACGCGGCAGGCGCGCGAGATGTCCCGAGAGGTGCGGCGGATCCGGACGCAGCCGCAGGGGAACGGTTGGTGGACCGCCCGACCCCGCCACCGCCTGGAGCAGCGCTGCCGGGGGGCCTCGGTTACGTCACAGCGCTCCTGTTGGGCTCGCCGCTCGGCACCGCAGCCTCCGCTGCCCACGGCGCCCGCGTCCGCGCCGCGCTGACCGCACTCGCGCTCGTCGATACGGATCCAGGTCGGGTGGCCTCCGACGGTGCTGCCGTGCTGGGCCTCGCCCTGCGCGAGCCTGCCGCGCGGGAGCAGGCTGTGCCGGAGCCCGACCCGAGGGCCGAGCCTCCAGCCGGAGCGACCGCGGATATCCCAACGGCACCCCCGCGCGAGGCAGGGTCCCTGCCGGTTCACGCCACCGGCAGTGCGGCGCGGACGTACTCAACTATGGCGGTATCGGGGGCCACCGCGAACGCCGGACTGCTCTTCTACCTCCACCTGGTCGCACCCTTTATGTGCCGCAACGGCGCTCCGCCGAGCTGTGCGCCCCTGTTCGAACTAGGAGGGCTAGGCACCCGCGGGGCGATGTATGTCCTCGGCGCTGAACTGCTGCGCCGTTCGGCCCCGAAGCTACGCGCCCCGGAGCCAGCAGACCCGGCGTTGCTTGCCTTTTGTGGCCTTTCGCCGTCGGCAGAGCCTCCAGACCCGCTCGGCGATGCCGACCATGGCGCCGTCCGGCGCGAATCAGCGCGCCTGGTCGACCGAACAGTTCGCGAGCTGCGCCACCGGCTGGCCGGCCGGCCTCCGGCCCGGCTCCCGCAGACCACGCTCATCGCCCATCTGCTTCACCGGCGCGGCGAGATCACCGCATCCCCGGGCTGGCTCGAGGTACGCCTCGACCTCGACGACGTCTCGGTCGACCTGCGCGCGGCCGGCCTCGATCTCGACCCCGGTTGGCTGCCAGCTCTCGGCTGCATCGTGAGGTTCCGCTATGCCTGATCCCTTTATGCCCGATGCCACGCTTCCCCCACCTTTCAGTGTCTTTAGACGCCGGCCGGCCACTGCGTCACGGCTGCACCGCCGGGCCATGGAACTCGCCGGTCGGATCGGCGAAACACTGGGCGCCAACCACGATGCATACGGCTTTCTCACCGCCCTCGCCACCCGTGCCATGCCGGAAGCCGCCCAGCATGAACAGCCGGCCGGGACGCAGGTGGGCAGGGAGGCCTGGCTGGACGCCGACGTGGAAGAGGATGCGCAGGACCAACCCATCGAGAGATTGGCACGCGGGTTGGGCCTCACCCCCGCCGAGATCGACGTGTTGCTCCTCGCCGGGCTCGCGAACGAGCACGAGGGCCTGTCCAGTGTGCTGCGCGACCTGCACCCGGCCCGGGTACCGGCGGCAACGACCGGGCTCGCGGCAGCCCTCGCAGAGTCGGGCGCGCTCCCCGGCGCGCCAGCGGACCCAGTCGCCGCCCGGATCTGGCTGCGAAGGCTGCTACAGGGCGGCCCGCTGGCCGCCTCCGGTGCGGTGTACCCGCAGGGTGACAGCCCGTTCTGGGACCGCACTCTCGGGCTCGCCGAGGGACTGTGGGACGCCCTGCACGGCGCACCACTGTGGCCCGCCGACGCCCGCCGGACCGACCCGGCCCTGATCGGGGTCGCCCCGCCCGCGCTGCGCGCCGAGGACCCAGCAGTAGCCGCAGTGCTCCGTGCCGTGGGCCGCGGCATCCCGGCCACCGCGAGCCTCCGCTCCAAAGACCCAGCTGACGCTGCGCTGCGCATGGCCGCTCTGCTCACCGCCACCGGCCGCGACCCGGCCGTCCTCGACGTCCCCGTACTGGACCGTCCCGCCGCCCGCGCAGTCGCCCTGGCGGCACTGGCACACGGGGTCACACCGGTCCTCGTCGCGCATGAACTGCCAGACGGCGCAGCCGCGCTCGACGACGTCCCGGCCCCGGCTGTACTCGCGCCTCCACCCGGCGCCGTCCTTGGCTCCACACGACGGACGCTGCTGACCGTGGACGTGCCGCCGTCCACGCGCGCCGCGCACCGCGAGCTGTGGCGCAGGCTCACCCCCGAACTGTCCGACGCTGCCGACACGGTGCCGTATACACTTGGGTCGGCGGCCGCACAGGAGTTGGCCCGGAACGCCACCGACGCTGCTCAGGTCCGCGGTGAACCTCTCGGGCCAGCCGACCTGCGCTCCGCGCTCGGCGCCCGGGATGCCGACCGCACCCCGCACGGCGTCGTACGGCTGCGCCCCACCGCTGGCTGGGACGGGCTCGTCCTTCCGCCCGACCGTGTAGCCCAATTGCATGAGGCCGTCACCCAGGTCCGCCAGCAGCATGTGGTGTTGGACCAATGGGGATTCCTGCACGGACGGCCGGGACGGCGCGGCGTCCGGCTGCTCTTCTGCGGCCCGCCCGGCACCGGCAAGACACTTGCCGCCGAGGTGCTCGCAGGCGAGATGGGTCGCGATCTCCTCATCGTCGACCTGTCCCAGATCGTCTCGAAGTGGATCGGGGAGACGGAGAAGAACCTGGGGGAGGCGTTCGACGCCGCGGAACGTGGAGACGCCGTTCTCCTCTTCGACGAAGCGGATGCGCTATTCGGGCGCCGTACGGAGGTCAGTGACGCCCGCGACCGCTACGCCAACCTGGAGACCGCCTATCTGCTCTCCCGCCTCGCGTGCTTCGACGGCTTGGCCGTGCTCACCACCAATCTGCGCCAGAACATCGACCAGGCATTCGCCCGCCGCCTGGAGTTCATCGTGCCGTTCGACCTCCCGAACGAGGACGAGCGCGGAGCCCTGTGGCGCCGTCATATTCCGTCCGGAGCGCCGCTCGACTCCCGCGTCGATGCCGACCAGCTTGCCGCGCTCTACCCACTGTCCGGAGCCCTGATCCGCAATGCCGCAGTGGCCGCGGCATACCTCGCCGCGGATGCGAACACTGCCATTGGCCCGGAGCATCTCGCCGTCGCGATCCGCCGGGAGTACGCCAAAGCCGGCCGGGCGTACCCGGGTGATCTATCCGGTGCTACCGAACCAGCACCTCACCGAGTCAACATTCACACAGTCAAGGAGTCGCCGTGTCCGTGACGACACCCCTTACTCAGCTCGCCGACGACGACTTCACGCAGGCGACAGACGCCCTCAAGGGTAGGACGGATCAGTTGGCCGCTAGCGACATCGAGCTCGCTCTGCCTGATAAAGACGCCAAGACCGTGACAACCGCCCTCGCTGATCTGAAGGCCAAGAAGGCCCTCGCTGCTCTGGAGACCAAAGAAGCCGGAATTCGCCGTGAGCTCGCCCTCGCGTTGCTGCCGGCCGACGCCGCCGGATTGGCCGGGGAGCTGGAGGCCACGCTAATTGAGCGTCAATATGCGGTCGCTGAGGCGGCTCGAGCCGCTGACGCCCTCGGTGCCGAGGAGCGCAAGCGTGCCGCGTTTGCCGCAGCAGTGGACGCCGCCCGACAGACACTGGCCACCGCCGCAGCCGCGAAGGACAAGGCACACGAGGACGCGGACCGCATCGATGCCTGGACGAGTGCAGCCCGGTCGCAGCCGGTGACGGACGCGCTCAGCAGTGCGAGGCAGGCTTTGACAGCATCCCCCTACATCGATGCACGTCAACGGCTTGTCACTCTGCTCGGTCGTGAACTCGTCGAGCAGCTCATCATCCGCGCAGCCGAAGCCGACCACCGCGATGCTGCGGTCGCCGGTCGGTTGGACCGGGCCCGTCAGGCCCGATGGCGCTCGCTGGCTGATCGAGGAGATCCTTCCGGTGTCCTGCGGAGCACCCGACAGGCCTACAGCACCGCTGTCACGGCACTGCGGGCCGTCGCAGAGGGGGCACCCGTCCGGTTCGACCGGGCGATGCGCGGGCTGGCCACCGTCATGGACGGTGAAGACCCGACGCAGGTCGAGCAGGATCGGATGGACAGTCTGCGCGATGGTGAGAAGGGCGCCAAAGCCGCGGTGGCCAAAGAGAAGGCAGTGTGGGACGCCTACGAAAAGCTGCGGAAGGCTGAGGCCGACCTTGACGACGCAGTGCTGGCCAGGATCCCCATGGAGCCCGCTGTCGACCACGAGTCCTCACAGGATGTGGCCGACAAGCATGCGGCGGTAGTCGCCGCCCAGCAGGGGCTGAAGACAGCGCAGGGGGAGCTCGCCGAAGTCCAGAACGCGCTCGATACCTGGGAGGCGGCGATCCCGGATGTGGTGATGAATCAGGTTTTTGCCTTCCTCGCTGCCGACGCCACGTTGCGTGAGCTGGGAGACACACACGTGGACCATCTGCTCAAGGCGGTCTCGAGGACTCGCGACAGACTCGTCACCGCACTGCGGGCCGCAGCGAAGACCGCTGCCGTATCTGACCGGCTGACCGCTGAAGTCACCGCCCGGGCCGGGGATGCCGATGCCTGGCGGGCGGTCGCCGCAGCCCGCCGAGCTGCACTCGTGCGCGGGGAGGCGTGAGCCGATGCACGACGAGCGCAGCGCCACTCTCCCGGCCTCCGACCCGTTCACTTCCCTCGCTGCCCACTTCGGGATGCTGCTCGGTGTCTCCGACCTGGAAGCAGTGGTCGGTCACTCCTGGGCGAAGATGCGCCTGCACAACGCTTGGCTGCACGGCGGAGGCGTCGTCTGGGGATTCGGGATCAGCGTCGATGGCCCGAGCCGCGAGGTGCGAGTCACTCCTGGACTGGCCCTGGACGAACTCGGCCGCGAACTTTATCTGCCGGTGCTCAGCTGTCTCGACCTCGCCAAGTGGCTAGACGAGCAGAAGGAAAAGGCGGAGAACCGTGAGATTCTCGACGGCCTCGTCGACGCCCATGTCGTGGCCCGGTTCCGCGCCTGTCTGGCCCGGCCGGTGCCCGCCTTGACCTCCCCGTGCGATGGTGCAGGTGCTGAGACCGCGTACTCCCGGCTGCGGGAGACAGCCGAACTCTTCCTGGTCCCCGGCCGGTCCACCAGGGCTGGCCGCTACCTGCGGCTTCGCCGACTCTTCGGTCTGCCGGGCACCGGCGTTGCCTCGAAGGACAAGGCGATCAGTCAGGAGGTGGACCCGCTCCGGGCCAAGGTCACGTCCGCACCCGAGACCGACCGGCCCGGTATGTGGCTGGACGCGGTGCGCCACTGCGCCGCGCTGGACAGCGTGGACCGCCGCCCCGCAGGCCTGGACGACGGGGACGGTTCCGGCCTGCTGCCAGGCAGCGGCGACGCCGACGTCGTCCTGGGCGATCTGCACGACCTCCGCCTGGTCACCGTGAAGGGCACCACCACCGCCGAGGGCAAGGTCGACGTAGCCACCCGAACGTCCCACGTAGACACCGCGACTCTGCTTGAGCTGGCCTCCGCCGGCACGATCTCCCACGGAGGTGCCTGACCATGACGGACCTGCTGCCCGGTGTTCCGGGCCCGGTCGTGCTAGCCCACCACGTGGACGGCTATGTGGTGATCCCCGTCCCGAGCCCGCTCACGCGCCTCAATTTTTTCGACGGCCGTTTGCTGCACGGAACCGACCTCACCCGGGAACAGAAAGCCGAACGTGAACTGCTGTTCGCGCTCGGCCGTACCGGCGGCCCAGGTGTGGCCCACGGGCTCGATGTCGCGCTCTCCGGCGAGAGCGTGACCGTCTCCTCAGGACTGGCGGTCGACCCCGGCGGCCGGATGCTGCTGCTCCCCGACCCCGTGACGGCGACGGTCGACGCCCTGCTCGATGCCACCCAAGGCGTGACCCCGAGTCCAGCGCCCGCCCCGCCCGCCGTAGCCGCGTTCGCCCCATGCGAAACTAACGCGTCGGCCGCGGCGGCCAATACGGTCGGGGGCACCGCCCTCTACCTGCTCACCATCGCGTGGGCCGAAGGGCTGTGCGGCAACGCCGAGGTGTACGGAGCGCCCTGCGAGCAGGCCTGCGTGACGAGCACCGCGCGCCCGTACCGGATCGACGGAATTGTGCTGCGGCTGCGGCCGCTCACCCTGACCCGTCCGCTTCCGGCCTCCGCCGCGTTGCTGCTGGAGCAGAAGCACCTGCGGTCGCGCGTCGCCGCGGCCTACTTCGCCGACGAGCGGGCCGCTGCGGGCCCGCCGATGTCCGCCGCCTTCCTTGCCTCGGAGACCTGGTGCCGGGGCGCAGTCGGCCCGGCCGGGAGCGAGGTGCCTCTGGCGGTCCTGGGGCGGTCCGGGCGCACCACAGAGTTCGCTGACGTCTGGACCGTACGGCGGGAGTTGATGGAAACCCCGGCGCGCGCTTACAGCGACAGCCAGTTGTCGATGCGCTCGCGCAGCGTCTTCGCAGCCCAGATCGCGCAGTTTCAGTGCCAGCTCGCCGGACTGTCGGCCGCCGGGCTGCCGAATTCGCCCGCTGGGCGAATTCTGATCGACGCAGGGATGGTCGAGCTGCCGCCCGCGGGCTATCTGCCGGTCGATCCGGCTGGCGACCTCATCCAGCAGGTCAGCTCGCTATTGGGTCCCGGGGTCGATCTGCGCTTCGTGCCCGTCCCGACCGACCAGGTGCCGCACGAGGTCGAAGAGGTCCAACACCGGGACCGAATCTCTCTGCTCGCCGGCATCGACGACCCGTCGGCGCGGCCGGACGTCGACATCCTGGTGCCCGACGGCCAACTGGCGGCTGTACGGCCGGTGGCCAGCCGCGGATACGTAGCCCGGATGCTGCTCACCCGAGGCGGCAGACGATCGGTCCAATACGACGGCGTCGCGCGGTTCCCGACCCGGCACGCTCCGGGGTTCACGCTGGCTACGGCCGGTTTATGTACAGTCTCCACCAACTCGGACGGCGTGGACTTCGTCGACACCCTGGCCGAGGCCGTCTCGGTCCAGCACCCCACAGGCGTTACCGTCCCTCCCCACACCCTAAGAAGACTGGGAATGGACCACCTCCGCCGCCTCTCCGACGACGCTGGACGGTTCGCTGCCCAGGCTGGCGGGCAACCGCAGGTCTTCTCCGCCGACTTCGACGAGGAGGAGGGCAGACCGATTGCCGTCCGAGGAGTGATCTCCTGCGACCACGACCTCTGGCGGCTGCAACCTGCAGAGACCGCGCTCGCAACCGCGCAACTCGACCTCTACGCCCCCTACCAGGTCCCACCGAATGGTGAGGAGGGAAGGGGCCCGGCGGCCGCCCTGTTCGAGCTGTTCGGGCGGGTCGAAGTCTCCGGATCCGCACCCGATACCGGAGCCACCACCCGAAGGTACCGGTTTACGGGCCAGCTCGGTGTCGGTCGTGGCGACCGGCCTGGCCCCGCACGATCCGTACAGTTCACCGTCACCGCGACGCTTAGCGAGCAGCCCGACGGACGGCTCTTCGAGATCCGCTTCGGGCCTCGCGACAAGCCGATTACGCTGGAGCTCAGGAATGACGGGTCCGTGCTGTGGGCAGCTCCTGACGATGTTCTTACCGCTCAGTTCACCCCCAACCCGCGCGTCCTCGACCTGGACAACCCGCTAAGACAGCTGGCCGAAATGTCGTTGGGCCTGCTCCGCGGCGCCCGGACCGCAGAGCCCGAGTTCTACCACCGGGCCCGCGCAAGCCTGTTCGGAGCATCCGGCACCCAGGACGGCACAACGATCCTCACTTCGCTTTGGGACTGGGTGGCCTTCCGGCGTCGCTGCGTCTATCCGCCGCCTCCGGCCGCGGCGTCGGAAACCGGTAGCGTGGTTGTCTGGGTGGCCGCCGCAGTCAGCCGCGGCCAGGCCGCTGAGTGGGCAATGGACCTGCACCGAGGCAACGCCGACGAACTCCCCTGGAAACGCGTGCGGGTCGCTCTGTTCGACGCCGGCACACCGCATCTGCGGACCGCCCCGGGCGAGCTACGCGGAAGCTACGCCAGCACTGGGGCCCCCAAGGCGATTTACCACGTTGGGTTCGGCACCGCCGCACCCCCGTCGGCAGGCAAGGGCCGAGCCGCCGCGATCGCAGCGGCACTCACGCCCGCTGCGGTCCTGGAGCAGGAGGCCGACATCGCCCAGGTCGCGACTGCGCCAGTTGACCTACTCGAACTGGACTCCGACGGCAGTGTCTTCCTCATCGCATATCCGCCCGTGCCGGCAAGGCAAAGCGTCCTTCAGGTAGCCGGACTGGACAGCAAGGGCGTCCCGAATCGAAAATTCGAGGAAGCCATCCGCAACCGGAATCTCGATGCGGTCGACAGCATGACCACAAGGATCGGTGCGGTCCGGACCACCGACGGGAGCCTCGACCAGGAATCCTTTGATACGACCCTGCGCCGCACCGACGACGCCGTCCAGAAGCGCTTCGTTGCGGCCTTCACGCCAGCGCTGTGGATCGACCCGCACTGGGCGGACTCCGATCCGGAGGCAGCACGTGAACTCACCGCGGTGGCAATAGAGTTCGCTTCCCGTGTCAGTGGCCAGACCGTTCCGCGACCGCTGTCGCTCGGCGGCCGCGTCGAGCACGTTCCGCTCGCTAACAGCGAGCGACAGGCATTGTTGATCCTCCACTACGTCGTCCCTCCCGGATGCTTCCCCTTCCGTCGTCCCCGTCGGATGAGCGCGTGAGCGCCGACTCCGACGCCGAACGCCGAACCGACTCCGCAGCGCCTCCGGCACGCACCCGGCCGGTGCCGGACGCCTCCGCCCGTGAGGCATCCGGCACCGCGGCCACCCCAGAGGACCCGGCCGGGCGCACCGCGCTCGGGCAGCTTGCCGTGCAGGCGAGGAGCGTCGGGCCATCGGGAGGCACCAGTACAGTCGCCGGCATTCGCACAGCTTCAAGCATTGCCCAGGAGGACGTGCAGAAGGCGCTGCAATCCGGTCGGCAGGAAGAACCGCTCAGCGCACAGGTCGCGGCCGGGAAGTTCAGGAAGGCACTGGAGTACCTCAACGGCCGCTCGATGGACGGCATGCTCGACGACATCGAGAAGCTCGGCTTCGCCGGCGCCAGTTACCTGCTGAGTAATCTGGGTGCGGCCGCCTGGCTCGGTCCGTACGCCCTGGCCCGGCTCGAAGCTGGCATCCGCGCCGTCGGCATCCGACAGACCGGCAGCACGGGAGAGCTGTTGACGCCGCTGCTGGACGCGGTGACCCGCTCCGGCGTCCGCCAGCACTCGGACCAGTTCGACGCGATCCGCCGCAAGGTGCCACCGCCGACCGGCGGGTGGATCGCGCTCATCCAGCGGCACCTGGCGATGGCTGAGTACGGCGAGTTCTTCGCTCTCACTGCGGCCGACAGTGCCTTCCGCGTCCTGGACTTCGTCACCGACACAGAACTGAACAGTGCGCTGCGCGGCCTGACGGAAAAGCAGCTGCGGTTGCTGATCGTCAGCAACAAGATGGCGGACCGGTATGAGGGCGAGCGTATCCGGCGCGCGCTCGACGCCACGTGGCGGGCACGCTTCCCACTGGTTGAGCCGCCGTGGCCCAAGACGGTTACCGCTGCAGGGATGAATGTCGCGGACATGTCCGCGATGGACAAGTTGGCCGAGGCGATCCGCCGATCGGAGAAGTACGGCGGTGACGAGATCAAGGGCAAGGTCGCGGAGCTGCTGACTCCGCAGGCACTGGCCATGATGGTCGGTACGACAATCCTCTTCGCCGTCCTGGAGGCGAGCACGGCGGGCGCGGCTGGCGTCGTTCTGATCGCGTTGTCCGCCGTCATGGTCGGTCCCGAGGTGTATCAGATCGTCGGGGACATCAACGGCTTCGTCAGCACGGCGGTCAGCGCGCAGGACGAGGTCGCGCTCGACCTAGCCGGACAGTATTTCGCCAAGGCGGCGGTGGCGATCAGCATCGACATCCTCGTGGCGGTCTTGCTACACAAGCCGACCAAAGCGATCACGCCGAAGATCCAGGCTAGGGCACGTGCCGCGGGTGAGTTCCTGAAGAGCAGGGTGTCACCGCCCGGGCAACCTTCAGGTGAGCTGATCCCGGCGCTGACCATGGCCGCAGAGGGACCGCGATTCGTCCAGGCTCCACCGGAACGGCTGACCCCGATGGAGACCCGGGGCGGCGGCCCCGGGGCAGGCGCCGGCCGTGCCCAGGCCGTTCTGGAACAGAACTTGCGTAGGCCCGCGACCTCTGCCGAGGTCTCGGATTATCTGTACTTCGAGAAACGCTACAACAGGGAACGGGCACTGCTGCCGGACGCTCCGTTCGAAGGATTCGAGGAGTACATCTACGACGCCCGTTGCGACGTGAACATCGGTCTCCTACGAGGCAGTCGCGCTGCAGACTTCGCTGCGGCGAACAGGCTGGCCGGTCTCCGCGAGACCCCCAAGGGATGGACCTGGCATCACCACCCCGACCTGGGTCGCATGATCCTCATCCCCACCGAGCTGCACCGACAGTACGGTCACTGGGGCGGGGTCAGCATCTGGCAGCGCATTACAGAGAAGCCATACCGTGACTGACCGGCAGCGGAGGGCGCGCACACCGCGAAGGTGCTGCACAAAGAGCTGCTAAGGGTTGTCCCGTAACTGTGGGATGGCCACAGGCTCGTCGTGTTCGGGTTCCTCCTGCTCGGGATACACGAAGCGCCCGTCACCTGGTCAGCGTCCGGTGATCAGGAGTCGGCGAGGATCTCAGCCTTCAGCCGGTCGTACTCCTCGACAGCAGCAGGCATGTCGTCGAAGTAGTCCTCCCAGAAGCCGGGGCGCTGCCATGCGCGCGGCGCCAAGGTCAGCCGGCCTTCCTCCAGCTCAGCCACCCAGCATCTCGGCATCCGATCGCTGACCACCGTGAACATTGCGGCGTCCCACAGGCTCGGGGTGTCCCGATACTCCGTGGTGCCGAGCCGATCGGGGATGCGGAGCAGCACTTGGTCCGGCTTCGTGAGTACCTCCAGCACGGGGTACTCCGTGCCGATACGGATGCCGGGGTGATCGTTCTCGACCTCGCCGGTCACCGGGCTGATGATGTGCGTGCAGCGGACGATCATGCATGCAGCCTAAGGGCTGTAGGGACGCCTGTTCCCAGGTGAAATGATCACCTCGTCGCGGATGGGCGTCTTCATGGCCCCCGGCTGGGGGGACTCGCGGACGGTGGTGAGCATCGTGGCGTCATCCAGCCGGGCACGGCCGATCTGGAGGCTGGAGGCTCCCAGACCGTTGCCGTGGCCGACCTCCACCACCGGCACTTCGGCGGCGTTCGCGACGGTGGCGTAGGCGCGGAGCTGGTCGGCGTCGAGCTGGTGGCCGACGGCGTGGTGGCCGTCGCGCAGGGTCGGGTCGTGCAGCAGGATCCGGGGCCGCGGGTGCGGGGGTGCGGTCATGGGCGTGTTCCCCTTCATCGGGAGGCGGCGGCCGTCTGTTCGGCGAGCAGGACGGCGGCGGCGTTGATGATGTCGACGCTTTCGGCGTGGCGGGGCAGGCGGCCGCCGCAGGCGGTCACCTCCACCGCGACCGAAATCCGGCCCGGGTCGACGACGAGCGAGGTCACCTTGAATCCGGGCGTGTAGGCGCGCACGGCGTGGGCGGCGGCCGCGATGCTCGTGCGGACCGGGGCGGGGCGGATGCTGTCCGCGAGGACGGTCATGGCCACCCGGAATGGCGGCGCGGGCCGGGCGGGGCTGAGGTTGACCATCACCTTTGCGTCCTGGGCGCCGGTGAAGGCCCGGATCGCGGCCGCGGTGGTGGTGATGTACTGGTCGAGGTTCAGGCGGGTGGCCCGGCCGGCGCTCGCGCTCGCCCCGGTGGAGACCACCTCGATGTAGGTGGGGGAGCAGCGCTGGGAGATGGCGTGCAGGAGCGGGATGGCCGCCTGCCCGCCGCAGCTGACGAGGTTCAGGTGCCGGTGGTCTGCCGGCCGGTGGTTGGTGACGCCCGGGACGATGACCGTGCCGAGGTCCGTGGGGGTCAGGTCGATCAGAGTGGTACCGGTCGGCTGCAGCGCCGCCCAGTGTTCGGCGTGGTTGTCGGCGTTGCTGGCGTCGAAGACCACATCGAAGGGGCCTGCTTCCACCACGGCGCGGATGCCGCCGGCGGTGGTCGGATGGCCCATGCCGGCCGCCCGGTGCAGGCCCAGGCTGTCCCGGTCACGGCCTGCCACCAGGGCCAGTTCCAGCGTCGACGACCGGCGGATCTTGTCGGCGAGGTCGAGACCGATCAGGCCCGCGCCGAGTACGGCGACGCGCAGACGCTGTGCATCAGCGGCCATCGGACGCTCCTTCGTGCAAGAAGAGGGCTGGTTGAAAGGTGCGGAGACGGCGGAACGCCGTGCATGGGGCTAACGCAGGTGCAGCTCGACCGGCGGCAGACGGGGCGACTGGGCGCGGACCGTGCTCCGAGAATCCAGCGGGAGGCTGGCGTGCACGGCCCCGGCCAGGACCAGCTGTCCGGCACGCAGCCTGTCGCCACAGCGGTGCAGCCGCCCGGCGAGCCAGGCCAGAGCGTGGAGCGGGTGGCCGAGGACGGCTCGGCCTTCCCCGGTGGCGACGGCGATGCCGTCGACGTTGACGACCAACTGCTCGGCGGCCAGGTCCATGTCCGCGCTGAACGGCACCATGGGCCCGGTGACGACCCGGGCGCAGGACGCGTTGTCGGCGATGCTGTCCGCGATCGTGAGGCGCCAGCCGGCGAACCGGGTGTCGATCACCTCCAGGGCGAGGAACACCTCCTTCACCGCCGCCCGCGCCTCCTCGAAGCCCACGTTCTCGCCCGTCAGGTCGCAGCCGAGCCGGAAGGCGATCTCGGCTTCGACCCGCGGCTGCATCAGCGCGCACCGGGCCACGGTGCTGCCGGTGGGCAGCACCATGTGGTCCAGCAGGACGCCCGAGTCCGGCTCGTCGACGCCCATCTGCTCCTGCATGGCCCGAGAGGTCACTCCGGCCTTGTGGCCGACGACGCGGGCGCCGCCCGCGACCTGCCGGGCCACCGCCGCCGCCTGCACTCGGTAGTCCATCGCCAGCGACAGATCCGGCCGCTGAACGGTCAGAGCTTCGATCGAAATCCGTTCCCGCTCCGCCGCCAGCAGAGCCGACGCTGCGGCGTCGATCCAACGGTCGTCCTGCTCATCCAAAACGATCCCTCCTCCAGGCATGGGGCATCACATGCGGTGCACGGGCGTGGGCGCGGGAGCAGATCCACGGCGGCACTTCGGCCACCGATCTCGGGCCTGATGAACAGTCAACCGACGGTCCGCACACAGCGGTACGGTGAGGAGCAGACCAAGCGGTATATCGGGTATATCGGGGCAGGTGCTCATGACCCCACGGACACCGAACACCCAGCTCAGCGCCCTCGTTGCTGAATCCGGGCTGACCTACGAGGCGCTGGCCAAGACAGTCCGCGCCGTCGCCGCCGAATGCGGCGACCGCTTACGCACGAACAAGTCCAACGTCGAGCACTGGCTCAGCGGATCCGTCCCCCGCGGCGACACGCCCCGCTACCTCGCAGTCGCCCTCTCCCGGCGCCTGGGCCGCCTGCTGACCCTCGCCGACCTCGGCCTGCCCTGCCCGGCAGAGGCAGACAGTGACACCATCGGACTGTCCCTCGGGAACGACCCGCTGGATGCCCTGCTGCCGATGTGGAGGTACGAGTTGGACCGCCGCCGCTTCCTGTCGGCCTCCGCCTACTCCGTGGCCGCCGCCGCCCTGCCTCTCAGCCACGTCCAGGACATCGCCGCACGCACCGCGGCTGCCCGCACCGGCCACACCGTCGGCATGACCGAAGTCGCCGCCGTCCGCGACATGATCCACGCCTTCTCCGAGATGGACGAACGCCACGGCGGCCACCACGGCCGTAGCGCCCTGGTCACCTACCTCCGCGACGACGTCGCCCTGCTGTGCCGGGCCCGTTTCCGCAGCGACGACGTCCGCCGGCAGATGCTTTCCGCCGCCAGCCGCGGCGTGCACCTGCTGGGCTGGAAAAGCTACGACGCAGGCCAACAAGGTCTCGCCCAGCGCTACTACCTCCAGTCCTACGCCCTGGCCACCGAATCCGGCCTGCGCGGGCACGACGGATTCGTGATGCGCACGATGGCCATGCAAGGCCTCAAACTCCACCGCCCCGAACACTGCCTGGGCCTGGCCGAGACCGGCCTGAACAGAGCCAAAGGCCGGGTGGACGCGCAGACCGAAGCCCTCTTCCGCGTCGTTTACGCCCACACCCTGGCCAAGAGCGGAAAGCACCGCGCGGCACTCGCCGAGGCTGACCACGCCCGCACCCTGCTGACTGGTGCCCCCGGCGACGAGATGCCGTTCTGGGCCCTGTCCTGGGGCCCGCCAGCCGCGTCGGTGTACTCGCGCACCGCCAAGGTCCACGAGACCGTGGGGGACCACCGCTCCGCCGCCGAGCAATACGCGCTGGCCGCCACCGCGCGCCCGGCAGACACCTACGCGCGGATCGTCGCCCTGGATCTGGTCGCGGAGGCGGAGATGCACCTCAAGCGCGGCAGCATCGAGCAGGCGTGCCTCACGTGGCTCAAGGCCATCGATCACATGGGCGGTGTCCGCTCCGCCCGCACCCGCAAGGCGGTTGCCCGCATGCGCAGCGACCTCAGGAGGTTCAGGGCCCGGGGCCTGCGGTGCGTGGTCGAGCTCGACGAACGAGGACGGGATTTCCTCGCCGGCGCATGACTCAGCGCTGTTCGAAGAAGCGGCGGACGATCGGCGCCAGATAATCCGCGTGCGGGCCGTCCAGACCGGC
Organism: Streptomyces pseudogriseolus; assembly: GCA_002154585.1. Classification (GTDB taxonomy): domain Bacteria; phylum Actinomycetota; class Actinomycetes; order Streptomycetales; family Streptomycetaceae; genus Streptomyces; species Streptomyces pseudogriseolus. Next base: position 37,198 of record MUNG01000067.1, read on the forward strand.
CAGTTCGTCCGGCGAGCCCAACAGCACGATGGCGTCGAGTTCGCTGTCGCGGCCCTGACTGCGCTCAGCTGTCGCAGCAGCGCTGAAGTGAGCGCGCAGCGTCACCTCAGGAAGGGCCGGGGCCAGATAGGTCAATCCGACACTGCCGTTCTCACCTCGAGTGACAACCCACAGCTCAAGATCCTCCGCGGCCGCGGCGACTCCCAGCTCCTCGCCCAACTCGCGTGCGGCCTGGCCGGCCAGTGCCGCCTCGTCCAGCACTGCCCCGTCCTGGGGAGGCTCCACAGAACCACCTGGTAGCTGCCAGCGGCCCGGCGCGGCCGTCGAGGGCGACATCCTCACCACCAGCACGCGGCCATCGTCTGTCGGCTGAACCACGTTCACGAACAGCGAGGGCAGTGCGGTAGCGCCGGAAACGCGACGCAGGGCGTAGTGCCGGTAGGTCACACGCACCCACGAAAGGCGCAGGACGCCTGGGCCAGCCCGCTCCAGCTCCCCGCACGCCACCACAGGCCCGTCAAAAAGAGCGGGGTTGGCCTTGACCGCCCTGTCCCACACCCGGTCGCGGGCCGCGGCGTCCTGGGGCGACAGCGGCGGCTCCGCAGCTTCGGTGAGCAGAAGCCGTTCAACGTCGAAGAGGTCAACGCCCCCGGGGGGCAGTGTCCAGGCCACCGGCCCATCCTAGGTCCCGGCCCTGCCAGCCCTGCGCCCATCGGAGCCGCTCAGACCGATCTGCAGCGTCGTCGGGGGCGTTACGGGCGACCGGCCGGCCGGGGGTCCTGTGGTCCCTTTGTGATCAGTTAGGCGGCTCTGCACTGGGGAAGCTGAGTGGTGGCACGTGCCGGGACTCCTGCGGGGGCGTGTCACCGCAGGTCAGTCCAACGCTGGCGCTTCTGCGTTCACTGCGGTGGGCCATGGCAGGTTCCTCCGGGCCTTCGTGTAGCCAGCACCGCCGAAGAGGCCCCGACACGGTCGACCTGACCGGCACCGTCCATATCGACTTCGAAGCTCGGCGCTCCCTGTTGGCTGCCTTGCCGCGACGACGGAGAGGCCCCACCGCCAAGCAGTCCGCAAGAGGCCAGGTTCCACGCTCTCCTCTCTGGCGCAATGCCGGTGCGCACAGTCCGGCCTACAGGAGGTCCACCTCGACGTCGACGTAGCCGAACTGGCGAGCCATGTACACCAGCGCCTCCCGCAGCAGGCGCTGGCGCTCTGCGCGGACCATGGCGGGCGCCGTGGTGATGGTGACGGCCATCCGCGACCTGGAGCCGCCGTTGGTGGGGCCGAGCGGCGTCAGGTCGACGTGCGTGTCCAGGTCCGGCAGGACGCCGTTGTCGGCGGGCTGTTCGCACGTCATCCGCAGTTCGGTGGTGGGCGGTGCGGCCCACGACAGCCAGGCCGGGTCGCCGATGGCATCGGGCAGCAGTTCGGCGGCCGTCTCCCACAAGGCGAGCAGCACGGCCTGGACCTCGTCGAGGCCAAGCTGCGTGTCCCAGCCGGGACCGAGGAGCGCGGCCCACGCCTCCGGATTCTCGATCAGGACGTCCGCGCAAGCGACCACGGTGGACTCCATCGTGGTGGGCAGGGCGAGCATGACGGAAGCCTTCACGGCCGGCCCGCCGTCCGGCGCGGCGATTGTGCACGTGTACCCCACGGAACGGGCCGAGTTGCCAAAGGGCCCCCGTTCCCAGCGAGCAGCGGGCAACTCCGCACCCCGACGCCGGGACAGCATTGTCACCGCGCCGGCCACCGCGCTGTGCGCAAGCTGCTG
>MUNG01000669.1 GCA_002154585.1 Streptomyces pseudogriseolus
GGCGCGCCCCAGCCGCCCGGCACCCGGGGCGCCGGGCGGCTGGGGCGCGCCGGGCTGACCGGGGGCACCGGGAGGGCCGGGCGGCTGCGGAGCACCGGGGGCGCCGGGCGTGCCCGGGGCGGCCGAAGCGCCGGGCCGGCCAGGCGCACCGGGCGGGCCCGGAGGCTGCGGCGCGCCGTGCGCACCCGGGGCACCGGGCGCACCAGGCTGACCGGGAGCGCCGGGCTGACCGGGAGCACCGGGGGGACCGGGCGGCTGCGGCGCACCCGGCGTACCAGGAGCACCGGGCGTACCAGGAGCACCAGGCGCACCGGGCGGGCCCGGCGGCATGGGCGTGCCCGCGCCCGAGCTGTTGGGGTCGGCGAGCATCGTCGCCGCGTGGTGCACCCCGCCCGGCGGCGTGCCGGGCGTACCCGGCGCACCGGGCGGAGGCGGCGTCGGCGGACCCGACGGCGGCGGTGTCTGCGCGCCGGACGGGCCCTCCGGGCCCAGCGACGACACCATCTGCGTCGGCACGTAGCCGCTCGCCCCGCCCTGCGCGGGCGCGGGCGTGCCGCCCGGACGCGCGCCCGGCGTACCCGGGGCGCCCGGAGGCGGCGGGGTCGCCGGACCCTGGCCCCGCCTCGGCGGCGGAGTCGCCTTGCTGGTCGCGGCGTCCGCGATGTCACCGGCGTCCTGCGCACCCCCCGGAGGCGGCGGCGGTACGGGAACACCCGGAGCCGGGGTGCCGGGAACACCGGCCTGGGTCGGAGGCGGAGGCGTCGCGGAGGACCCCGTCGGGACCGCCGGCGCGACCGCCGTCGGCGGCAACTGGCTACCGCCCGACATCAGCGTCGTCCGCGCCTCGGGAGTCGCCGGGGCGTCCCCCTCCGGCTCACTCACCTGCGGCGCGTACACGGTCTGCGGCAGCGGCACCGAGCGGTCCTCGCCGCCGTCCGCCGTGGTGTCCGTACCGGCCCACGGCGTGCCCTCGTCCGCACCGCCGCCGGCCGCCGGCCACGCCGACCCGCCACCGTCGGAAGCGGAAGCGGCAGCCGCCGCACCGGAACCCGCGGACGGCTCCCCGGCGCCGGACGCGCCGGCACCCCGGCCCGCACCCGCGGACGACGACGCCCAGCCCGCGTCCGGCGCACCCGCCTGCCCCGGCACCGGACCCGCACCAGAACCGGAACCCGCGGCCGCTCCCGCCGCACCCCCCGACGTCTCCCCGCGCCGATCCGGGATCCCCAGCCGGTCCGCCGCCTCCTGAAGCCACTCCGGCGGACTCAGCAGGAACGACGTCTGATTGAGGTCCACCCGCGCCGGAGCCGGCGCCGGCTCCTCCGCCGCCGTCTCGTCCCGGCCGTACTCCTCCTCGTACCGGCGAATCACCTCACCCACCGGCAGCGACGGCCACAACGTCGCCTCACCGCTGTCCCGGGCGATCACCAGCCGCTGCCCGCCGCCGTCCGAACGCGGACCGTCCGCACGGTCCTCCGCCCACACCACGAACCCCAGGCCGAACTCCCGCACCCGCACCTCACGGTGCTGATACGCGGGCACGTCCCCGTTGACCCACTCCTCCGCGCGCTCCTGCGCCTGCGCGAACGTCACCATCGCTACGACTCACTCCCCCGCGGAAGAAACCGGGACGGCACGCGCGAAGCCGCCGTCCACCATCAGACTCGCCACCGTCTCCAACTCCGGAGGAGACCCCGCGAGCCGCGACAGGAACACGTCGAAATCCTCACCGCACGGCAGCAGCAGCCGCTCCACACGCTCCGCCTGCGACCACGAAGGATCCACGTCCCGCACGTCGTCGTACGCGCAGAACCACACCGACCCCTGCCGCTCCCCCCGCACCTTCACAGCCAGCAGACCGCCCTGCACGAAGGCGACACACAGATAGTCCTTGGTCAGATGGTCCCGCAGACACTTGTTCACATAGACCAGGTCGTTGACCGCGGCCTCGTCCCGCACCGTGAAGAACGGCTGGTCCACCAGCAGACCCAGCTCCGCGTCCAACGCCGTCCCCACCGGCGCGCACCCGCCCGCCGCCTTCAGGAACGACCGGTACGCGCCCGGCAGCCGGTACCCGAGATCCTCCTCGACACCCAGCACCTGCGACTCGGACACCGCCACACCCGACTTCGGCAGACCGAAATGCGCCGGACGCGTCTCCTGCAACGGCCGCGTGCCCCGCTTCGCGTGATCCACCGCCGCCGTCGCCACACCACCGTGATGCCGCAGCAGCGCCTTCACCTCGACCGGCACCAGCTCCAGACGCCGCGACCCGGCCACGTGATGCCACGTCCAGCCGTGCGGCGTCGCCACCGACGGCACCGTGTCCCACAACTCGTGACCCGTCGCCGCCAGCGCCGCGTTCGCCGACACGAAATCCGTCAGCCGCAGCTCGTCCACGCCGAAACCCTCCGGCGGATCCGCGATCTCCGCCGCCGCACGCGCGTAGGGCGAGAAATCCGGATAGCCGCGCTCGTCCACCCGCACCCCTCTCGGGTGACGGGCCGCCCGCACCGGATCCGGGAAGTGCACGACCTGCCCGGCATAGGCCGCGTTCGGCGGCGCGGAAGTGCCCCCAGCCTGACGGCCGGGAGGTGCCCCCAGCCCGAGCCGACCTGTCGTCATGGCGGTTGCCCCCTGCGGCACTCTGTACGCCCCGCCCGGCCCCGCCACCGGAGCCGTCACGGACCGTATTCGACTGTCACGTCTGTCTCGACTGCTTCACCACCGCGGCCCCCCGGCGCCCGCACACGGGAACACCGCTGGACCGCAGTGCCGACAGCCTATGCGGTACGCCCCCACCGGTCACCGGGCACCGGTCACCAGCCCCTCCGCTTCCGTGACCCGACGTCACCCACCCGTGAC
>MUNG01000670.1 GCA_002154585.1 Streptomyces pseudogriseolus
TGGCCGACCGCTGGGGCGTGCGGCTGTACGAGGACCACAAGGTGACGTGGTGCGAGTTCGGAGGGGAGGGGGTGGCGGGGCCGCTCACTCCGGACGGTGGGCCGTCGATGGAACGCGCCGACGCTCTGCTGGACGTCTACGCGACCTTGAAGCCGCCGGCGTGCTCGTACGACCGCGAGTCCGGCAGGGTGCGCCGGCGGGTCGAGGAGGAGTCCGTGATCGGTATCGTCACGGACCTCCTCCACCGACTGCGTGCCCACGGCGGTGACGTGGACCGGGTCCTGGACTGTGCGCAGAGCCGCCTCGAAGCGGCTCTCCGGTGAAGGTCGGCGCAGGTCGTCCTTCCTGGCCCTGAAAACGGGTGCGCGGGACGAGGTCCGTCAGCCTCGCAGGAATGCGTAAATGGCGGACGCTATCGCCTTCCCGAGAGGAATCGGCACCGCGTTGCCGATCTGCGTGGCGATTTCCGTCTTCGTCCCGCACCAGCGGAAGTCGACGGG
>MUNG01000671.1 GCA_002154585.1 Streptomyces pseudogriseolus
CGCGGCGCTCGTCGTCGCCTCGCTGTTCGCCGTCCAGGCGAACCGCACGCAGGACGAACTCGCCGCCGAGCGCGACCGGGCACGTGAGATCGCCCACGTTCTGGCCGCCCCGGACGCGCGTGCGAGCAGCGGACGCGATGCGCGCGGCCGCACGATCGGAGTGATCGCCTCCGCATCGGTCCGCGGCGCGGTCGTCACGCTGGGCGGATACGACGCCCCTCCGCAGGGCCGGGTGCGCCAGCTCTGGCTGATGGACCAGGACGGCCGGCCCCGCTCCCTCGGGCTCTTCGACGGCGACACGCCCCTCGTCGCCTCCGGTCTCGACCCCGCGTCGACGTCACTCGCGGTGACCGTCGAACCGGACGGCGGCTCTCCGCAACCCACCGGCCGCCCCATCGTCCAACTCGCCCTGGAGACGGTCGGATTCGGAGAGTAATCGACGGGTGTTCGTCAACACCCTTATGGGGAAGGTGAATCCTGTGACCTCGATACACGGGTGCCGGTACGGGGCGATAGGGTTACCCTGCCCGGGCCGGGTGGAGTCGTACGGGTGGGGAGTGACATGGAACAGATAACAGTGCGCAGCAGGGCCAGGGTCCCTGCGATCACCTGCNNCGTGAGCTGACCGCGCGTGACAGCGCGCACCACGGCACCAGGGGCGCACGGGCCCGAGCGAGCCGCGTCTCGCTCTTCGCCCCGCTGCGCCGGCTGCGCCGCTCCCTGTTCGGCAGCCGCTAGCGTCCGCGCCGGACGGTCCCACCCGTCCCGGCGCGGACGCTAGCGGCTGCCGAACAGGGAGCGG
>MUNG01000672.1:0-234 GCA_002154585.1 Streptomyces pseudogriseolus
CCGCCGCGCCCCGCGGGGCGCCATCCCCGTGCACCCCACCACCCTCGCCGACCTGACCCGCCCGCCCGCGACCGGGCTGCGCCTGACGTGGATGGGCCACTCCAGCGTGCTCGCGGAGATCGACGGGCAGAGGGTGCTGTTCGACCCCGTGTGGGGTCAGCGGTGCTCGCCGTTCCCCTTCGCCGGGCCGAAGCGGCTGCACCCCGTGCCGCTGCCGCTGGCCGCGCTCGGACC
>MUNG01000672.1:345-543 GCA_002154585.1 Streptomyces pseudogriseolus
CGGGGCCTGCGCAACACCCAGCACACCCTGTGGGCCTCCTGGGTGGTCGCCGGCGAGCGGCACCGGATCTACCACAGCGGCGACACCGGCTACTTCGAGGGCTTCCGCGACATCGGCGCCGCGCACGGCCCGTTCGACGCGACGATGATCCAGGTCGGCGCCTACTCGGAGTTCTGGCCGGACATCCACATGACGCCC
>MUNG01000672.1:567-689 GCA_002154585.1 Streptomyces pseudogriseolus
GTGGATGACGGACGCCGCGGGGGCCGTGGGCCAGGCCGTCGCCTTCCCGCGCCCGGGCGCTCCCTTCGAGCCGGGCGGGGACCTGCCCACCGAGCCCTGGTGGCGCTCGCTCACCCGGCCCG
>MUNG01000673.1 GCA_002154585.1 Streptomyces pseudogriseolus
GGGCGTCCTCGCCCGAAGCCGGCTCCTCGGCAGCCGTATGCGGGGCAGCGTCCGACCGGCCGACGCCGGGGGCGGAACCGTACACCGCCGTCGTGTCCGCAGCGGGCGCCGCCGGGGCAACTCGGGCGTCCTCGCCCGAAGCCGGCTCCGCAAGCGGGGCGGTCGGCGCCTCGGCGTCCGTACGGCCGGCGGCGTGGGCGGAGCCCGACGCGTCCCGCGTCTCGTCCTGCGCCGCAGGTGTCTCCGGCGAAGGCGTCTCCGGCGTCCCCGCCGTCCCCTGCGCCTCGATGGTGCGTTCGGCCAGGTCGACCAGGAGGTCGCCGGACTTGGTGCGGCCGCGCAGGACGTTGGAGTTGGCCTCCGCGTCGGCTCCCGGCAGGGTCACCGTATGGGCGCCGCCGGGGACGGAGGACGGGACGGCGGTGGGGGTGGCCGGGGCCAGAAGAGGGTCCGGCAGGACGACCACCGCGGCGATCCCGCCCTGCTTCTGCTTGCGCAGCTGCACCCGCACCCCGTGCCGGTGGGCGAGCCGGGCGACGACGTACAGGCCCAGGCCGAGGCCGACGTCGGACTCGGCCTCCGCGTCGTACGCCGCGTCCGGGTCGAACTCGGTGAGCCGCGTGTTGAGCCGCTCCAGCCGGTCCTCGGCCATGCCGATGCCCTCGTCCTGGACGGAGAGCATGACCTCGCCGTTCTCCAGCAGCCAGCCGGAGACCTCGACGGGCATGTCGGGCGGGGAGAACGCGGTGGCGTTCTCCATGAGTTCGGCGAGCAGGTGGGACAGGTCGTCCGCGGCGAACCCGGCGATGTGCGCGTGCGGCGGCAGCGCCGCGATCCGCACCCGCTCGTACCGCTCGATCTCGCTCACCGCGGCCCGTACGACGTCGACCAGCGGGACCGGGCCCGCGGTGTGCCGGCCGTGCTCGGTGCCGGCGAGGACCAGCAGGTTCTCGCTGTGCCGGCGCATGACCGTGGCGAAGTGGTCGAGCTTGAACAGCGTGGCCAGGCGGTCCGGGTCGTCCTCCCGCTCCTCGAGCCCCTCGATGACGCCGAGCTGCCGCTCGACCAGGCCGAGGGTGCGCAGGGCGAGGTTGACGAAGGTGGAGCCGATGCTGTGGCGCATCCGCTCCATGTGGGCGGTGGCCTCGGCGAGTTCGCCGCGCAGCTCCTCGCGGGCGTCGGCCATCTTCTGCCGCTGCCCGACGAGGTGCTTGCGGTCGGCCTCCAGCGTGGCGATCCGCTGGGCGAGCCCCGCGGCGTGCGCGTGCAGGGCGTTGACGGAGCGGACGACCTGGGCGAACTCGTCGTTGCGGCCGGTGAAGGTGACCGGTTCCTCGGCGGCCGGGTCCTCCGCCCCGGCGAGCCGGGCGGAGCCGCGGCGCAGCACCGACAGCGGCCGGGTGAGGGTGCGGGCCATCGCGGTGGCGACGCCGACGGCGAGCAGCAGGATCGCGCCGAGGACCGCGATCCGGATCTCCAGCGCGGTGACGTCCTCGTCGCGGAGCTGGGCGAGATCCTTGGTGCGCTGCTCGAACAGCGAGGCCTCGGCGCCGCGCATCATGTCGATCCGCGCGGTGAGCGCCGCCGCGAGCTTCTTGGTGCTGGTGTCGAGCTCGGAGTCGGAGAGCGTCGGCTTGTCGGTGAGCTTGGCGAGGTACTCCTCGGCGGTGTCGACCTCGGGGCCGGTGACCGTGGAGTCGTAGGAGGCGCGGGCGTCCTTCGGGGCGGAGTCGCGGAAGCCGGCGAGGGCCGCGTCGGAGCGGACGCGGGCCTCGAGCGCGGCGGCGGACAGTTCGTCGCGCCGCTCCTCGTCGTCGCCGGAGCCGCCGGATTCGGTGACCGGCAGTCCGGAGACCGGGTCGATCACGGTCTCGGTGGAGCTCGGCACGTTCAGCGCGGCGAGCAGCAGTCCGCGGGTGGCGGCGGCCTGCTGGACGGCGGTGTCGAGCTCGGTGAGCGCGTGGGCGCCGGAGCCGGCCCGGGGCGGGGTGGCGTCGGCGAGTCGCGCGGCGAGCCGGTGCAGCCGGGAGACGGCGTCGGAGTACGCCTGGTGGGCCTCCAGCGCGCCGGACTTGCCGGTGAGGGCGGCGCGGCGCACGGCGGCGACGGCCTCGAGCTCGTCGCGCAGCGCCTGGGAGGTGTCCTCGTCGGCGCGCAGTTCCTCGACCTGCCGGTCGACGCGGGCGCTGTGCTCCTCGTCGGGCGCCTTGGACTCGGGGCGGCCCGCCGCGATGTAGGGGACGACGTCGTCACGCTCGTCGGCCAGGGAGTGGGCCAGGGTGAGCGCGTCCTGGGTCCGCTCGGCGAGCGTCACCAGTTCCTGCGAGTCGTGCAGTTGCTGGGAGGCCGCCAGCACGGAGGGCGCCCCGGCCCCGGCGATCGCCGCGGCCACCACGGCGACGGCGACGACGAGACGGTTGCGTACGTGGGTGGGGCGGCCCTTGCCGACGGTGGGCGTCTGCTGCGGGTCCCCCGTGAGGGCCGCCTGCTTGTCCTTGCGACGAGGCCGCGTCTTCTGCACCGGTGCTCGCATTCCTGACTCGTGTACCCGTGGGCCCGGGTGACGCTCCGTCAACGGGCGCGGGCGCTCTTCCCGAGCCGCTGGCCGCGCTCGGACCG
>MUNG01000674.1 GCA_002154585.1 Streptomyces pseudogriseolus
GCCGTTCTTCGGCGCGGGCTGGGGCGCCGCGCACCAGCAGCCCGCGCCGAAGAACGGCCGCGGGCGTGGCGGGCTGGTCGCCGCGGTCCTGGTGGCCGCGCTGGTCGCGGGCGGCCTGGGCGGCGGCCTCGGCTACACGCTCGCCGAGGAGAACGACAGCGGCGGCTCGACGACCGTCTCGTCGAGCACCAGCGGCGGCAACGTCAAGCGCGACCCGGGCACGGTCGCCGCGGTCGCGGCGGCGGCGCTGCCCAGCACGGTCACCATCGAGGCGGCGAGCAGCAGCGGCGAGGGCGGCACCGGCACGGGCTTCGTCTTCGACAAGCAGGGCCACATCGTCACCAACAACCACGTGGTGGCGGACGCCGTCGACGGCGGCAACCTCACCGCGACGTTCCCGAACGGCAAGAAGTACGACGCCGAGGTCGTCGGCAACGCGCAGGGGTACGACGTCGCCGTCATCAAGCTGAAGAACGCCCCGTCGGACCTCAAGCCGCTCACCCTGGGCAACTCCGACGACGTGGCGGTCGGCGACTCCACCATCGCCATCGGCGCGCCCTTCGGCCTGTCCAACACGGTGACCACGGGCATCATCAGCGCGAAGAACCGGCCGGTCGCCTCCAGCGACGGCAGCGGCAGCAAGGCCTCCTACATGAGCGCGCTGCAGACCGACGCGTCGATCAACCCGGGCAACTCCGGCGGTCCGCTGCTGGACGCGCAGGGCAACGTGATCGGCATCAACTCGGCGATCCAGTCGACCAGCAACGGCGGCTTCGGCACGGGCCAGGCCGGCTCGATCGGCCTCGGCTTCGCCATCCCGATCAACCAGGCCAAGTACGTCGCCCAGGAACTCATCGAGACCGGCAAGCCGGTGTACGCCAAGATCGGCGCGTCCGTCTCCCTGGAGGACTCCACCAATGGCGCCCAGATCACCGAGCAGGGCGTGGGCGGCACCGAGCCCGTCGACCCGGGCGGCCCCGCGGACAAGGCCGGCCTGAAGCCGGGCGACGTCATCACCAAGCTCGACGACCGGGTCATCGACTCCGGCCCCACCCTGATCGGCGAGATCTGGACCCACAAGCCCGGCGACGAGGTCACGATCACCTACGAACGCGGCGGCAAGGAGCACACCACGGAACTCACCCTGGGCTCCCGCGTCGGCGACAGCTGACCCCACCCGCCACCCCCGCACCCGTTACCCTTGTCCCCGCGCCGCCGATCACCGGCGGACGCGGGGAGGTGTGCCCGAGCGGCCTAAGGGAACGGTCTTGAAAACCGTCGTGGCAGCGATGTCACCGTGGGTTCAAATCCCACCGCCTCCGCAGACGAACGCGAAGAGCGGCCCCTGACCTGGTTGTCAGGTCGGGGGCCGCTCTCGTGTCCGCGTGCGGTGACTGCCGCCGCTGCGGAACCCCACCGCCGCTGCTCCCGGAGCCGGAGCGTCGTCGCAGCCGCTTGTTAGATTGCCCGGTGTGTGAAGGCCGGTCGGAGAACCTTCGAGGTCCGCGGTCAAGAGGGGCGGGCACAAAGGTCCCCGGGAGCCACCTCGGGACCATGTCGGAGGCCGTGGATTCCCGCCCCTCTCCGCCACGACCTCGGCCTCCGTGG
>MUNG01000675.1 GCA_002154585.1 Streptomyces pseudogriseolus
CCTCACCCCCGGCCGCAGCGCCCCCTGGATCGCCCGGGCCGCCCGCGAGGGCACCCGGATCTTCGGCGACGTCGGCTGGGACGACACCGGCGCGTGGGACCTGGCCGGCCTGCACGACCTGCGCCACTGCGAGGCGTTCCTGCCGAACGCGGCGGAGGCCATGCGCTACACCGGCACCGACACCCCCCGCGCCGCCGCCCACGCGCTCGCCGAGCACGTCCCGGTCGTCGTGGTCACGCTCGGAGCGGAGGGCGCGTACGCGGTGGACCGGCGCACGGGGGAGACCGCGTCGGTCCCGGCGATCGAGGTGGAGGCGCTGGACCCGACCGGGGCGGGTGACGTCTTCGTCGCCGGCTTCGTCACCGGCTCCCTGGCGGGCTGGCCCCTCGCCGACCGGCTCGCCTTCGCCGGACTCACGGCGGCACTGTCCGTCCAGGAGTTCGGCGGCTCCCTGTCCGCCCCCGGCTGGGCGGAGATCGCCGCCTGGTGGCGCAGGGTCCAGTCGGTCGACAGCCAGAACCCCTCCGCCCTGACCCGCTACGCCTTCCTGACCGACCTCGTCCCCAAGGACGCGGCCCGCCCCTGGCCCCTACGCCGAGCAGTCCCGACCATCGGCTTCGGCGGCACGGCGTGAGCGGCCACCAGGACCTGCGGCCGGCTGAGGACCCTAAGGCCGGCTGAGGGACTCCGGGGGCGGGAGGCGAAGCCCCGCCCCGGCCCGAGCTTCGCCGCCCGCCCCACCCGCCGTCCACCAC
>MUNG01000676.1 GCA_002154585.1 Streptomyces pseudogriseolus
CCTCACCACGCGAGCCCCCGGCCGACCCCGGCCTCGTGAGCCGCCGCTCGCCCTCCCGCCCATGTCGCGGCCATGACCGCCCCACGTATCAACCTCGTACCGGTACCACCCGTCTCCCCAGGAGGCGGACGGAGTCCACCGCCGGGTGCGGGACACTGGTTCGTGGCCCCCTCTACGATCCATGGCAGAACGACGGGCACCGCCACGGCCGACGGAGTTCGAAGAGGAGCCTCGGAGGGAACTTCGTCAGGCGTCGACACCCGGCGGCCGGGCGGACAGGGGGAACCAGCCGATCGGGCGGCGCGTGGATACGATCAGTAAGCAGTACCAGGTAAGCGGTGCACGCAACGGTGCACGGGGCAGTACACAGGACGGCAGCGACGGAGGAGGTGCCCCATGGGAGTCCTGAAGAAGTTCGAGCAGCGTCTCGAAGGTCTGGTCAACGGCACCTTCGCCAAGGTGTTCAAGTCCGAGGTCCAGCCCGTGGAGATCGCCGGTGCGCTCCAGCGGGAGTGCGACAACAACGCCACCATCTGGAACCGCGACCGCACCGTCGTGCCCAACGACTTCATCGTCGAGCTGAGCACCCCGGACTTCGAACGGCTCAGCCCGTACTCGGGGCAGCTCGGCGACGAGCTGGCCGGCATGGTCCGGGACTACGCCAAGCAGCAGCGCTACACGTTCATGGGCCCGATCAAGGTGCACCTGGAGAAGGCCGAGGACCTCGACACCGGCCTGTACCGGGTGCGCAGCCGCACGCTCGCCTCCTCCGCCAGCCAGGCGGCGGCCCCCGGCGCCGCGGCCCCCGGTGCGGCGGCTCCCGCCCCGCCCGCCGGCCGTCCCGGAGGCTACGGCTACCCG
>MUNG01000677.1 GCA_002154585.1 Streptomyces pseudogriseolus
CTAGACCTCTTGTCTGGACCATGGATCTGGACCTGTCCCCCGGAACCGGTACGTCTCATGACATACCCTGCTGAACAGCGCGCCGGAGACAGCCAGTGACGGCACTCGTACAGATCTCCATCTCTTGGGAGGCTTCCCATGACCACCGTGATGTCCCCGCTTGCAGGACGGGCCATCGGACTGGCGTCCGTGCCCGATCCCGTCTTCTCCGGGGCCATGGTCGGCCCGGGCACCGCGATCGACCCCGTGCGGGAGCCTTCCGAGGCCGTCTCCCCCGTCGACGGCGTGATCGTCTCTCTGCACCCGCACGCGTTCGTCGTCGTCGACGAGAGCGGGCACGGCGTGCTCACCCACCTCGGCATCGACACCGTCCAGCTCAACGGCGAGGGCTTCGAGCTGCTTGTCAACAAGGGGGACACCGTCGCGCGCGGGCAGAGCGTCGTGCGCTGGAACCCGGCCGCGGTCGAGGCCGCCGGCAAGTCCCCCGTGTGCCCGGTCGTGGCGCTGGAGGCCACGGCGGACGCCCTCTCCGAGCTGCGTGAAGAGGGCGACGTGAAGGCGGGCGACACGCTCTTCCTCTGGAAGTGACCTGACGCCGTCCCCGACGGCACAGAGACATCGGACGCTGCGGCGTGACCGCCGCTTTACCGGAGACGGGTGAGATGGAGACAACGCTGCGAGGCGTCGGCGTGAGCCACGGTGTGGCGATCGGCGAGG
>MUNG01000678.1 GCA_002154585.1 Streptomyces pseudogriseolus
GCCGGAACAGCGCCTCACCCCCCGCCCCCCGCCGCACCGCCTTCGCCGAAGGCGTCGACCAGCTCCGCCACGCCGCCACGACGGAACCCGGACGCCTCCGCATCATGGGTGCGTTCCTGGCCGCGCTCGTGGTCGCGTTCGGCGCGGTCACCGCGTGGCAGATGACCGACCGCGCGACCGCCGCCGACGCCGTGCTGACCAGCAGCCAGCCCCTCACCTCGGACGCCGCGGACATCTACCGCTCCCTCGCGGACGCGAACACCGCGGCCAGCAGCGGCTTCCTCGCCGGCGGCCAGGAGTCCGCCGCCACCCGCGACCGCTACGAGCGTGACATCGCGACCGCCGCCGCGAAGCTGGTCAACGCCGCGGCCAACGCGGCGCCCGGCTCCCCCTCCACGACCACGATCACGAAGCTCAACCGCCTGCTTCCCGAGTACAAGGGCCTGGTCGAGCGCGCCCGCACCTACAACCGCCAGGGCTACCCCGTGGGCGGCGCCTACCTGCGCTACGCGAACGAGAAGATGCAGCAGGAGATGCTGCCGGCCGCGCAGGACCTCTACACCATGGAGAACGAGCGCCTCCGCGCGGACTACGCGGACGCGACCCCGTACCCCTGGCCCGCCATCGCCCTGGGCCTGGCGACGCTCGCCGCCCTCGCCTGGGCCCAGCGTCGCACGTACCTCCGCACGAACCGCGTCCTCAACCACGGCCTGGTGACGGCGACGACGGCGACCGCCGTCGTGCTCCTCTGGCTGACCGCCGGCCACGCCCTCGTCCGCGACCACCTGAACGACTCGTACGACCACGGCGTGCGGTCCCTCGCCGTGCTCCACGACGCCCGCATCGCCTCCCTCAAGGCCCGGGGCAACGAGAACCTGACCCTGGTGGCGCGCGGCGCGGAGACCACGAAGGTCGGCGACAGGACGCTCGACGCCTACGACTACGACTTCACGCGCGACATCGACACGCTCGCCAAGGGCCTCGCCCACGCACAGCGTCTCGCGGACGACGACACGGGCGAGAAGCCGGTGACCGCCGCGGTGGGCAACATGACGGAGTGGAAGAAGCGGCACGCGGCCGCCCGCGAGCAGGACGAGAACGGCAACTACCAGCAGGCGCTGGACATGGTGATCGGAGCCAGGAACGCCACGGGCGAGTGCTTCGACGCCGTCGACAGGAACCTGGCGACGGCGCTGGCGCACGAGGAGGCGGAGTTCGCGTCGGCGGCCGGCGACGGCCGGGACGCGTTGACGGGCCTGCCGACGGGCGCGGCGGTCCTCGCCGTGCTGGGCGCGGCGGGCGCGGTGCTGGGCATCGGCCGCAGGCTGTCGGAGTACCGATGACACGGCGGACGCCGAAGGGGACGAGGAAGCCGGAGGGGGCCATGACGATGCACGCACGACACCTGCGGGCCCGCCTGAAGGGCTGGGGAGGCGTCGGGGCGATGGCGGCGGCCTGCGCCCTGGCCTTGGTGTTCGCCCTGGCCCTGACCTGCACGGGCTCGGTGGCGTCACAGTCGGCCGGCGCCCGCACCACCCAGGCCCTGACCACCGCCGGCACCGCCCGCGCCGCCGACGACTGCGAGGCCCCCGAGAAACAGACCCTCGCCCCCTCCCGCGCCGACGGCCCCACCATCGCGGCGATCAAGGCCCGCCCCGGCGAGAAGCGCAAGCTGATCGTCGGCGTGGACCAGAACAGCTACCGCTGGGGCTACCGCGACCCGAACGGCGGCGAGAGCGGCCGTCTCGAGGGCTTCGACATCGACCTGGTGCACCGCATCGCGGAGGACATCCTCGGCGACCCGGACGCCGTCCAGTTCAAGGCGATCCCGACCGACCAGCGCATCCCGGCGATCCAGGACGGCCGGGTGGACCTGGTGGTCCGCACGATGACGATCAACTGCCCGCGCCTGCAGGACGTGGCGTTCTCCGCGCCGTACTTCAGGACGGGCCAGCAGGTGCTGGCGCCCAAGTCCTCCCCCGTCGAGGGGTACGACGAGACGCTCGCGCACCGCAAGGTCTGCACGGCGAAGGGCTCGACGGCGCACGCGAAGCTGGAGGAGGACCGCAGGAGCGGCGACCTGCCGGCGTCGACGGACATCTCCACGACCGTGCCCAACCAGCTCGACTGCCTGGTGCGGCTCCAGCTCGGCGAGGTGGACGCGGTCGTCAACGACGGCGCCCTCGCGGCGAGCCAGGCCGCGCAGGATCCGACGGTGGAGCTCAAGGGCGAGGCGTTCACGACCGAGTACTACGGCGTGGCGATGAAGAAGGACGCGGACGACCTGGTGCGCCGGGTCAACCAGATCCTCGTGGACTTCCGGCAGGACACCGCGACCGGCTGGGAGGCCTCGTACACGAAATGGCTGTCCGCCACGATGGACGACGACCCGTCCGCGTCGAGGCCCCCGACCCCGGAGTACCTGCGCCGAAGCTGACCGCGACCCCACCCCCT
>MUNG01000068.1 GCA_002154585.1 Streptomyces pseudogriseolus
CTGATCACCCGGCTGGTGACCGTGAACAGCAGCACCGCCGTGAAGGCCGCGTCCGCCGCGGTGTGCGGCGCGAACCGGGTCGCCGTCAGCCGCCACAGCACCAGCCAGGCCAGCGCGGCCCCGGTCAGGAACAGCGCTCCCGTGCTCACCCAGCTCACGTACGGGCCGAGGAACTCCACCGAGCCGTAGTTCAGCAGGACCTTCCCCTCCCAGCCGTGGTGCCGGGCCACATGGAACACCAGCGACCCCAGCGACTCCACCTCCGTGCCCCGGTCCCGCTGGAAGCCCAGGAACGCGAACGCGCCCGGCATCAGCACCGCGAACAGCCCCGCCACCACCACGCCGGTCACCGCCGCCGACACCCAGGCCGACCGCCTGCGCACCGCGAGCAGCAGCAGCGCCGGCCACACTTTCAGCAGCGCCCCGAACGCCATCAGCGCGCCCGCCGCCCGGGGGTGCCGGACGGCGGCCAGCAGCCCGGCCACCGCCACCGCGGTCACCATCACGTCGTAGCGCGCGTACACGGTCGGCCCGAGCAGCGGCACGCCCGCCACCCACATCCACGCACCCCGCCGGGACCGGCCCGCGCCGCGCGCCCCGCGCAGCAGCAGCGCCAGCGTCACCGCGTCGGCCGCCAGCGCGAGCACGAAGAAGGCGGTGGCGTACTCCAGGAACGGCAGCACCGCGGGGGACAGCACCGCCAGGGCCGCCGCGGGCGGGTACTGCCAGGTCACGTCGTCCTGCGGAAACGTTCCGGTGACCAGGACGTCGTACCAGCCCCGGTAGATCACCGACACGTCGCTGGTGACGTCAGGACCCGGGAAGACCAGCACCTTCAGCACGCACAGCAGCAGCGCCGCGCGTGTCACGCCCCAGATCCCCAGCAGCCCGGCCAGAGACCCCCGTGCGGCCGTCGGTTCCACGTGTCGCCTGCCCGTCCCGTGTGCGGTCATGAGGGGCCATGATGTCCCGGAAGCCGCCGCACGTGCCAGCGAGCAGCGCCGTGGCGGACGCGCGACAACCGTTCGGTAGGGTCGGCGGCGATGCACAAGACCCTGATCGTCACCAACGACTTCCCGCCCCGTCCCGGCGGCATCCAGGCCTTCCTGCACAACATGGCGCTGCGCCTGGACCCCGAGCGCGTCGTCGTCTACGCCTCCACCTGGAAGCGCACCCGGGAGGGCGTCGAGGCCACCGCCGCCTTCGACGCCGAGCAGCCCTTCACCGTCGTGCGCGACCGTACGACGATGCTGCTGCCCACGCCGGGCGCCACCCGCACGGCCGTCCGGCTGCTGCGCGAGCACGGCTGCACGTCGGTGTGGTTCGGGGCGGCCGCGCCCCTCGGCCTGATGGCCCCCGCCCTGCGCCGCGCGGGCGCCGAACGCCTCGTCGCCACCACCCACGGCCACGAGGCCGGCTGGGCCCAGCTGCCCGCCGCACGGCAACTGCTGAGCCGCGTCGGGGAGTCCACGGACACGATCACGTACCTCGGCGAGTACACCCGCTCCCGGATCGCCGGGGCGCTCACCCCCGAGGCGGCGTCCCGGATGGTGCAACTGCCGCCCGGTGTCGACGAGAAGACCTTCCATCCCGGTTCCGGCGGCGACGAGGTGCGGGCGCGGCTCGGGCTGACCGACCGGCCGGTGGTCGTGTGCGTCTCCCGGCTGGTGCCGCGCAAGGGACAGGACACGCTGATCCGCGCGATGCCCGCGATCCTGGCCGCCGAACCGGACGCCGTCCTGCTGATCGTCGGCGGCGGCCCCTACGAGAAGGACCTGCGCCGCCTCGCCGCCGACACCGGCGTCGCCGCCTCCGTCCGCTTCACCGGCTCCGTCCCCTGGTCCGAGCTGCCCGCCCACTACGGCGCCGGCGACGTCTTCGCGATGCCCTGCCGGACCCGGCGCGGCGGCCTGGACGTCGAAGGCCTCGGCATCGTCTACCTGGAGGCCTCCGCGACGGGCCTCCCCGTCGTCGCCGGCGACTCCGGCGGCGCCCCGGACGCGGTCCTCGACGGCGAAACGGGCTGGGTCGTCCCCGGCACGTCCCCGGCCGACACGGCCGACCGCATCATCACGCTCCTCGCCGACCCCGAGCTCCGCGCGAGCATGGGCCGCCGCGGCCGCGAATGGGTGGAGCAGAAATGGCGCTGGGACCTCCTGGCCGCCCAACTGAAAACCCTGCTGTAGCCAGGAAAGCCGCCCTCACGGAGGGCGGCTTTCCCATGCGGCCAAGGGCCGACGCCCTCAGGGCCGCGGGGAACTGCGCGCCAAGCCCCCACGCACCCGCACCCGCCAACGGCGGCGCCCCATCACCCCCGCAGGCGCTACTTCGCGTAGATCGCCTCGATCTCGTGCGCGTAATCCTTCGCCACAACATTCCGCTTCAGCTTCAGCGAAGGCGTCAGATGCCCCGACTCCTCCGTGAACTGCGCCGGCAGCACCCGGAACTTCCGCACCGACTCCGCCTTCGACACCGCCGCGTTCCCGTCGTCCACGGCTTCCTGGATCGCCGCCAGCAGATCCGGGTCACCGGACAGCGACGCCGCCGTCGACCCCTCCGGCTTGCCGTGCTCGGCGCACCAGCGGCCCAGGAACTCCTCGTCCACCGTGATCAGCGCGCCCACGAACGGCCGCCCGTCGCCGACCACCATGCACTCCGCGACCAGCGCGTGCGCCCGGATGCGGTCCTCGATGACCGCCGGGGCGACGTTCTTGCCGCCGGCCGTCACCAGGATCTCCTTCTTCCGGCCGGTGATCCGCAGGTAGCCGTCCTCGTCCAGGGTGCCGATGTCCCCGGTGTGGAACCAGCCGTCGGCCAGCGCCTCGGCGGTCGCGCCGGGGTTGTTCCAGTACTCCTTGAACAGGTGCTCGCCGTGCAGCAGCACCTCTCCGTCGTCCGCTATCCGCACCACGGACCCCGGCAGCGGCTGCCCGACCGTGCCGATCTTCTGGCGGTCCCACGGGTTGAAGGCGGTGGCCGCGCAGGACTCGGTCAGGCCGTAGCCCTCCAGCACGCTGAAGCCGATGCCGCGGAAGAAGTGGCCCAGGCGCTCGCCGAGCGGGGCGCCGCCGGAGATGGCGTACTCGCCGCGTCCGCCCAGCACCGCGCGCAGCTTGCTGTAGACGAGCTTGTCGAAGACCTTGTGCTTGACCTTCAGGCCGAACGACGGGCCCGACGGGGTGTCCAGCGCCCGGCTCCAGGCGATGGCGGCGTCGGCCGCCTTGTCGAAGATCTTGCCCTTGCCGTCGGCCTGCGCCTTGGCGCGCGCCGAGTTGTAGACCTTCTCGAAGACCCGCGGCACACCGAGGATCAGGGTCGGGCGGAACGCGGCCAGCTCGTCGGTGAGGTTCTTGATGTCCGGCACGCAGCCCAGCTTGATCGGCGCCATCATCGGCGCGATCTGCACCAGCCGTCCGAAGACATGGGCGAGCGGCAGGAACAGCAGCACCGAGCACTCGCCGGTGCGGAACAGCGGACGCAGCCGCTCCACGATGTTGCCGCACTCGGCGAAGAAGCTGCGGTGGGTGAGCACGCAGCCCTTGGGGCGGCCGGTGGTGCCGGAGGTGTAGACGATGGTGGCCGGGTCGTCGGCCTTGGCGACCGAGCTGCGCTCCTCGACCGTGGCGTCGGCGACGTCCGCGCCGAGGCGCCCCAGCTCGTCCAGGCCGCCGCCCTCGATCTGCCAGACGTGCTTCAGCGCGGGCAGCCGGTCGCGTACGGACTCCACGGTCGCCGTGTGCGCGTCGAGCTCCACCAGGCAGGCGGTGGCGCCGGAGTCGCCGAGGATCCACGCCACCTGCTCCGCCGAGCTGGTCTCGTACACCGGCACGGTGATCGCGCCGGCGCTCCAGATCGCGAAGTCCAGCAGCGTCCACTCGTAGCGGGTGCGGGACATCAGGCCGACCCGGTCGCCGGGCTGCACGCCCGCCGCGATCAGGCCCTTGGCGGCGGCCCGCACCTCCGCGAGGAAGGCGGCGGCCGTCACGTCCTGCCACGTCCCGCCGACCTTGCGGGCCATGACGGCGACATCAGGATGCTGCGCGGCGTTTCTGCGGACGATGTCGGTCAGATTGCCGTCCGCGGGGACCTCGTACAGGGCCGGAAGGCTGAACTCGCGCAAGACTGCTGCTCCTCTTAGGGCGCCGGCGCCACGACGGTGTGCGATGCGACGGTGCGGTCCAAGGCTCGGGCGGGTGCTCGCGAATTCACTGGTTGAAATCCCGAGCACGACTGGACTGCCCGGACGTTACCCGCCGGTATGCCCGTCACGACAGGGGGCCCTGTCAGATGTTCGCTGCGTCACACAGGTTGGTGTTTCATTGCGCACAGTAGTCCACAGCTGAACCAGCGAGCCAGTAACCGCAGGTAGGACCGCCGCTGTTCACGTACGCCGCACACGATTACGCTTGATCGCCATGGCATCCACACCCGGCGGCGGCCGGCGCACCCGAGGCACCCGCGTTCACGTGGTCAGCGACGTACACGGCAACGCTCGCGACCTCGCCCGCGCCAAGGACGGCGCCGACGCCCTGGTCTGCCTCGGTGACCTGGTGCTGTTCCTCGACTACGCCGACCACTCGCGCGGCATCTTCCCCGACCTGTTCGGCACGGAGAACGCCCACCGCATCGTCGAGATGCGCACCGCCCGCCGCTTCGAGGAGGCGCGCGACTTCCAGCGCGGCCTGTGGGCCGGCATCGGCGTCGACCGGGCCACGGCGATCGAGACGGCGGTGCGGAAACAGTACGCGGAGATGTTCTCCGCCTTCCCCGCCCCGACGTACGCCACCTACGGCAACGTCGACGTACCGCCCCTGTGGCAGGAGTACGCCCGGCCCGGCACCACCGTGCTCGACGGGCAGCGGGTGGAGATCGGCGGCTGGACCTTCGGCTTCGTCGGCGGCGGCCTGCGCACCCCGATGCGCACGCCGTACGAGATCGACGACGAGGAGTACGCGGCGAAGATCGAGGCCGTCGGCGAGGTCGACGTGCTGTGCACGCACATCCCGCCGGAGGTCCCGGAGCTGGTCTACGACACCGTCGCGCGCCGCTTCGAACGGGGCAGCAAGGCGCTGCTGGACGCGATGCGCCGGACCCGCCCCCGCTACTCCCTGTTCGGCCACGTGCACCAGCCGCTGGTGCGGCGCATGCGGATCGGCGCCACCGAATGCGTCAACGTGGGGCACTTCGCGAGCACCGGCCGGCCCTGGGCGCTGGAGTTCTGAAGGCGCCCGGGGCGCGGAGGCCCCAGGTCGGGTGATCTCGGCGCGGGCGGTGCGCGGTAGCCTTCCGCTGCACGCGCGTGCGCTGAGGCCCACGCACGGCGAGGACGACCTACCGGCCCGCATCTGGAGGAGCCACGGCGATGGCGGAACACACCAGCTCGAGCATCACCATCGAGGCGGCACCGGCCGACGTGATGGGGGTGATCGCCGACTTCGCCCGCTACCCCGAGTGGACGGGAGAGGTGAAGGAGGCGGAAGTCCTCGGGACCGACGCCGAGGGCCGCGCCGAGCAGGTGCGCCTGGTCATGGACGCCGGCGCGATCAAGGACGACCAGACCCTGGCGTACACCTGGAGCGGCCCGCACGAGGTCTCCTGGACGCTGGTGAAGTCCCAGATGCTCCGCTCCCTCGACGGCTCCTACGTCCTCACGCCCGCCGGCGCGGGCACCACCGAGGTCACCTACCGCCTGACCGTCGACGTCAAGATCCCCATGCTCGGCATGATCAAGCGCAAGGCGGAGAAGGTCATCATCGACCGCGCGCTGGCCGGCCTGAAGAAGCGCGTGGAGTCGGGAACCAAGTAGGCGGAGCCAGCCCCTCCGACGCTCGAGGAGCAGCCCGGGGCGGAGCCCGGGAACGCCGGCCCCGGTAGCGTGCACCTCCATGCGTACCCTCCTGATCACCGGCCCCGGCGGCAGCGGCCGGACCACGGTCGCGGCCGCCACCGCGTTCGCCGCCGCCCGCGAGGGCGCCCGCACGCTGCTGCTCGGGACCGATCCGGGGGACACCCTGGGACCGGCGCTCGGGGACGCGGACGTGCCCGGCCTCACCGTGCGCCGGGTCGACCCCGACGCGGGGTTCCGGGCCGACCTCGCCGCGCTCCAGGAGCGCGCGGGCGGCGCCCTGGACCTGCTCGGCGCCTCCCGCCTGGTCCCCGAGGAGACCGGCCCCCTGCCCGGCGCCGAGGAACTCGCCGTGCTGCGCGCCCTGCGGGACGCCGCCGCCTCCGAGGACGCGTACGACCTCCTCGTCGTCGACCTCCCGGCCGCCCCGCGCGCGCTCGCCCTCCTCGCCCTGCCCGAAGAGCTGCGCCGCGTCCTCGGCCGGCTGCTGCCGCCCGAGCGGCAGGCCGCCCGCGCGCTGCGCCCGGTGCTCGGCCGGCTCGCGGGCGTCCCCCTGCCCGCGGAGTGGATCTACGAGACGGCAGCCCGCCTCGACCTCCAGCTCGCCGCCGTCGAGGCCCTCCTCGCCGGCCCCGGCTCGGCGACCAGGCGCACGGCGGTGCCGGGGCCGGCGAGGAGG
>MUNG01000679.1 GCA_002154585.1 Streptomyces pseudogriseolus
TTCACGACGGACTGGACGAGCCGGGCGGACCGCTGCGGGCTGAGGGCCGCCGCACGCAGGCCGTCGAACGCCCGTGTGTACTCACGGACATGATGCTCGCCCTCCAGGTAGACCGCGTCCGTGATGCCGTCCCGGTACACCAGGTCCGGGTCCTCCGGGGCCGGGAAACCGAGCATGGTGAAGGAACCCGTCGCCGGATACGTGCCCGAGTCGAAGGGCAGCACCTGAAGGGTCACACTCGGCAACTCCGTGATCTCCAGGATCTTTTCGAGCTGCTCCCGCATGATCTCCCGGTCCCCGATGACGTTGCGCACGGCCCCCTCGTTGACAACGAACCAGGCCTCGGGCGCGTCGGGACGCGTCAGCATCTCCTGCCGTTCGAGCCGTACGCGTACGGCCCGGTCGATGTCCTCGGCCGACATGTGGGCGCCGGTGGTGTGGAGNNGCTCCAGACCGATGTAGATGTTGAACCACTCGGGCACACCGGCCCCGTGCACCTGCCACCACCCGCGCGTCTTGGCCTCGCGCGCCAGGGACTTCAGGAACTCGCGCAGCTCGTCGCTCGTGCCGTAGAAGCGGCACAGGGCGTCGACGTCCGAGGGCTGGACCCTCCCGCTGCCGGTCTCCATGCGGTTGACCTTGGAGCCGCTCCAGTCCAGTGCCTGGCCGACCTGGGCACAGGTCAGTCCGCTCTTCTCCCGGAGCTTCTTCAGCTCGATCGACAGACGCCGACGGC
>MUNG01000680.1 GCA_002154585.1 Streptomyces pseudogriseolus
GGGCGGGTGGTGCCCGCGATTCAAGTGGCGGCCCGAGTGTCATGTCCATAGCGCGAATGTGGGGGTGTGTGAGGGGAGAGAATCGTTCCCGCAAGGCTCCGGTGGCACTTCCGTGCAGAGGGGCTCCGCCGACCGTCCGCGCAGGTGAAGCGAGTGAACCTCCCCTTCTTCGTCTACGGCACCCTCCGCCCCGGCGAGGTCAACCACGACCGCTTCCTGCGCGGCCGCACGGCACACGAGGAGCCGGGCCTGCTGCGGGGCGCGGCGCTGTACGAGGGGCCCGGCTACCCGTACGCCGTCGAGGCGCCGGAGGGCGAGGTGCGCGGCGAACTGGTCACCGCGCGGCCGGAGTCGTACGAGGAGCTGCTGGCGCTGCTGGACCGCCTGGAGGAGTACGTCCCCGGTGACCCGCGCAACCTTTACGACCGGGTGGAGCGGACGGTGACGCGGGAGGCCGACGGCACGGCGGTCCGGGCATGGGTGTACGTCGCCGCCCCGACCGTCGCGGCCCGCCTGCGGGCGCGGGGGACGCGGGTGGAGGGCGGGGAG
>MUNG01000681.1 GCA_002154585.1 Streptomyces pseudogriseolus
TGCGCCGAGGCCGGCACGTACTACGTGACCGTCGAGCGCGCCGCCCCCGACGCCCGCGGCGCCTCCCCCGACCCCTGGGAGCTGGAGCTCGGCACGGTGTCGGAGCCCGGGACGAGGACACCGGACGGCACGGCGGCGCCCGAGGCATGGGACTCGGCCACACCCTCCCCCGTGCAGGGAACCGCCCGACGCCGCCAGGGCGGCGCGGGGTTCGCCCAGGCGGCCCCGCTCGACGAGGGNNCTCCGCGCTCACCCTCGACCTCTACAACCCGGTGCGCGGCCAGGTCGAGGACCTGTCCGTCGGCTACAACGGCGGCCAGAAGTCCAAGGCGCTCAAGCCCCTGCCGCCGGTCGCCTACGAGAACCGGCACGCCTCCGGGCAGCAGGTCTCGGCCGTGCGGTTCGCCGGCGTCTACTACCTCGTCGCCCACCTCTCCCCGAAGGTCGCGGAGGACTTCGGCGACGGGCCCGTGCCGCTGACGCTGCGGGTGCGGCTGGGCGGGACGGCGCAGGCCGGGCCGGACTACGCGGGCGGCGCGGTGCCGTCGGACGTCTTCAGCGTCGACGGCGGTCCGGGCGGCTCGGCCACGGGCGGGGGCGGTACCGCGGGCGACGCGACCCTGTACCGGGTGCTCGCGGCGGGCGGTATCGGCACCGGGAGCGCCCTGGTGGTGGGGCTCGGGGTGTGGACGGTGGTGGCCCGGCGGCGGGGCGCGGATCTTTCCGGGTGACCCGGTGCCGTGACGGGTGACGCCTGTGGTGCCGGTGGTGCGCGCGGTGCCGCGCCGGTCAGACGCGGGTGAGCGCCCAGAAACCCACGGCGT
>MUNG01000682.1 GCA_002154585.1 Streptomyces pseudogriseolus
GAGACCCCGGACGGCGGCACCGCCCGCACCCTGCGCTGGCGGCTCGCCCTGGAGCCGCACGGCCGGGCCGAGCTGCGCCTGATCGTCCACGCCCGCCCGCACGCACCGCTCCCGCCCGTGCCCCGCCCGGCGGGACGGACCCGGCGGACACTGCCGCCCGGCGCGTCCGACCTGGACCGCGCCGTCGAACAGGGCATGACGGACCTCGACCTGCTCACCGTCCACGCCACCGGCGTCGACGGCGAGGACCTGGCCGTCCCCGCGGCCGGCAGCCCCTGGTTCCTCACCCTGTTCGGCCGGGACTCCCTCCTCACCTCACTCTTCCTGCTGCCCTACCTGCCCGGGACCGCAGCCGCCACGCTCGGGGCGCTCGCCGCCACCCAGGGGCAGACCTACGACGCGTTCCGCGGCGAACAGCCCGGCCGCATCGTGCACGAGGTCCGCAAGGGCGAACTCGCCCACTTCCGGCAGATTCCCTACGGCCGCTACTACGGCACCGTCGACGCCACGCCCCTGTTCCTGGTCCTGCTGCACGCCCACCACGAGACCACCGGCGACCGCACGCTCGCCGAGCGCCTGGAGCAGCACGCCCGCCGCGCCGTCGACTGGATGCTCACCGACGGCGGACTCGAGGAGCGCGGCTACCTCGTCTACACCCCGGACCCCGGCGGCCTGGTCAACCAGAACTGGAAGGACTCCCCGGGCTCGATTCGCTTCGCCGACGGCACCCCCGCCGAAGGCCCCCTCGCCGTCAGCGAGGTGCAGGGCTACGCCTACGACGCGCTGCTGCGCACCGCCCGGCTCGCCAGGGACGTCTGGGACGACGACGCCTACGCCCGCCGCCTCGACGGCCTCGCGGCCGGACTGCGCGAACGCTTCCTGCGGGACTTCTGGATGCCGGAGGCCGCCTTCCCCGCGCTCGCCCTGGACGGCACGGGCCGCCAGGCCGACGCCCTGGCCTCCGACGCGGGCCATCTGCTGTGGTCGGGCATCCTCGACGACGAGCGGGCCCGCATCACGGGACGGCGGCTGCTGCGGCCGGACTTCTTCTCCGGCTGGGCAGTCCGGACCCTGGCGAGCGGACAGGCGCCCTACCACCCGCTGTCGTACCACCGCGGCAGCGTCTGGCCGCACGACAACGCCCTGATCGCGCTGGGTCTCGCCCGGTACGGCCTCGGCGACGAGGTGCGCGCCCTCGCCGACGGGCTCACCGCGGCCGCCGCCCGCAGCGGACACCGGCTGCCCGAGGTGTTCGCCGGCTACGACCGCCGGGACGCCCCGGCGCC
The DNA here is from genome assembly GCA_002154585.1 of Streptomyces pseudogriseolus. Classification (GTDB taxonomy): domain Bacteria; phylum Actinomycetota; class Actinomycetes; order Streptomycetales; family Streptomycetaceae; genus Streptomyces; species Streptomyces pseudogriseolus. Next base: position 1,287 of record MUNG01000682.1, read on the forward strand.
GGTGCCGTACCCGCACTCCTGCTCGCCGCAGGCGTGGGCGGCGGCGACCCCGGCGGCCCTGCGCACCGCGCTTTCCCGGGTGTAGCGAACGGGGCCCCTCCCGTTGCCGGAAGGGGCCCCGCCGGGGGAGAGGATCAGCCGAACTGGCCGGGCTGGTAGTCGCCCGCGGGCTGCTGGTTGATGACGTTGATGCGGTTGTAGGCGTTGATGATCGCGATCAGCGAGATCAGCGCGGCGAGCTCGTCCTCGTTGTAGTGCTTCGCCGCGTTGGCCCACGCCTCGTCGGTGACCCCGGCGGCCGCGTCCGCGATCCGGGTGCCCTGCTCGGCCAGTTCGAGCGCCGCGCGCTCCGCCTCGGTGAAGACGGTGGCCTCGCGCCAGGTGGCGACCAGGTTGAGACGCAGCTGGGTCTCGCCCGCCGCCGCGGCGTCCTTGGTGTGCATGTCGGTGCAGAAGCCGCAGCCGTTGATCTGGCTGGCGCGNNCGCGGCCCGGCCCGCCGAGTTGATGTGGCGCAGCACCTTGCCGGCGACGGGGTTGGCGAAGAAGTCGATACGCGCGTTCATGTGCTCTCCAAGGTCGGTCCGTCGATACGGTGTCGCTTCACTGACGGAACGGCCCCGCGAAGTGTGACAGCTCTGCTTGTGTGACCTACGTCTCATCATTTCGTGGCCCCGTACGACATGGCGTCCGGCGGGCACCGGACCTGCCGATAACCTTTCCGGGTGGACGGGGAGCGGGGGTGCCGGGTGGGCGAGCGTCGGGAACGCGACTGGACGGCGATGACGCCCGGAGACTTCGACCGCGACGCCCCGCTCTGCCTCAAC
>MUNG01000683.1 GCA_002154585.1 Streptomyces pseudogriseolus
GCGGGCGAGGGCCCGGTGCCGCCGGGGGTGTCCGTCTCCTGGTCGGTGGGGCAGAGCCGGAAGTCGACGACGACGCAGGCGGCCTGTCCGTCCTCCGTGCGGCCTGTCCAGACGGGGTAGGACCCGTCGCCCCAGCCGGCGGTGAAGGCGATGAGGTTCGGCTCGGTGCCCGTGCCGGGCAGTTCGACACTGGGGCGGTCGACGAAGGAGAGGGGGTCGAACACCTCGTCGTCCAGCGTCTCGTCGTCCACCTCCCGGGTCGCGTCCATGAAGGCCACCGTGCCGGTGTCGACGCCGACGCCGTAGAACTCGCCTTCGCCGAGCAGCCCCGGGTCCTCGTCGGGCCGCAGAGTCATCTCCCACGCGTGGGGCGGGGTGTCGAGGAACGTCACCCTGGCCGCGGCGACCTCCACCGAGCGTGCCGTGCGGAGCAGCGACAGCGTGACCGGGTACTCGCCCGGCGGCACGGCGACGGTGCGCGGATCCGAGACGTAGCCGGGGTCCGTGACGGCCAGCCGCCCCGACGTGATGCGCAGCATGCCGGCGTCGGCGGGCTCGACGACGGCCGGCCCGTCCGGGGTGTCGCGCGGACCCGGTACGAACAGTCGCTCGATGCCGGTGGGGCGCAGCGGTCCCGCCCCCTCCTCCACCGACACGTCGTTCAGCACCACGGTCGCGACGGGCTCGTGGCCCTGCTGGGCGAGGAACGGCGCGAACACGTGCCAGTCGCCGAACGCGGGTGCGTGGCAGTGCGGGACGCGCACCGGGGACCGCCCTTCGCCGGACTCGGACCCCGCCTCGTGGCCCTGCTCGTCGGAGGTCGTCAGCCGGGTGTTACGGACTCCCAGCAGCTTGTCCGTGCCCAACGGCTCGAAGTCGATCATCCGCGCGCGCCGGGACGCGTCGTCGAACAGGTACAGACGCCACCGCCCTCGCGGCCATCGCTCGGCC
>MUNG01000684.1 GCA_002154585.1 Streptomyces pseudogriseolus
GGGCGTGGGGGCGGCTGTTCCCGCTGTTCCGGGCCGGTCTGGGCGGGCGGCTCGGGGACGGGCGCCAGTACTGGTCGTACATCGCGCTGCACGACGAGGTGGCGGCGCTGCGGCATCTCCTGGACACCGAGGGGCTGTCGGGGCCGTTCAACCTGACGGCGCCCGAGCCGCTGACGAATCGTGAGATCACCGCGGCGATGGCGCACGTGCTGCGCCGGCCCGCCGTGTTCGCGGTGCCGGCGCCGGTGCTGCGGGCGGTGCTCGGCGAGATGGCGGGGGACGTGCTGGGCAGCGCGCGGGTGCGTCCCACGCGGCTGCTGGAGTCGGGGTTCCGCTTCGCGTTCCCGCGGATCGAGGGGGCGATCAGGGCGGCGCTGTGAGGTGAGGCGGGCGACCTCTCCTGATCCCTCTGCGACCGGACCGTGCCCGTCCGGGGGGCGTATGCGACCGTCGTGCGCCCGTGCACTGTGCGTGCGCGCCTGACCCGGGGCCCGGGTACGGACCTAACCTCGAGCCGAACTCGGGTATCCCTGGGGCCTGTTGAGGGCATGACGTCTCCAGCGCCCGCGCAACCTCGAGGAGGGGACGTGCTCAAGCCCACGTACCAGGCGGACGTCGTCGTCGTGGGAGCCGGGGTGGCCGGTCTCTCCGCGGCACGTCGGCTGACCAGCGCAGGAGTCTCCACCGTCGTCCTGGAGGCCGCCCACGAGGTGGGGGGCCGCATGGCGACCGAGAAGGTCGACGGCTTCCGCCTCGACAGAGTCGGCCGGCTGCTGTCCACGGCGTACGCCGAACTGCATGTCACCCCGGGTCTCGAGGAGTTGGTGCTGCGGCCCTTCGCGCCCGGTGTCCTGCTGCACAGCGACGGGCGGCACCACCGCGCGGGCGTGCAGCCGGGCAGCCGGCGCGCACGTGGCGCACGGAGCGCGATGGGCGCGAGGGGCGCACTTCACGCGGTGCGCGCCCTGGCGAGCGCCCCCCGGCCGGGGCCGCGCAGGCCGGTCGCGGTCCCCGGACGGCAGGTGTCCGTGCCCCGCAACCGGGGCGGCGCCCCGCTGGGCACGGCGCTGGACCAGGCGCGGCTCGGCGCCGCGCTGAACCGGCTGGCGGGCACGTCGACGGAGCGGCTGCTGGCCCGCCCCGAGACGACCGCTGCCGAGGCGCTGCACGGCCGGGGACTGCCCGCGCGCACCGTCGACGGCTTCCTGCGCCCGCTGCTCGCCGCCCTGTTGTGCGACCCGGAGCTCGTCACGTCCAGCAGGACGGCGGACCTCGCGCTGCGCGACTTCGCGCGCGGGCGGCTGTGCCTGCCGGAGGGCGGGGCGGAGGCGCTGCCCCAGTCGCTGGCGCGGTCGCTGCCGCCGGGCACGGTGCACACGGGGGTGCGGGTCACCTCGGTGTCGACGACCTCGGTGACCACCGCGGAGCACGGGGAGCTCCGGTGCGCGGCCGTGCTGGTCGCGACGGGCGCGCGGGACGCGGCGGAGCTGCTGCCGGGGCTGCGGGTGCCGGACTTCCACCCGGTGACGGTGGTGCACCACACCACCGACGAGCCGCCGGGCACGGACGCCTCGCTGCTGCTGGACGCGGACCGGGGCGGGCCCGTGGCGCACACGGCGGTCGTCAGCGCGGTCGACCCGTCCCGCGCCCCGGCCGGCCGCACCCTGGTGACCTCCACGGTCCTCGGCCCGGCCACGGCGGACACCGACACGGCGGTACGGGCCCATCTGGCGCGGCTGTACGGGGTGCCGACGGCGCGCTGGGAGACGCTGGCGGTACGGCACACCGCCGACGCGGCCCCCGTGATGCGCCCGCCGCACGACCTGCACCGTCCGGTACGACTGCTGGCCGGCCTGTACGTCTGCGGCGACCACCGCGACGGCGGCGCGGTGCAGGGCGCCCTCCGCTCCGCCGACCGCGTGGCCACGGCCCTCCTGACCGACCTGGGCCTCAACCGCCCGATGCACACGGCCGACCCACTCCCGACAGCCCGAGCGGCCTAGTACCGGCACCCGCCGAGCGTGAACACCCCCTCGGCGGGTGCCTTCCAACCCGGCGCCGCCTGCGGGCATTCGTGCCGCTGGGGCGATGGGGGGTACCTCCCGCTGCGCCTACACGCCCTCGGGGTGTGCAACACCCCGCCCCGTCCGGGCAACCGGAGGTTGAAAAGGGCGCCGGCGCCGTGCCCCCGGCGCGCAAGTGAGGGCACGCGCCCTCGCACCTCCCTCACGGCCCAACCTGACGGAGTGAGCTACCGCACACCTGCCGTAGAGTTGAGCCCGGTCGAGACATGGCCGTGACAGATCGGAAAGGGCAGCAACGCGTGAGCGTCGACGACTCGGGTGCGGACGCGCAGGGCGACGGCGAGGATCCGCTTGCTCTGCGCCTCGAGCAGCTCATCCTGGGCGCCGAGCGCCGCTACACGCCGTTCCAGGCGGCCCGCAGCGCAGGCGTCACGATGGAGCTCGCCACCCGCTTCTGGCGTGCCATGGGCTTCGCCGACGTAGGGCAGGCGAAGGCCCTGACGGAGGCGGACGTCCTCGCCCTGCGCCGCCTCGCGGGTCTGGTGGAGGCCGGCCTGCTGAGCGAGGCCATGGCCGTGCAGGTCGCCCGGTCCACCGGTCAGACCACCGCGCGGCTGGCCGAGTGGCAGATCGACTCGTTCCTGGAAGGGCTCACGGAGCCGCCCGAGCCCGGCATGACCCGTACCGAGGTCACGTATCCGATCGTCGAGCTGCTCCTGCCCGAGCTGGAGGAGTTCCTCGTCTACGTGTGGCGGCGGCAGCTCGCCGCCTCGGCCGGGCGCGTGGTGCAGGAGGCCGACGACGAGGAGATGGTGGACCGGCGGCTCGCCGTCGCCTTCGCCGACCTCGTGGGCTTCACCCGTCTGACCCGGCGGATGGAGGAGGAGGAGCTCGGCGAGCTGGTCGAGGCCTTCGAGACCACCGCCGCCGACCTGGTCGCCGCGCGCGGCGGGCGGCTCATCAAGACCCTCGGTGACGAGGTGCTGTACGCCGCCGACGACGCCGGGACGGCTGCCGAGATCGCCCTGCGGTTGATAGAGACCATGGCGAACGACGAGACCATGCCGGAACTGCGCGTCGGCATGGCCTTCGGCACCGTCACCACCCGGATGGGCGATGTCTTCGGCACCACCGTCAATCTGGCCTCCCGGCTGACCTCCATCGCTCCCCGCGACGCCGTGCTCGTCGACGCCGACTTCGCCCAGGAGCTGATCCGCACCGGTGACGCGCCGGCCAGTGAGGCCGCCGCTGCCGAGGCGGCCGCCGCCGCGGAGAAGGAGGGCGAGGAGCCGCCCTCGTACCGGTTCGCGCTCCAGCCGATGTGGCAGCGGCCCGTCCGTGGCCTCGGCGTCGTCGAGCCCTGGCTGCTCAATCGGCGGACACCCGCGCCGGCCTCCGACTGACCAACGCCGTTGCTTTCAGCCGCCCAGGCAGATGTTGAGCAAGGGGAGGCAGAGGCCCCGGTCCCGGTCGTCGTTTTCGTTCTCGTCGGCCGGTGGTGCGGGTGGTGCGGGT
>MUNG01000685.1 GCA_002154585.1 Streptomyces pseudogriseolus
GTCGCCAAGGTGCGGATCCGCTTCACGATCGTCGGCGACACCGACACCGTCTTCACCGGCGGCGAGAGCGTGGCGACCGTCACCACCGACGCGTCCGGCGTCGCGGTGGCGCCCGCACTGGTGGCGGGGGAGCGGACCGGCGCGTTCGCCGTCCAGGCGGCCGTCGTCGAGCTTCGGCAGGGTCAGCAGCCCGTCCGCGTCCGTCGTGAGGCCGGTCAGGGTGCGGACCGCCTTGCCGTCGGCGTCCTTGAAGTAGGGGCCCTTGTCGTTCACGGCGGGGTCGTCGGCGGACGTCACGAGGGTGGCGGTGGCGGCGACCTTCCCGGCGGCCGCGCCGCGGTAGGTGGCCCTGACCGCGACCGGCTCGGCGAACTCGCCGCCCGCGGCGTCGGCGGCGCGTTCGGTGACCGTCGCCTTGTACGGGACGCCCTTGACCGAGCGGCCGACGACGGCCGCCTGGACGGCGAACGCGCCGGTCCGCTCCCCCGCCACCAGTGCGGGCGCCACCGCGACGCCGGACGCGTCGGTGGTGACGGTCGCCANNGGATCCGCACCTTGGCGACCGCCTTGCCGGCCTCGGTCTCCGCGCGGGCGGAGACGCGTTCGGCGAAGGTGTGGCCCGCCATGGCGGTGAGGGTGCCGGTGCCGGCGTTCTCGAGGTGGTGCACCGTGTCGGTGGGCGTCGGCGGGGTGCTCGGCGCGGGCGGGGTGGCCGGCGTGCCGG
>MUNG01000686.1 GCA_002154585.1 Streptomyces pseudogriseolus
CCGCCCGCCGGCGGAGCGCTCGGGTAGGCGGGCGGAACGGAGGGCGCCTGGGGCGCGTCGACAGGACCCGGGGCGGCGTCCTGGGGCACGCTGTCCTGGACGTCGGCGCTCGTGGGAACGGCGTCCTGGGGCTCGTCCTCGTCGTCGTCCTCGTCAGCCGCCGTACCCTCGTCCTCCACGTCAGCCGCGGAGTCGGAGGCCTCCGAGTCGGAAGCGGACGCGGCGGATTCGTCGTCTTCCGCGTCCTTCTCCTCCTCGGCAGAGCTGTGGACGTCGTCGGGCCCGAAGGAGTCGACGTCGAGCCCGTCACGCTCGTCGGCATCGTCACGGGGCTCCGACAAGGCGTCGTCGGAGACCTCGTCGTCCGGACCAACCGGCTCACCGGAAGCCTCGGAGCCGTCGGCGTCGGTGTCGACGTCGGTGTCTGTGTCGGCGTCGGTGTCAGTGCTGGAGTCGGTGTCGGACGGGGAGGCGTCCGCCTCCTTCTCCGCCTCGGCGGCCTCGCGCTCAGCGATCTCCCGCTTCAACGCGGCGGCGGAGAAACGGATCGTGGCACCGCTCTCGATGTCACCCGAGTCGGTCCCGTCCGAGGGCTCGATGTGCTGCGGCGGCTGCTGCTGCC
>MUNG01000687.1 GCA_002154585.1 Streptomyces pseudogriseolus
CTGCGGCGGGCGGTGGCAATATTCGCCGCCACGGCTTCCCGGAGGCCTTCATTCCCTCCCAAATCAGGCGCTTGACCTGCGCGCCTGTGGAGGAGTGGCGTGCGTCGCCGGGCTCTCGCGGTCGTTGTGGGGAGCTCGTGCAGACTGGCCGGATGCGCACGGAGCTTGTTTCGGAACCCGGTGATCCGGGGCGCCCCAACGAAGACTTCGCGAGTGTCGCGCTCCCGGCCTCGGGTCAGGGCGGCGCGCTCGTGCTCCTGGACGGTGTCACGCCGCCGTCGGACGGGGGCGGCTGTCTGCATTCGGTGCCCTGGTTCACCGCCCGGCTGGGCGGCGCGCTGACCGAACTGACCGTTTCCCTCCCGGATGTTCCGCCGGCCGCGCTGCTGTCGCGGGGTATCGCGCGTACGGCCGAGAGTCATGCCGCGACCTGTGACCTTTCTCACCCCCGTACGCCGCAGGCAACGGTGGTGCTGGCCCGGTGGTCACCCGGCTCGGTGGACTGTCTGGTGCTGTCCGACTCGGTGCTGCTGGTGGAGTCGCCGGACGGGAGGGTCACGGCGATCAGGGACGACCGGCTGGACNNCGCGGCGGATCCGTCGGTGTCGTCACGCGCCGTCACCGTCTCCCTGCCCCGGGACCGGGTGCGGGCCCTGACGGCGCTGACGGACGGTGCGACGCGGTGGGTGGACCGGTTCGGGGCGGGTGACTGGGCGGACTGCGTGGCGGTGATCCGCGAGGAGGGGGCGCGGGGGCTGGTGCGGAGGGTTCGGGTG
>MUNG01000688.1:0-491 GCA_002154585.1 Streptomyces pseudogriseolus
GCGGCGTACGGGAGTCGATGTTCTCGTACAGGTTGTGATGGAACGTCACGTACCCGTTGGAGCGGTCGCTCTCGCTGGAGCCGATGAGGCCGCCGCGCCCGGAGTTGCGCAGGACGCTGTACGACAGCGTCACGTACTGGGTGTCGTCCTTCATGTCGAACAGGCCGTCGTAGCCCTCGGACTCCCCGCCGGACGCCTCTAGGGTGACGTGGTCCACCCAGACGTTCCTGACACCGCTTTCCATGCCGATGGCGTCGCCGCCGTTCGACGTGGGCGAGCCGGACTTCTTGACGTTCCGGACGGTCACGTTCTGGATGATGATGTTGCTGGACTCCCGGATGTGGATGCCCAGTTGATCGAAGACCGCGCCGTTGCCGACGCCGACGATGGTGACGTTGCTGATCTGCTTCAGCTCGATCACGCCGGCCGCGGTGTTGCAGCTGCTGCCGGACACCTTGGCGGTGTTGCCGTGGTTGATGGTTCCCTCGACC
>MUNG01000688.1:502-878 GCA_002154585.1 Streptomyces pseudogriseolus
CGTGGACAGTGCCACGCCGCCGGCGGCGGTCAGGGCCCCGGCGGCCAGTAACGCGGAGAGGCGTACGGCGACTGCTCGTCTCATGGTGGTTGCCTTTCGTCGTTCGCGGTCGGTTGCTGTCATGGGCATGTCACTGAACGATGAGGTCGAGCGGGGTGGGTCGAACCCATCGGCCGGCGTTTCGAGAAAGCGCTTTCTGTCCGTGCGTCGGGACAGTAAGGGCACGCCCGCGAACTGACAAGGCCCCTCGCGGGAAGCGGATCAGCGGCTTCCGCATCGCGACACGAGAGGTGAGGCAACTAGGACCTGATCTGACCTACATGGCTCCTAACGTGTTCCACGTCGAGCCGGTCGCGAACCGCACGGAACGACGAAT
>MUNG01000069.1:0-515 GCA_002154585.1 Streptomyces pseudogriseolus
CCAGCACGCGGGCCACGCGGACATCATCCGTGAGTCGCTGGACGGGGCGAAGACGATGGGCTGACCGGGGGCCCGGCTGGGGGGTGAGGGGGCGGGCGCCCCTCACCCCCCAGCCCTTACAGCACCGGCAGGTTCTTCCGCAGCTCGAAGGCGGTGACCTCGCTGCGGTACTCCTCCCACTCCTGCTTCTTGTTGCGCAGGAAGAAGTCGAAGACGTGCTCGCCGAGCGTCTCGGCGGCCAGGTCGCTGCGTTCCATCAGGGTGAGCGCCTCGCCCAGGTTCTGCGGGAGCGGCTCGATGCCCAGGGCGCGGCGTTCTGCGTCGGAGAGGGCCCAGACGTCGTCCTCGGCACCCGGCGGAAGCTCGTAACCCTCCTCGATGCCCTTGAGACCTGCCGCGAGGAGCAGGGCGTAGGCCAGGTACGGGTTGGTGCCGGAGTCGAGGGAGCGGACCTCCACACGGGCCGAGCCGGTCTTGCCGGGCTTGTACATGGGCACGCGGACCAGCGCCGAGCG
>MUNG01000069.1:534-6652 GCA_002154585.1 Streptomyces pseudogriseolus
CGGCGGAGATCTCCGCCGCGTGCCGCAGCAGGCCCGCGATGAAGGAGCGGCCCACCTTGGAGAGCTGGTACTCCGCGCCCGACTCGTAGAAGGCGTTGCGGTCGCCCTCGAAGAGGGACAGGTGGGTGTGCATGCCCGAGCCGGGGTGCTCGGAGAAGGGCTTGGGCATGAAGGTCGCCTGGACCCCCTGCTCCAGCGCCACCTGCTTCATGACCAGGCGGAACGTCATGATGTTGTCCGCCGTGGACAGCGCGTCCGCGTAGCGCAGGTCGATCTCCTGCTGGCCGGGGGCGCCCTCGTGGTGGGAGAACTCCACCGAGATGCCCATCGACTCCAGCATCGTGATCGCCTGGCGGCGGAAGTCCATGCCGACGTTCTGCGGGGTGTGGTCGAAGTAGCCGGAGTTGTCCGCCGGGGTCGGGCGGCTGCCGTCGACCGGCTTGTCCTTCAGCAGGAAGAACTCGATCTCCGGGTGGGTGTAGAAGGTGAAGCCCAGGTCGGAGGTGCGGGCGAGGGCGCGCTTGAGGACGTAGCGCGGATCCGCGAAGGACGGGGAGCCGTCCGGCATGAGGATGTCGCAGAACATCCGGGCGGTGCCGGGCGCCTCGGCGCGCCAGGGCAGGATCTGGAACGTCGACGGGTCCGGCTTGGCGATCATGTCGGACTCGTGCACGCGGGCGAAGCCCTCGATGGCGGAGCCGTCGAAGCCGATGCCCTCGTCAAAGGCCTGCTCGAGCTCGGCCGGGGCGACGGCCACGGACTTGAGGAAGCCCAGGACGTCGGTGAACCACAGGCGAACGAACCGGATGTCGCGCTCCTCCAACGTCCGGAGCACGAACTCCTGCTGCTTGTCCATCTTCCGCTTCCCCATTCCTGCCGGTCAGGCCGCCCGTTCCTCCCGGTCCCCGGGAGACGGTCCGGCACTCGTGCATCCCACCACACCAGCGTTTCATACGCGTTGCCGGGCCCGGTCGGGCGACCGGCCGCGGTCTGAACCGCCGGGGCCGGGCGGACACACGGCTCCTTTGCTCATCCTGCCCGGTCAGGGGCCTCTCCACGACAGAACACCCCCCGCCTAAATTGGAGTCCAGGATGCAAGTTTTAATGGGGGCGCAGGCATCCGAGCGACGAGGAGAAGAGACCTCATGCTGTCCGAGCAGTCCGCCGCCACCGTCCGCGCCACCCTTCCCGCCGTGGGCGCGTCCCTCGGCGAGATCACCGAGCGTTTCTACGCCGGGATGTTCGCCGCCCGTCCCGAGCTGCTGCGCGACCTGTTCAACCGCGGCAACCAGGCCGCCGGCACCCAGCGCCAGGCCCTCGCGGGCTCCGTCGCGGCCTTCGCGGCCCACCTGGTGGACCACCCCGACGACCGGCCCGACGCGATGCTGTCGCGCATCGCCCACAAGCACGCCTCCCTGGGCGTCTCCCCCGACCAGTACGCGATCGTCCACGAGCACCTGTTCGCCGCCATCGCCGAGGTGCTGGGCGACGCCGTGACGCCCGAGGTGGCCGCCGCCTGGGAGGAGGTCTACTGGCTGATGGCCAACGCCCTGATCGCCGTCGAGAAGCGGCTCCACGAGGAGCGCGGCGGGGCCGCCTGGCGGCCCTGGGAGGTCGTCGAGCGGGTGACCGAGACCGCCGACGTGGTGACCTTCCGGCTGCGTCCGGCCGACGGCGGCCCGGTGCGCGGCTTCCGCCCCGGCCAGTACGTCTCCGTGCGCGTCGCGCTCGCGGACGGCGCCCGGCAGATACGGCAGTACAGCCTCTCCGGGGAGCCCGGCCCCGGTCTGCGGCAGTTCAGCGTCAAGCGGGTGCACGAGGAGCCGGCGCCCGAGGGCGAGGTGTCCGGCCACCTCCACGCGCGCGTCCGCGCCGGCGACGTGCTGGAGCTGTCGGAGGCGTACGGCGACCTGGTGCTGGACGCCGGCGACGACACCCCGCTGCTGCTGGCCTCCGCCGGCATCGGCGTGACCCCGGTGGTCGCGATGCTCGGGCACCTCGCCGGGTCCGGGCACCGCGCACCGGTCACCGTCGTGCACGGCGACCGCTCCCCCGCCCACCACGCTCTGCGCACCGACCACGAGGCCTACGCGGCGAAGCTGCCGGACGCGACCGTGCGGTTCTGGTACGAGCAGGACGCCCCGGCGGACGCGGACACCGGGTACGTCGATCTGGCGGACGTGCCGGTCGCGAGCGGTACGCGCGCGTACCTGTGCGGTCCGCTGCCGTTCATGCGGAAGGTCCGGGAGCAGCTGATCGGCAAGGGCGTGGCCCCGGCGGACGTGCACTACGAGGTGTTCGGGCCGGACCTCTGGCTCGCGCGGTGACGCCGGACCTCTGGCTCGCGCGGTGACAGATACGGGCCGCTAGGACCGGACGCGTGGGACGCCCAGCAGCAGGGGGCCCGTCGGGTCCGCCGTGAGGTCCGCGACCGTCAGCGGGTCCAGCGAGGCGTAGAACGCCTCCTGGGCCCGCCGCAGCGCGCCGCGCAGCCGGCAGTCGGACCGGAGCGGGCAGGGGGCGGTGGTGGCGGCGCCGTCGCAGTCGACGACGTCCCCCTCGCCCTCCAGGGCGCGGACCAGACCGCCCACGGAGGCCCCGCGGCCCTGTTCGGTCAGGGTCAGGCCGCCGCCCCGGCCGCGCCGGGCGGTGAGCAGCCCCCGGTGCTGGAGGTCGGCGACGACCTTCGCGGCGTGCGTGTACGGCACGTCCATGGCCTCCGCGACCTCCCGCGTGGTCGGGGTGGTGTCGCCGGCCACGGCGAGGCGCATGAGGACCCGCAGGGCGAGGTCGGTGGAGCGCAGCAGCCGCATACCGGCAGCGTAGGTAATCGGAATCCTGGCTCAAAATTTACGTCCGGACCCTCACCGTTTCCGCCAGGTCCGGTCCGTCGCCGCCGCCCCCTACGACTCGCCCCTCTCCCCCATTACGATCAGTTGACCCGATCGTCACTCCGGCCCCACCTCCTCCGACCCGAAGGACACCTCATGGGCTCCGCCAAGAAGAGCAGCGCGGCACGCACGGCACGCGTCGAGGAGATGCGGCGCGCCGAGCAGGCCCGTGAGCGCCGCAACCGGATCCTCGTCGTCGCCGCGTCCGTGGTGGTCGTCGCGGGACTGGTCGCCGGCGGGGTGGTGCTCGTGCGGTCGCAGTCGGACGGCGACGGTGGCGGCAGCAGCGCGGCGGACGACGCGAAGAACGCCGGCAAGTTCGTCACGGACGCGGACGGCGTGCGCGCCTGGAAGGGCACGCTGGGCCGCAACCACGTCACGAAGTCCGTGGACTACCCGGTCACGCCTCCCGTGGGCGGCGACCACAACCCCGTGTGGATGAACTGCGACGGGGACGTCTACGAGGACGAGATCAACGACACCAACGCCGTCCACTCGCTGGAGCACGGCGCGGTGTGGGTGACGTACAACGGCGACGCGCCGAAGGCGGACGTCGAGGCGCTGGCGGCGAAGGTGGAGAAGACGCCGTACACGCTGATGAGCCCGGTCGACGGGCAGAAGGACCCGATCGTGCTGACCGCGTGGGGCCACCAGCGCACGGTGACCGGCGCCGCCGACCCGGCCGTGGACGCGTTCCTGGAGAAGTTCGTGCAGGGCGCGCAGACGCCCGAGCCGGGTGCGGCCTGCACCAACGGGCTGTCGAAGTGAGGCGGCCCGCCCTGGCCGGCTCGGTGGCGGCGGCGGTGCTCGCCGCCGCCGCGGCGACCGGGTGGGCGGTGGCCTCGGCGGACGGCGACGAGGGGCGTGCCACGCCCGTCCCGGCGGCGGACTCGGCGGACGCCGGGTTCGCCCGGGACATGGCGGTGCACCATCAGCAGGCCGTGGAGATGTCGTACGTCGTGCGCGACCGCACCGACGACGAGGAGGTGCGGCGGCTCGCCTACGACATCGCCCAGACGCAGGCCAACCAGCGGGGCATGCTGCTGGGCTGGCTCGACCTGTGGGAGCTGCCGAAGGTGTCCGCCGATCCGCCCATGTCCTGGATGGGGATGGGCGACATGGCCGCCGGCGAGGACGGCGCGCTGATGCCGGGCATGGCGACGGACGCGGAGATGGCGCGGCTGGGCCGGCTGAACGGCAGGCAGGCGGAGGTGTTCTACCTCCAGCTGATGACGGACCATCACCGGGGCGGGGTGCACATGGCCGAGGGCTGTGTGCGCGCCTGCGAGGTGGAGGCGGGCAGGCGGCTGGCGCGCGGGACGGTCGAGGGGCAGCAGTCGGAGATCCGGCTGATGGCGGACATGCTGAGGGCGCGGGGAGCGGCCGCGCGGCCGTGACGGCGGGCGTTCCGGCACGGTCCGCGGGCCTGCCGCCCCCCATCGCGTCGCTTTGACGATTACACTGGCCGGGTGCCTCAACTACGACTCGCCCTGAATCAGATCGACTCGAGCGTCGGCGATCTCGCCGGCAACGCGGAAACGATTGTCCGCCGGACCCGGGAGTCCGCCGGGCGGGGGGCGCATCTCGTGGCGTTCCCTGAGATGGCGCTGACCGGATATCCGGTCGAGGACCTCGCCCTGCGGTCGTCCTTCGTGGAGGCCTCCCGGGCGTCCCTGCGCGCCCTCGCCGCGCGGCTCGCGGAGGAGGGCCTCGGCGACGTGCCGGTGGTCGTCGGCTACCTGGACCGCAGCGCCTCAGCCCAGCCGAAGTACGGGCAGCCCGCGGGCGCCCCGCGCAACGCGGCGGCCGTGCTGCACCGGGGCGAGGTGGTGCTGAGCTTCGCCAAGCACCACCTGCCCAACTACGGCGTCTTCGACGAGTTCCGGTACTTCGTGCCCGGCGACACCCTGCCGGTGGTGCGGGTGCACGGGGTGGACGTGGCGCTGGCCATCTGCGAGGACCTGTGGCAGGACGGCGGCCGGGTGCCGGCGGCGCGTTCGGCGCGGGCCGGGCTGCTGCTGTCGGTGAACGCCTCGCCGTACGAGCGGGACAAGGACGACACGCGCCTCGAGCTGGTGCGCAAGCGGGCGCAGGAGGCCGGCTGCACCACCGCGTACCTGGCGATGATGGGCGGGCAGGACGACCTGGTCTTCGACGGGGACTCCATCGTCGTCGGCGCGGACGGCGAGGTCGTCGCGCGTGCCCCGCAGTTCTCCGAGACGTGCCTGGTGGTCGACCTGGACCTGCCGGCCGCGGCGGCCGACGCGCCCGAGGGCGTGGTCGACGACGGGCTGCGCATCGAGCGGGTCGTGCTGTCCGAGGACCCGGTCCCCGCCTACGAGCCGGAGCACACCGGCGGCTACGCGGAGCGCCTCGACGACGACGCGGAGGTGTACTCCGCGCTGGTCGTGGGCCTGCGGGCGTACGTCCGGAAGAACGGTTTCCGTTCGGTGCTGATCGGGCTGTCCGGCGGCATCGACTCGGCGCTGGTCGCCGCGATCGCCTGCGACGCGGTCGGCCCGGAGAACGTGTACGGCGTGTCCATGCCGTCGAAGTACTCCTCGGACCACTCCAGGAGCGACGCGGCGGAGCTGGCGCGGCGCACCGGGCTGAACTTCCGCACGGTGGCGATCGAGCCGATGTTCGACGCGTACATGGGCTCGCTGGAGCTGACCGGCCTTGCGGAGGAGAACCTCCAGTCGCGGCTGCGCGGCACGATGCTGATGGCCATCTCCAACCAGGAGGGCCACATCGTCCTGGCCCCGGGCAACAAGTCCGAGCTGGCGGTGGGCTACTCGACGCTGTACGGCGACTCGGTCGGCGCGTACGGGCCCATCAAGGACGTCTACAAGACGCTGGTGTTCCGGCTGGCGCGGTGGCGCAACCGCGCGGCCGAGGAACGGGGCGAGACGCCGCCGATCCCGGAGAACTCGATCTCCAAGCCGCCGAGCGCGGAGCTGCGGCCCGGCCAGGTGGACACGGACTCGCTGCCGGACTACCCGGTGCTGGACGCGATCCTGGCGCTGTACGTGGACCAGGACAAGGGCGCGGACGAGATCGTCGAGGCCGGGTACGACCGCGAGCTGGTCGAGAAGACGCTGCGGATGGTGGACCGGGCGGAGTACAAGCGGCGCCAGTACCCGCCGGGCACCAAGATCTCCCCGAAGGGCTTCGGCAAGGACCGCCGGCTGCCCATCACCAACGGCTGGCGCGAGGGGCTGCCGCCG
>MUNG01000069.1:6675-11538 GCA_002154585.1 Streptomyces pseudogriseolus
GCCGCCGTGTGTCCGGGGCCCCGGCCCCGGGAGGTCAGTCCGCCGTGCCGGTGACCTTCAGCCGTGCCGCTATCGGCAGGTGGTCGCTCGCCGTCGGCGGGAGCGTCCAGGAGCTCTCCGGCTCGGCGCCCCTGACCAGGATCTGGTCGATCCGCGCCATCGGGAACGACGCCGGCCAGCTGAAGCCGAAGCCGCTGCCCACCGCGCCCTGCGTGGAGCGCATCTGGGAGGTGACCGCCTTCAGGGCGCGGTCGTTCATGGTGCCGTTGAGGTCGCCGAGCAGGACGACGTTCTCCAGCGGCTCGGCCGCGATGGCCTCCCCCAGCGCGTCGGCGCTCTTGTCGCGCTGACGGGCCGTGAAACCCGCCTCCAGCTTCACCCGCACCGACGGCAGATGCGCCACGTACACCGCGACCCGGCCGGCCGGCGCGTCCACCGTGGCGCGCATCGCCCGCTGCCAGCCCAGCCGGATGTCCACCGACCTGACGTCGCTGAGCGGGTACTTGGACCACAGCCCGACCGTGCCGACCACCGCGTGGTACGCGTACGTGTCCGACAGCGCCGCCCGGTAGGCGGGCACCTCCGAGGCCTTGAGCTCCTCCAGCGCCAGCACGTCCGCGCCCGCCGCGGCCACCTCGCGGGCCGTGCCGGACGGGTCCGGGTTCTCCGCGTTGACGTTGTGCGTGGCCACCGTCAGATCCCCGCCGGAGGCGTTCTTGTCGCTGAGCAGACCGCCGAACAGGTTCAGCCACACGACCACCGGGAGCACCGCCGCGATGAGCGCCGTCGCCGAGCGGCGGACCAGGGCCAGCACCAGCAGCAGCGGCACGAACACGCCCAGCCAGGGCAGGAACGTCTCCAGCAGACTGCCCAGGTTGCCGACCGCGTTGGGGATGTGCGCGTGGGCCAGCATCACCAGCGCCAGCAGCAGCGCGCAGACGGCCACCACCCAGCCCCGGCGCCAGATGCCGCGGTCCTCGCGCAGGGCGCCCAGACGGTCGACCAGGCGCCGCATCCGGGAGGCCGGGGTCCGGGGGCCCTGGCGCCCGTCGTCCGTCTCCGTCATGTACGCCTGCTGCGCCATACCGTTGCCTCACAACCTGCCGTGCACACCGTCGCCCCCGTCGTCCGTAAGACACTAGGGGATGTTCGGTTCCTTTCCGCCGCCGCCCGGGCGGCCGTACGGGAGCGGAGACGTCCGGGGCCGCGCGGGCAGTTCCTGAAGAGCGTGACCAGGGTGGCGTCTGTGACGAAACCCGCACGGAACGGCCGGGGTCAGCCGCCGGACGGGCGCAGCCCCTGGAGCAGGGTGTCGACCACGCGCTCGGCGAGATCGGCGGGCAGGTCCGCGTCGGGCCGCAGCACGGTGCGGACGAGGACGGGGCCCACCACCAGGTCGTTGAGGAGCTCCAGGTCGACGTCGGCGCGCAGTTCGCCGTTGTCGCGGCCCCGGCGCAGCACCTCCAGGCCCACCCGGCGGCGCGGCTGGATGACGGTCTCGTGGTAGGCGGCCCAGAGTTGAGGGCTGGACTTCATCTGGGCGCGGACGTTGTGCAGGATCGCCGAGGTGCGGCCGGCCAGTCCGCGCAGCCGCAGCGACTCCAGCAGGACCACGAGGTCGTCGCGCATGGAGGTGCCGGGCAGTTCCGGGTCGGGGGGTTCGGCGGCGCGCATGACGTCGACGAAGAGCTGCTCCTTGCCGGACCAGCGCCGGTAGATGGCGGCCTTGCCGACGCCGGCGGTGCGGGCGATGCGCTCGATGGACAGTTCCGCGAGGGGGACGCCGTCCTCCAGGAGCTTCATCACCCCCTCGATGATGGCGCGTTCGACCGCCTCGCTGCGGGGGCGGCCCCGTGCGGGGCCGCCCCGTCGGGGGCCGGTGCCGGCCAGGCTCACGTCGACGGGTCCTTTCGGTGGGCGGGCACGACGATTCTCCCCGCTGCGCGCGGGGGTGCCGCCCCTGTTCAGCCGTCGGCGGACTCCGCCGCGGTCACCAGCTTCCCGTCCGCCTCCGCACCGCCGGGACCCGCCGGGCGCCCGGGCAGGAACACGGCGACGACGACCGCGCCCAGCACGGCCACCCCGGCGCCCAGGAGCGCCGTGACGTGCATGGCGTGCAGGAAGGCGTCGTCGGCCGCGGCGACCAGGGCGTCGGCGCGCGGGCCCAGCCGGCCGGCGACGGCGAGGGTGGCCTCGATGGACTCGCCGGCCGCGTGCCGGGCACCGGGCGGCAGCACGCCCAGCTCGTCGCGTACGGCGCCGCGGTAGGCGGTGGACAGCACCGAGCCGAGCACGGCGATGCCGAGGGCGCCGCCGACCTGCCGGAAGGTGTTGCTGAGCGCGGAGGCGGAGCCGGCCTTCTCGCGGGGCAGCGCCTGCATGATGACCACGCTGACCGGCGTCATCACGTGCGCCATGCCCGCGCCCATCAGGAAGAAGATCACTTCGAGGATCCAGATGGGCGTGTCCGCGTCCAGCGCGGCGAACGCGGCCAGCATCCCGGCGAGGAGCAGCAGCCCGGCGGTGGTGGTGGCCTTGTTGCCGAAGCGGTCCACCAGCAGCCGCGCCCGCGGAGCGAACACCAGCTGCGCGGCGGCCAGCGGAAGCAGCAGCAGACCGGTCTCCAGCGGCGAGTAGCCGCGCACGCTCTGGGTGTAGAAGACCGCGAAGAACGTCACGCCCATCAGCGCGAAGAACACCAGGGCGATGGCGCCGATCGCCGCGGAGAACACCTTGTTGCGGAAGTAGCTCATGTCGACGGACGGATGGTCGCTGCGCGCCTCGGCCACCACGAACACGGCGAGGACGGCCAGGCCGCCGCCGATGGAGCCCAGCACCACCGGGTCGCCGAAGTCGGCGAGCTGACCGCCCTTGATGATGCCGTAGACCAGCAGCACCAGGCCCGCGACGGACAGCACCACGCCCAGCGGGTCGATCCGGCCGGGGGCGGGGTCCCGGGAGTCCGGCACCAGCCAGAGCATCAGGCCGACGGCGAGGACCACGATGGGGACGTTGACCAGGAAGACCGAGCCCCACCAGAAATGTTCGAGCAGCAGCCCGCCGGTGATCGGGCCGATGGCGATGGCGAGGCCCACGCCGCCCGCCCAGATGCCGATGGCCTTGGGCTGCTCGTCCCGCTCGAAGACGTTCATCAGGACGGCCAGGGTGGCCGGCATGACGAACGCGGCGCCCAGGCCCATCACCGCGCGGAAGCCGATCAGCTCCGCCGGGGTGCCGGAGAACGCGGCGAGCACCGAGCCGATGCCGAACACCGCCAGCCCTCCGACCAGCACCTTCTTGCGGCCCAGCCGGTCTCCGAGAAGCCCGGCGGTGAACAGCAGACCCGCGAAGACCAGGGTGTAGGAGTTGATCGCCCACTCCAGCTCGCCCTGCGTGGCGCCGAGACCGGTGGGGGCGGGCGTGGAGATCGTCTTGATGGCGACGTTCAGGATCGAGTTGTCCAGGACGACGATCAGCAGGCTCAGCATCAGCACGCCGAGGATCGCCCAGCGACGGCGGTGGACGGCCTCCGGGACCCGGCGGGCGGGGGCTGCGGGAGAAGTCATACGGCCCACCTTAAGGATTTCCGATACGGAACCGTCTCGTATCGGAAAGGCTTTGCCGTAAACATGCCCCGACATTGCACCGCGTTGCGCCGTCCGGAGCAGCGCGGCACGGCGGGGCGGAGGTCACAGGGGACCCTCTGGCCCTCGTCCGGAGGAGGTGCCACCATGGACGTGGTCCGGGGACGCCGTCAGGGCGCCTCGAGATGACGTGTTGGGAGACGGATCCATGACGCAGCTTTCGGCTGCCCAGACCGGTACGCCCGGTTCCTCCTCCGGCGGCAAGACGCTGTACGGGGGCAAGGGCACGCGCCGCATCACTGTCCGGGACATCGCCCTCGCCAAGGAGCGCGGCGAGAAGTGGCCCATGCTCACCGCGTACGACGCGATGACCGCGTCCGTGTTCGACGAGGCCGGCATTCCGGTGATGCTCGTCGGCGACTCCGCGGGCAACTGCCACCTCGGGTACGAGACCACCGTGCCCGTCACCCTCGACGAGATGACCATGCTGGCCGCCGCCGTCGTACGGGGCACCTCGCGCGCCCTGATCGTCGGCGACCTGCCGTTCGGCTCCTACCAGGAGGGTCCGGTGCAGGCGCTGCGCTCGGCGACCCGGCTGGTGAAGGAGGCCGGGGTCGGCGCCGTGAAGCTGGAGGGCGGCGAGCGCTCGCACCGGCAGATCGAGCTGCTGGTGGAGTCCGGCATCCCCGTGATGGCCCACATCGGGCTGACCCCGCAGTCGGTGAACGCCATGGGCTACCGGGTGCAGGGGCGGGGCGAGGAGGCGGCGCAGCAGCTGCTGCGGGACGCGAAGGCCGTGCAGGACGCGGGCGCGTTCGCGGTGGTGCTCGAGCTGGTGCCGGCGGAGCTGGCGGCCGAGGTGACGCGGACGCTGCACATCCCGACCGTCGGGATCGGGGCCGGGCCGGAGACGGACGCGCAGGTGCTGGTGTGGACCGACATGCTCGGGCTGACCGGTGGGCGGGTGCCGAAGTTCGTCAAGCAGTACGCGGATCTGCGTGAGGTCATGAGCGGGGCGGTCAAGGCGTTCGCCGAGGATGTGGTGGGCGGGGCGTTTCCGCGGGAGGAGCACTCGGTGCACTGAGCCGTGCCGGGGGCGTGAGCCGCTTCCGTAACCCCATGTGAGCCATTGCCGCACCATCGCCGGCCCCGTCGATCTTCCCCCGTCGACGGGGCCGGCGCATGTCTGGGCTGGGCAGGGGGTGTTGCGCAGCCCGGCGTTTGCGGGGTGCCGGCCGCGCCCACCCTCCCCCATCGCCCCTGCGGCACGACTGCCCGC
>MUNG01000689.1 GCA_002154585.1 Streptomyces pseudogriseolus
GGGTGGCGGCGGAGCAGCCAGCCCCAGGCGCCGAAGCCGAAGACCGTCGCGCCCCAGGCGACGTAGAGGACCGTGCCCGCGCCCGCCCGGTCGAGGGAGCGCAGGGCCGCCAGGTCCGCCGACCCGCCCTCCAGCAGCAGGGACAGGGCGAGCAGCGGCAGCACCGGGACCGTGCTGACCCAGATCATGAAATTGAGGGCGTCGGGGGGCGACGCCTTGCGCGTGAGGATGTTGGAGACGCCCCAGCAGGCCGCCGCCGCGACGACCAGGGCGAAGCCGGTCAGCGGGCCCGAGGCGCCCTCGTCGACCGCCGCCACCCCGATGCCGGNNCCGGCATGCCGGCGTCCATGCCGATGAACAGCAGACCGAACTTGGCGACGCCCAGGGCCAGTCCGACCCCGACGATCCACTTCCACGCGACCTTCGGCGGGCCGACGAGGAACACCGCGGGCAGGGCCGCGACCAGGAAGCGCAGGGCGGAGAAGAGCAGCGGCGGGAAGTGGTCGAGGCCGACCTCGATGACCGTGAAGTTCACTCCCCAGACGGCGGCGACGAGGACGGCGAGACAGACGTGAGCGGGTCGCATGCGTCGAGCATCACCGGGGACGA
>MUNG01000690.1 GCA_002154585.1 Streptomyces pseudogriseolus
CCCCCGTGCGACCCCCCACCGGCAACTGGAGGAGACCCATGTCAGGGCTCGCCCGCACCAGACGGTCCGCCGCCGGACGCGCCATCGCCGCCGCGCCCGTCTCCTCCTCCGCCACCCTTGTCCGTCCCGCCGCCGCGCCGTGCCGCCGCCCGGGGCCGACCCCTTGATTTCCTGAGCGACCCTCAGGTGACGACCAGGGGGCGTTGCGGGCTTCCACGAGCAGCCCGCAACGCCCCCTATCCAATGCCCCCACGGTTCCCCCTTCGGGGTTTCCCCTGGGTTTCTGCGGGGCTTCTCCGGGGCTTCTCCGGGTTCACTCCCGCACCGTCCCGAAGCGGACGTCGTACCTCCGGCCCGGGTGCAGCACCCCGAGCATCCGCTCCGCCTCCGCCGTGACCTCCGCCCGCCGCGCCCGGTCGAGGCGCCCGAAGGGCTCGATCACCAGGGCGTCGTCGTCCAGGCGCCAGAGTCCCGCCAGGAAGCCGTCCACGAGCAGGGTGCGGTAGGCGACGTTCCCGCTCCAGTGCCGGCCCTTGAGCTCGGGCGGGACGACGCGGGTGCGGTCGGCGTGGGAGAGCAGCAGGTTGTCGAACTCGGGCAGGAAGCGGGGCGGGGCGGGGGTGTCC
>MUNG01000691.1 GCA_002154585.1 Streptomyces pseudogriseolus
CGGTGTCCGCCGCGGCCACCGCGCGGTCGCCGGTGCGGATCAGGAAGCGCCATCCGGCGAGCGTCGTCGAGGTCTCGCCGTCGGCGGTGACCCGGTCGAGGACGTGCACGGGCAGCGGGAGTTCCGGTGAGGCGGGCCCCTGGGCGCGGAGCAGGGAGGGAGTTCGGGCGTCGCGCACGGCGGTCGGCGACGAGAGCGCGGTCAGGACGGAACGCAGTGCGGGCGCGGGAGCCGGGGGTACGTGCAGCGGCATGGTGGGTCGCCTCTCATTCGAAGGCACAGTGGCGCGAGGGCGGGGCGTGGCGGTGCGGACGGCGCTGTCAGCTCGCGAAGGTCAGAGAGGCAGGGGCCCGGAGGGTCTGAGCGGGAGACGGGGGTGAGGAAGAGCCGCACGCCGTCTCACGGCTGGATCACTCGACCGCGGGCGCCAACCTGGTTCTGCCTTGTGCACGAAGTTTATACGACACGGGTTCAGACTATGTTTCGTCTAGCTCTCACCGGCGGCTTCGGCAAGGGTATTTCAGGTCGGCGATATGCGAAAAAGATGCCGATTTCCCAAAGGGTTCACCGCACTGACCTCGGGCAATGACCGCCGAGCGGTCGGCCCATTCCGGTCGGCGTTTTTCACGAGCTCGCAAC
>MUNG01000692.1 GCA_002154585.1 Streptomyces pseudogriseolus
CCAGGCCAGTGCGCCAAGGACGACGGCGAACGCCATGACGAGCGCCTGAAGGGGCCGGCGGAGGGACCGCGCACGCCCGGTTGACGGACTCTGTTCGCGCATGTGGGGGGAACTCCTTCCGGAGACGAGACTGTTATGGGAGCGCTCCCAAAGTACGGCCGTGGAATGAAAAGTCAATGCCGCAAACGGAGTTGGCGCAGAATGGCGGATACCGCCTACTCAGCAGCCGCACCGCCGACCCGCAGGGACCGGGCCCCGATGTCACCGGGGCACCGTGGTCGTCATGAGTCGTTGTACTGATGCGCGGGGGAGGACCGGCAGGTCAGCCTGCCGTCTGTTGATGACACGTCAAAGCAGGTGGAGCGGGGATCGTGCGTGTAGGCGGGATCCCGGCGTTGGCGCTGGCGGTTGCCGGAGCGGTAGGTGCGGTGGCGGCGGCGCCGGCAGCAGCGTCGGACGACACCCTGCTCCCACACCCGGGGCCTGAGGGGCTGGTATGGGTGCCGGAGTGGACGGGGGACGGCGGGGTCGCGT
>MUNG01000693.1:0-404 GCA_002154585.1 Streptomyces pseudogriseolus
AGTAACCTCTGAAGCGGTTATCAAGGGAGTGGGGCGGCCATGCGGATCGCGATCGTCGGAGCGGGTGGGGTCGGGGGCTACTTCGGGGCGCGGCTCGCCGCGGCGGACCACGAGGTCACCTTCGTGGCCCGGGGACGCCACCTGGAGGCGGTACGGCGCTCGGGGCTTCTCGTGCGCAGCCCCCTGGGCGACGTCCGCACCTCGCCGGGCGCGGTGGTGGAGAGCGTCGCGGACGTGGACGGCGCGGACCTGGTCGTCGTCGCCGTGAAGCTGTGGGACACCGAGGACGTCGCCCGGCAGCTGGCCGCCTCCAAGCTGGCCGGCACGCCCGTGCTGTCGCTCCAGAACGGCGTGCACAAGGACACCGTCCTCGCCCGCCACCTGCCCGCCGCGTCCCTGCTCGG
>MUNG01000693.1:452-606 GCA_002154585.1 Streptomyces pseudogriseolus
GCTCCTCCAGGCGTGCGCCGAGGCGGGCATCGACGCCGACGTCAGCGAGGACGTCGACCGGGTGATCTGGGAGAAGTACGTCTTCCTCGTCGGCCACTCGGCCACCACCACCGCCGTCCGCCGCCCCATCGGCGTCGTCCGCTCCGACGCGCGG
>MUNG01000694.1 GCA_002154585.1 Streptomyces pseudogriseolus
CCGCGCCCCTTTGGGGCGGTTCAGCTCACGGGGTCGGGTGGGCGCGGTTCGTGATTGATGCCAGGTCCAGGGTGGGGGGCAGGGTGCCGAATGCGGTGCCCGCGTCGCCGCCCAGGCGGCCCGCGCAGAACGCGTCCGCCACTTCCGGCGGCGCGTACCGCACCAGAAGCGACCCCTGGAGCACCAGTGCGAGGCGCTCCGTCAGCCGCCGCGCCCGGCCCTCGACGCCCTCCAGGTCCGCCAGCTCCGTCAGCAGGCCCTTGATCGCCGCGTCCAGCCGGTGGTCAGCCCCGCGCGCCCGGCCGACCTCGCGGAGATAGGCGTCCAGCGTCGCCGGGTCGCGCAGCGCCCGCAGCACGTCGAGCGCCTGCACGTTGCCCGCGCCCTCCCAGATCGAGTTCAGCGGCGACTCCCGCACCAGCCGGGGCATCCCCGACTCCTCGACGTAGCCGTTGCCGCCGAGGCACTCCGCCGCCTCCACCGCGACCGGCGCGCACCGCTTGGTCACCCAGTACTTCGCGGCCGGCACCGCGATCCGCAGCAGCGCCCGCTCCTGCTCGCCGCCGTCGTCGTACGCCGCCGCGAGACGCAGCCCCAGCGTGGTCGCCGCCTCCGACTCCAGGGCCAGATCGGCCAGCACGTTGCGCATGAGCGGCTTGTCGAGCAGCTTCCCGCCGAACGCCTCCCGGTGCGCGCAGTGGTGCACCGCCTGCGCCACGGCCTGCCGCATCAGCCCCGCCGAGCCCAGCACGCAGTCGAGCCGGGTGGCCGCCACCATCCCGATGATGGTGCGCACCCCGCGCCCCTCCTCGCCGACCCGGCGCGCCCACGTCCCGTCGAACTCGACCTCGGCGGAGGCGTTGGAGCGGTTGCCCAGCTTGTCCTTGAGCCGCTGCAGGGCGAACACGTTGCGGCTGCCGTCCTCCAGCACCCGCGGCACCAGGAAGCAGGTCAGCCCGCCGGGCGCCTGCGCCAGCACCAGGAAGGCGTCCGACATCGGGGCCGAGCAGAACCACTTGTGCCCGGTCAGCGCGTACGTCCCGTCCTCGGCGAGGGGCCGCGCGGCCGTCGTGTTGGCCCGGACGTCGCTGCCGCCCTGCTTCTCGGTCATCCCCAT
>MUNG01000695.1:0-425 GCA_002154585.1 Streptomyces pseudogriseolus
ACCCCAACCCCGCCCGGCCGCTCGCCCCGGCCCGCACCTGGGACGGCGCCTTCCAGCGGCTGGACAAGGGCCTGCACGCGCTGCGCCGGGCCGTCCCGCGCCGGCTGCGCCGGGCCGCGATGAACACCGCCGCCCGCTGGATCATCGAACGGCAGGAGAACGACGGCTGCTGGGGCGGCATCCAGCCCCCGGCCGTGTACTCGGTCATCGCCCTGCACCTGCTCGGCTACGACNNCGCCGGTCTGGAGTCCCTGGACCGGTTCGCCGTGTGGCGCGAGGACGGCGCCCGGATGATCGAGGCGTGCCAGTCCCCGGTGTGGGACACCTGCCTGGCCACGATCGCGCTGGCCGACGCGGGCGTGCCCGCCGACCATCCGCAACTGGTCAAGGCGGCCGACTGGATGCTCGGCGAGCAGGTGGTGCGG
>MUNG01000695.1:436-977 GCA_002154585.1 Streptomyces pseudogriseolus
GGGTCAAGCACCACGACCCGGAGCGGGTGGACAACGCCATCGGGCGCGGGGTGCGCTGGAACCTCGGCATGCAGTCGAGGAACGGCGCCTGGGGCGCCTTCGACGTCGACAACACCAGCCCGTTCCCCAACCGGCTGCCGTTCTGCGACTTCGGCGAGGTCATCGACCCGCCGTCGGCCGACGTCACCGCGCACGTCGTGGAGATGCTCGCCGTCGAGGGCCTCGCCCACGACCCGCGCACCCGGCGCGGCGTGCAGTGGCTGCTCGCCGAACAGGAGCCGGACGGCTCGTGGTTCGGACGCTGGGGCGTCAACTACGTCTACGGCACCGGGTCGGTGGTCCCCGCCCTGGCCGCGGCCGGCATCCCCACGTCCCACCCGGCGATCCGGCGGGCCGTCGCCTGGCTGGAAAAGGTGCAGAACGAGGACGGCGGCTGGGGCGAGGACCTGCGCTCCTACCGCTACGCCAGGGAGTGGAGCGGCCGGGGCGCCTCCACCGCCTCGCAGACCGCCTGGGCGCTGATGGCGCTGCTCGCGGCGGG
>MUNG01000696.1 GCA_002154585.1 Streptomyces pseudogriseolus
CCGGCAGCTCGCGGCGACGGTCCGCGACATGCGCCGGCACCCGCTGACGCTCGCCTTCCTGCTGGCGTACCTGATCTACAACGACGGCATCCAGACGGTGATCTCCCAGGCCTCCGTGTACGGCTCGAAGGAGCTGGGGCTCGGTCAGTCGACGCTGATCGTGGCGGTGCTGCTGGTCCAGGTGCTGGCGGTGGCGGGCGCGCTGCTGCTGGGCCGGTGCGCCCGGCGGTACGGGGCGAAGCGCACGATCCTCGGCTCGCTGGTCGCCTGGACGCTGACGCTGGCCGCCGGGTACTTCCTGCCGGCCGGCGCGCCCGTCTGGTTCTTCGTGCTCGCCGCCGGGATCGGCCTGGTCNNCCAGCTCACCGGCAGCTACCGGGACGCGATCGTCTCCCTGGTGGGGTTCTTCGTCCTGGGATTCGTTCTGCTCGCGCGGGTACCCGTACGGCGGGCGATCACCGACGCGGGCAACCCGGTGCCCCAGCGGATTTAGCGCTCGAGGCGAAAGGGCGGTAGTGTACGCGTTTGGCCTGCCAGGCGTACCGTTACTGCGCGTCAAAGATGCCGAACCGCTGTGTGACATCTGTGACCAGATGTGACAAACCGGGCGTCGGTGGGTACTGCACTGGTTGACAAAGGCTGCGGCCACGACGGCGACACATGACCCGGAAC
>MUNG01000697.1 GCA_002154585.1 Streptomyces pseudogriseolus
AACGGGACTCGGAACGGGAATCTTTACCGCCGACCGGACGTTGACCGGATGACGACGACAGCGACACCTGTCCTGTGGGCGACAAGCCCGGGAGGCACGATTCATGAGTGAGCGAGCTCTTCGCGGCACGCGCCTCGTGGTGACCAGCTACGAGACGGACCGCGGCATCGACCTGGCCCCCCGCCAGGCCGTGGAGTACGCATGCGAGAAGGGGCACCGCTTCGAGATGCCCTTCTCGGTCGAGGCGGAGATCCCGCCGGAGTGGGAGTGCAAGGTCTGCGGTGCCCAGGCACTCCTGGTGGACGGAGACGGCCCGGAGGAGAAGAAGGCCAAGCCTGCGCGTACGCACTGGGACATGCTGATGGAGCGGCGCACCCGTGAGGAGCTCGAAGAGGTCCTCGAGGAGCGTCTCGCCGTTCTGCGGTCCGGTGCGATGAACATCGCGGTGCATCCGCGGGACAGCCGCAAGTCGGCCTGATCCCGGCGGGAGCCCGCCCGGACGCACAGCGACAGGACCGAGGGCGCCGTACCTGTACGGCGCCCTCGGTCCTGTCCGCGTGCCCGGACATACCCGCGTACCCCGGCACACCCGCGTACCCG
>MUNG01000698.1 GCA_002154585.1 Streptomyces pseudogriseolus
CGACGCCCGCACCGCCGAGTTCTCCTTCCAGCCCGGCCCGGTCTTCACGAACCTCCTCCTCGCGGACGAGATCAACCGCACGCCCCCGAAGACCCAGTCGTCCCTGCTGGAGGCCATGGAGGAACGCCAGGTCACCGTCGACGGCACCCCACGCGCCCTCCCCGACCCGTTCCTGGTCGCCGCGACCCAGAACCCCGTCGAGTACGAGGGCACCTACCCCCTGCCCGAGGCACAGCTCGACCGCTTCCTCCTCAAGCTGACGATCCCTCTGCCGTCCCGCCAGGACGAGATCGACGTCCTCACCCGGCACGCCCAGGGCTTCGACCCGCGCGACCTGCGCGCCGCCACCACGGTCTCCCCCGAGATCACCGCCTACGTCGTCGACATCTGCCGCGCCACCCGCGAGTCGCCGTCCCTCACCCTCGGCGTCTCCCCCCGAGGCGCCACCGCGCTCCTCGCGACCGCCCGCGCCTGGGCCTGGCTGACCGGCCGCGACTACGTCATCCCGGACGACGTGAAGGCCCTCGCCCTGCCCACGCTCCGCCACCGCATACAGCTGCGCCCGGAGGCCGAGATGGAGGGCGTCACGGCCGACTCGGTCATCACCGCCGTCCTCTCCCACGTCCCCGTCCCCCGCTGATGGCTCCCACCGGACGCGCCGCCCTCCTCGCGGCCCTCGGCTCCCTCCCCGTCGGCATCTGGGACCCCGGCTGGACGAGCCTCCTCGCCGTCAACGCACCNNCGCCTGCGACTACGCCCTGGCCGCCCCCGTCCGCACCCTGGGGCTGACCCGCTCCGGCGACACCTCCGTACGCC
Organism: Streptomyces pseudogriseolus; assembly: GCA_002154585.1. GTDB lineage: Bacteria > Actinomycetota > Actinomycetes > Streptomycetales > Streptomycetaceae > Streptomyces > Streptomyces pseudogriseolus. Next base: position 817 of record MUNG01000698.1, read on the forward strand.
TCGGCGACACCGCCGACGTCACCCTGACGGTCACCAACCCCTCCCGCCGCGCGCTGCGCGCCCGCGTTCGTGACGCCTGGCCGCCGAGCAGCTGGACGCCCGGCACGGAGACGGATGCGTCCCGGCACCGGCTGACGATCCCCGCGGGGGAACGCCGCCGCGTCACGACACGCCTGCGCCCCACCCGCCGCGGCGACCGCCAGGCGGACCGCGTCACCGTCCGCTCCTACGGCCCCCTGGGTCTGTTCACCCGCCAGGGCGCCCACAAGGTCCCGTGGACGGTCCGCGTCCTGCCGCCCTTCACCAGCCGCAAGCACCTGCCCTCGAAGCTGGCCCGCCTGCGCGAACTGGACGGCCGCACCAGCGTCCTCACCCGCGGCGAGGGCACCGAGTTCGACAGCCTCCGCGCCTACGTCCCCGGCGACGACACCCGCTCCATCGACTGGCG
>MUNG01000007.1 GCA_002154585.1 Streptomyces pseudogriseolus
GCCCCCTGGGCCGCGGCCCGGCCACCCCACGGGACGGGGAACCCCTCACCGGGGCGGAGCCGGGCCCGCAGGCCGCGTCCGCGGACGAGGCCGGGCCCTGCGACACGCCGGCGGCGCCGACCGGAGCCCCTGACGTGGGTGCGCCCGACGACCCTCCCGTTGCCGCGCCGGCGGCGCCCATTGAGGGGCCTGTCGGCGAGGGCCCGGTGCGCGGGTCGGTGTCGGCTGCCGTGCGCCCGGACCCGGTCGCCGCCCGGCCCGGGCTGGCCGGCCCCGAGGGCGCCTCGCGCGCCGAGGAGCGTGCCCGCGGGGGTGGACAGGGGCGGGAGGTGCCCCAGGGGGGTGCGCAGCCGGCCGTGTCCTCGGGGGCCGAGGATGTCGAGGGCGCCGGGGACGGGCGGTTCAAGGTTCGGTTGGCGAACTTCGAGGGGCCGTTCGATCTGCTGTTGCAGTTGATCGCCAAGCACAAGTTGGACGTCACCGAGGTCGCGTTGTCCAAGGTGACGGACGAGTTCATGGCGTACATCCGGGCGCTCGGACCCGACTGGGACCTGGACGAGACGACCGAGTTCCTCGTCGTCGCCGCCACGCTGCTCGACCTCAAGGCGGCCCGGCTGCTGCCCGCCGCCGAGGTGGAGGACGAGGCCGACCTCGCCCTGCTGGAGGCGCGCGACCTGCTGTTCGCGCGGCTGTTGCAGTACCGCGCGTACAAGCAGATCGCCGACATCTTCAGCCGCAGGCTGGACGACGAGGCGCGCCGGTTCCCCCGTACCGTCGGTCTTGAGCCGCATCACGCGGAGCTGCTGCCGGACGTGGTCATCAGCATCGGGCCCGAGGGGTTCGCCAGGCTCGCGGTCAAGGCCATGCAGCCCAAGCCCAAGCCGCAGGTGTACGTGGACCACATCCACGCCCCGCTGGTCAGCGTGCAGGAGCAGGCCGGGATCGTCGTGGCCCGGCTCAAGGAGCTGGGCGAGGCCAGTTTCCGGGCGCTGGTGGAGGACACCGACGACACCCTGACCGTCGTCGCCCGGTTCCTGGCCCTCCTCGAGCTGTATCGGGAGAAGGCCGTCGCCCTGGACCAGGAGACCGCGCTGGGCGAGCTGACCGTGCGCTGGACGGGCGGCGACGGGGACGCCGTACCCGCGGTCACCGACGAGTTCGACCGGCCGCCCGAGCCGCCCCAGGAGGAGAGGACACCGTGAGCGAGGACACGAGCGGCGCCCCGGCGGGGGCGAGCCAGGTGGCGGACCTGGACCTGAAGCCGGCGCTGGAGGCCGTGCTGATGGTCGTGGACGAGCCCGCGACCGAGGAGCACCTGGCGAAGATCCTGGAGCGCCCGCGCCGCCAGGTCGCCGACGCGCTGGCCGAGCTGGCGGACGAGTACACCGTCCAGGGCCGCGGCTTCGAGCTGCGCCGGGTCGCCGGCGGCTGGCGCTTCTACACCCGCCCCGAGTACGCCGCCGCCGTCGAGGGCTTCGTCCTGGACGGCCAGCAGGCCCGCCTCACCCAGGCCGCGCTGGAGACCCTCGCGGTCGTCGCGTACCGGCAGCCGGTCAGCCGCAGCAGGGTCTCCGCGGTGCGCGGGGTCAACTGTGACGGCGTGATGCGCACCCTCCTCCAGCGGGGTCTGATCGAGGAGGCGGGCACGGAACCCGAAACAGGTGCGATCCTGTACTCGACGACGAACTACTTCCTGGAGCGGATGGGCCTGCGCGGTCTGGACGAGCTCCCGGAGCTCGCGCCCTTCCTCCCGGAGGCGGAGGCGATCGAGGCCGAGACCCAGGAAGGGTTGCCGTCGTTCGATCCGGACGCCCCGGATTCCGAGGACGCAGACGACAAGACGGAACTTTGATGCGAAGCAGCAGCGGCAGGAACAGCAGCGGAAACAACGGCGGGAGCCGTGGTGGCAACAGCGGCGGCCGCGGCGGGAGCGGCGGTGGCCGAGGCGGCCACCGCGGCGCCGGCACCAACCGCGACGACCGGCAGGGCGGTCGTCCGAAGAAGCCGCGCCCGGAGGAGCGGCGCTACGACGTGGGCCCCGGCGCCTCCCAGGAGGGCCCCAAGTCGGGCCGTGGGCCGACGGCCCGCGGCGGCGCCAAGGGCGGGCCGAGGAAGCCCCTGCAGCGGGGCCGCTCGGTCCCGGCGACGTCCCGCGAGTACGAGACGCGGGCCGAGGAGCGCAACCGGGAGCGGTACGCGGGCAAGAAGGACGTGAAGCTCCCGAAGACCTTCCCGGGCGCCGAGCAGGAGGGCGAACGGCTCCAGAAGGTGCTCGCCCGGGCCGGCTACGGCTCGCGGCGCGCCTGCGAGGAGCTGATCGAGCAGGCGCGGGTCGAGGTCAACGGCGAGATCGTGCTGGAGCAGGGCAAGCGGGTCGACCCGGAGAAGGACGAGGTCAAGGTCGACGGCCTGACCGTGGCGACGCAGTCGTACCAGTTCTTCTCGCTGAACAAGCCCGCCGGGGTGGTCTCCACCATGGAGGACCCGGAGGGCCGCCAGTGCCTCGGTGACTACGTCACCAACCGTGAGACCCGGCTCTTCCACGTCGGCCGGCTCGACACCGAGACCGAGGGCGTCATCCTGCTCACCAACCACGGCGAGCTGGCGCACCGGCTGACCCACCCGAAGTACGGGGTGAAGAAGACCTACCTTGCGCACATCGTCGGGCCCATCCCGCGCGACCTGGGCAAGCGGCTCAAGGACGGCATCCAGCTCGAGGACGGGTACGCCCGCGCCGACCACTTCCGGGTGGTGGAGCAGACCGGCAAGAACTACCTCGTCGAGGTGACCCTGCACGAGGGCCGCAAGCACATCGTGCGCCGCATGCTCGCGGAGGCCGGCTTCCCGGTCGACAAGCTGGTGCGCACCGCCTTCGGGCCGATCACCCTGGGCGACCAGAAGTCGGGCTGGCTGCGGCGGCTGTCGAACACCGAGGTCGGGATGCTGATGAAGGAGGTCGACCTGTAGGTCGCCTTCAAGGGCTTGCGCCCCGAGCCTCCACCCCCTTTAATAGTCGCACTGACTATTAAAGGGGGTGGAGGTCGTCGTGGACGGCTACGACAAGCACGCCTTCGAGCCCTTCGCCGTGACCGTCGACCTCGCCGTGTTCACGATCCGCGAGGGCGCGCTGCACGTCCTGCTCGTCGAACGCGGCCAGGAGCCGTACGCCGGCCGCTGGGCGCTGCCCGGGGGCTTCCTGCGGCCCGACGAGTCCGCGGAGCGCGCCGCCCGGCGTGAACTGGGCGAGGAGACCGGCCTGACGGACGTCACCGGCCTGCACCTGGAGCAGCTGCGCACCTACAGCGAGCCCGGCCGGGACCCCCGGATGCGCGTGGTGTCCGTCGCCTTCGCCGCCCTGCTGCCCGACGCCCCCGAGGCGCACGGCGGGGGCGACGCGGCCCAGGCCCGCTGGACCCCGTACGACGCGGCGCGGGAGCTGGCCTTCGACCACGACCGGATCCTCGCCGACGCGCGGGACAGGATCGGCGCGAAGCTCGAGTACACCGGACTCGCCACCGCCTTCTGCCCGCCGGAGTTCACCCTAGGGGAGCTCCAGCAGGTCTACGAGACCGTCTGGGGCACGACCCTGGACCGCCCCAACTTCCGGCGCAAGGTGCTCGCCACCCCCGGCTTCGTCGAGGCCGTCCCCGGCGCCGCGCGCCTCACCGGCGGCCGGGGCAAGCCCGCCGCGCTCTACCGCGCGGGCACCGCCGCCGCCCTCCATCCGCCGCTGCTCCGGCCCGTCCCGGAAGGACGTCCCGCATGACCACGACCGCCGTCACCAAGCGCGCCGCGACCGGAGCGCTCACCGGACTCGCCCTCGGGGACGCGCTGGGCTTCCCCACCGAGTTCAAGGACGTCCCCTCGATCCTCGCCACGTACGGCGACTGGCGTGACCTGGACCTGCCGAAGCCGGCGATCGTCACCGACGACACGCAGATGACGCTCGCGCTCGGGCGGGGCCTGCGCACCGCCATGGACCGGGGGACGCTCGGTCCGAAGCGCCTGGAGCGGCCGGTGCGCGAGGAGTTCGTGGAGTGGTGGCGCTCCCCGGAGAACAACCGCGCGCCCGGCAACACCTGCCTCAAGGCCTGCCAGTTGCTGTCCCGCGATGACCGGCCCTGGCAGGACGCGAGCCAGGTCCACTCCAAGGGCTGCGGCGCCAACATGCGCGTCGCCCCGATCGGCCTCGCCCCCGGCCTCACCGACGAACAGCGCGCGGGCGCGGCCCAGTTGCAGTCCGCCCTCACCCACGGCCACCCCACCGCGCTCGCCGCCTCCGACCTCACCGCGCACGCCGTACGGCTGCTGGCGGAAGGCGCCGAACCGGCCGGCCTGATCGGCCTGCTGCGCTCCTACGCCTACGACAACCGCACCCGCTACCACGAGTTCTGGCTCGGCGACCTGTGGACCCGCGCCCAGGATCCCAGCCCCGAGCACTTCATCGCGCGCGGCTGGGACGAGTGCCTGGAGATACTGGGCCGCCTCCAGGAGGCCGTACGCACCGTCTCCCCGGAGACCGACCCGTGCAGGGCCACCGGCGAGGGCTGGATCGCCGAGGAGGCACTGGCGACCGGCCTGCTCTGCTTCCTCCTCTTCGTCGACGAGCCCCTGACGGCCCTGCGCCGCGCCGCCTGCACCTCCGGCGACTCCGACTCCCTCGCCTGCCTCGCCGGGGCCTTCGCGGGCGCCTACCTGGGCGCGGGCGCCTGGCCCGCCGACTGGGCGGACCGCATCGAGTACCGCGACGAGCTGCTGGCCCTCGGCACGCTCTGGGACGCCTGAGCGATGACCGACGCCCGCGACCTCGACCTCGACCTGCGCCCGGTGATCGCGCAGCAGCCCGATCCGGTGCTGTTCGCCACCGTCTCCGGGGCGCACCTCTACGGCTTCCCGTCCCGCGACTCGGACGTGGACCTGCGCGGCGCCCACCTGCTGCCGGCCGCCGCCCTGGTCGGACTGCGCGAACCGGACGAGACCCGGTCCCGGATGTGGGAGCGGGACGGCGTCGAGATGGACCTGGTCACCCACGACGTGCGCAAGTTCGTCCGGCTGATGCTGCGGCGCAACGGCTACGTCCTCGAGCAGCTGCTCTCCCCGCTGGTCGTGCACACCACCGAGGCGCACCGGGAACTGGCCGCCCTCGCGCCCGGAGTGCTCACCAGCCACCACGCCCACCACTACCGGGGGTTCGCGGGCACCCAGTGGCGCCTGTTCGAGAAGACCGGCGAACTGAAGCCGCTGCTGTACACCTTCCGGGCGCTGCTCACCGGCATCCACCTGATGCGCACCGGTGAGGTCCAGGCGCACCTGCCCACACTGGCCGGGGAGGCGGGGGAGGCCCCGGCGTACCTGACGGAGCTGATCGACGCCAAGGCGGAGCGGGAGCACGGGGGCGCCGACGTCGACCGGGAGCGGGTGCGGGACGACGTGGAGCGGCTGCACGGGGTGCTGGATGCCGCGCAGGTGGCGTCAGGGCTGCCCGATGCGCCCGGTGGGCTCGACGCCCTGCACGACCTCCTCGTGCGGGTACGGCTCAAGGGCTGAGGCGCGGCGGGTGCGGATCAGGAAGTCCTCCACCCGCCGGCGGTCCGGTTCCTCCGGGAGCGGGGTATGGGCCGCCGCCTCCTCGGCCTCGGCTGCCAGGCGGTTCATACGGGTCTCCACCTCCGCCCACGGCACCTCGCCACGCTTCACCGCCAGCAGCTCCTCACGCCGGTCGCCCACGTCCACCGTGAGCACGCCCGTGCGCAGCAGGTCGCGGGCGCTGGTCAGGAGGCGGAGCAGGTGCATGGCGTGCTTCCAGCGCGGGGCGCCGTGGGTACGGACGTCGGCGTCCAGCTTGCGGCGCTGGCCGTGGGCGTACCGGACGAACGTGCCGTGGACCGCGCGGGACAGGAACGCGCCGCGCAGCGACAGCAGCTCGCGGCCGGTGGCGTCGGCGTGCTCCACCAGCGGGGAGTGCAGGCACTCCAGGACGTTGGGGTTGCCGCGCAGCGCCAGCTCGCAGAACCGCTCCAGCTCCCAGCTGAACTGCTCCTCCGCCGGTCCCTCGACATGCGTGGGCGGCTTCTCGAAACCCCAGAACAGGGGAGTGGGCGCCAGGAACACGCCCCGGAGGTCGGTGTCGCTGGACTCCGTGGCCAGACCGAAGGCGCGGGAGCCCATGACACAGGCGTAGATCGTGTGGTCCGTGACCAGGCTCTCGGGGCGCATGCCCGGCAGCGTACGCGGCGGATCACGCCCGGCGAATCGTGTTTCCGTCCACCGTGATCCGCTCCTCGGGCAGCGGCCGGGTCGCCGGGCCCCGCTCCACCGAGCCGTCGGCGACACGGAAGCGGCTGCCGTGACAGGGGCAGTCGATCGTGCCGTCCGCGACCTCGGAGACCAGGCACCTCTGGTGCGTGCAGACCGCCGAGAAGGCCTTGAACTCACCCTCCTCGGGCTGGGTGACCACGATCTCCTCCGCCTCGAGGATCCTGCCCCCGCCCACCGGCACGTCCGCCACCGGCAGCAGCTCCTGCCCGGGCGTCCCCTCGCCCTCCGCCGTGTCCGACGGCGTCCCGGCCCCGCCGTCCTCCGAGCCGCAGCCCACGGCCAGCGCCGCCGCGCCCGATGCGAGCAGGACGGTGCGCCGTGTCGCCCGTGTGGTCATCTCGTCACTCCCTGGATCGCTGTCGCCGCATCCTGACACCGCATACGGAACGAAGCCAGCAATACCGGCGAAACGTCACCCGGTGCGCATACCGGCCGTCTCAGCGGGCGGTCGCCCGGCACCGGCCCGGCCCGGAGCTGGCTACGCTGGACGACCGAACAGCCTTTACGCACGTCAGCAAGGGAGCATCGTCGTGGCGGTACGCGCGGTCCGGGGGGCCGTCCAGTTGGAGCGGGACGAGGCCGGACACATGGAGGAGCAGGTCGGGGCCCTGCTCACCGCCGTGCTGGAGCGCAACGAGCTCCACCCCGACGACCTGATCAGCATCTGGTTCACGGCCACCCCCGACCTGCACAGCGACTTCCCGGCCGCGGCGGCCCGCAAGCTGGGCATCGTCGACGTGCCCCTCATCTGCGCGCAGGAACTCGACATCGAGGGCGCCATGCCCCGCGTCGTCCGCCTCCTCGCGCACATCGAGTCCGACCGGCCCCGCTCCGACATCGCCCACGTCTACCTCGGCGCCGCGGCCGCCCTGCGCAAGGACATCGCCCAGTGAGAACCGCCCTCGTCATCGGCACCGGACTGATCGGCACCTCCGCCGCCCTCGCCCTGAACCGGCGGGGCGTCGCCGTCCACCTCGCCGACCACGACCCCGAGCAGGCCCGCACCGCCGCCGCCCTCGGCGCCGGCACCGACCAGGCGCCCGAAGGCCCGGTGGACCTGGCGATCGTCGCCGCCCCTCCCGCGCACGTCGCCGGCGTGCTCGCCGACGCGATGCGGCGCGGCCTCGCCCGCGGCTACATCGACGTCGCCAGCGTCAAGGGCGGCCCGCGCCGCGAACTCCAGGCGCGCGGCCTCGACCTCACCCCCTACCTCGGCACCCACCCCATGTCCGGCCGGGAGAAGTCCGGCCCGCTGGCCGCCACCGGCGACCTCTTCGAGGGCCGCCCCTGGGTGCTCACCCCCACCCGCGACACCGACACCGAGGTCCTCAACCTCGCCCTGGAACTGGTGTCGCACTGCCGTGCCGTGCCGGTCGTGATGGACGCCGACGCCCACGACCGCGCCGTGGCCCTCGTCTCCCACATGCCGCACCTGGTGTCCAGCCTGGTCGCCGCCCGCCTGGAGCACGCCGACGAGGCCGCCGTACGGCTCTGCGGCCAGGGCATCCGGGACGTAACCCGGATCGCCGCCTCCGATCCACGGATGTGGATCGACATCCTCTCCGCCAACCCCGGCCCCGTCGCCGACCTGCTCACCGATGTCGCCGCGGACCTGGAGGAGACCGTCCGCGCCCTGCGCGCACTGCAGTCCTCCGACGAGGACGAGCGCCGCAAGGGCGGCACCGGCATCGAGGACGTGCTGCGCCGCGGCAACGCCGGCCAGGTCCGCGTCCCCGGCAAGCACGGCTCCGCCCCGCGCGTCTACGAGACCGTCACGGTCCTCATCGACGACCAGCCCGGCCAGCTCGCCCGCATCTTCGCCGACGCCGAGCGCGCCGGGGTCAACGTCGAGGACGTCCGCATCGAGCACGCCACCGGACAGCAGGCCGGTCTCATCCAGCTCATGGTCGAACCCAAGGCCGCCCCGGTCCTCACGGCCGCGCTGCGTGACCGGGGCTGGGCGATCCGGCAGTGACACCCGTCTCCCCGCCCGTCCCCCCGGGCGGGAGAGGGCGTCCGCATGTCGGAGGGGTTCCCGGGAGCCAGTAATCTGGTGCGGGGCGTGTCCACGCCCCGCACACCCCACCCCACCGCACCAGGAAGGTGTTCCTCCGTGGAAAACGGCGCCGCCAAGCCCGTGATCGTCGCCATCGACGGTCCCTCCGGCACGGGCAAGTCGAGCACGTCGAAGGCCGTGGCGGCGCAGCTCGGGCTGAGCTACCTGGACACCGGCGCCCAGTACCGGGCGATCACCTGGTGGATGGTGACCAACGGCATCGACACGGCGGACCCCCCCGCGATCGCCGCCGCGGCCGCCAAGCCCGAGATCCTCTCCGGCACCGACCCCGAGAACCCGACGATCACCGTCGACGGCGTGGACGTGGCCGGACCGATCCGCGAGCAGGACGTCACCGCCAAGGTCAGCGCCGTCAGCGCGGTACCCGAGGTGCGCGCCAGGATCACGGAGCTCCAGCGCGCCATCGCCGCCTCCGCCGTCACCGGCATCGTCGTCGAGGGCCGCGACATCGGCACCACCGTGCTCCCGGACGCCGACCTGAAGATCTTCCTCACCGCCTCCCCGGAGGCCCGCGCCGCCCGCCGCAGCGGCGAACTCAAGGGCGCCGACCTGCACACCACCCGCGAAGCCCTGATCAGGCGGGACGCGGCCGACTCCAGCCGCAAGACCTCCCCGCTGGCCAAGGCCGGCGACGCGGTCGAGGTGGACACCACCGAGCTGACCCTCCAGCAGGTCGTCGAGTGCGTCGTCACCCTCGTCGAGGAGAAGCGGGCGGGGAAGTGACCGACGTTCCCTCGACGCGGGGCGCCGAGGTCGGGCGGCGCATCGGCGTCGGCCTGATGTACGGGCTGTGGAAGCCGCGGGTGCTGGGCTCCTGGCGGGTCCCCGCGGCCGGCCCGGTGATCCTCGCCGTCAACCACGCCCACAACATCGACGGGCCCATGGTCATGGGCGTGGCGCCCCGGCCGACGCACTTCCTGATCAAGAAGGAGGCGTTCGTCGGCCCGCTCGACCCGTTCCTGACCGGCATCGGCCAGGTCAAGGTCGACCGGCACTCCACCGACCGCACCGCGATCGCGCGGGCGCTGGGCGTGCTGGAGCAGGGCGGCGTCCTCGGCATCTTCCCCGAGGGCACCCGCGGCGAGGGCGACTTCGCCTCGATCCGCGCCGGGCTCGCGTACTTCGCGGTGCGCGGCGGGGCGCCGATCGTGCCGGTCGCCGTCCTGGGAAGTTCCGACCGGCCCGGCCGGTTGATAAAGGCACTGCCCCCGCTGCGCTCCCGTGTCGACGTCGTCTTCGGCGACCCGTTCGACGCCGGCGACGGGAGCGGGAGACGTACGCGCAAGGCGCTGGACGAGGCGACGGCACGCATCCAGAAGCAGCTCACCGCTCACCTGGAGAACGCCAGGCGCCTCACCGGCCGCTGAGCGACACTTCCAGTAGTGGATCTCCGCCCCGCGGGGCTCCACCGATCACCACGATGAACGACGAGGTACGGACTTCATGAACGACCACATCGAGCCCGGCGGCTCGGACGCGCACGACGCTGCGCACGAGCACGATCACGGGGCGCTGGGCGATGCCGAGTTCGCGGAGTTCATGGAGCTCGCCGCGGAGGAGGGCTTCGACCTCGAGGACGTGGAGGGCGCCATCGAGGCGGCGGGCCACGGCCCGCTCCCGGTGCTCGCCGTCGTCGGCCGCCCCAATGTCGGCAAGTCGACCCTGGTGAACCGCATCATCGGCCGCCGTGAGGCCGTCGTCGAGGACAAGCCGGGCGTCACCCGCGACCGCGTCACCTACGAGGCCGAGTGGGCGGGCCGCCGCTTCAAGGTCGTCGACACCGGCGGCTGGGAGCAGGACGTCCTCGGCATCGACGCCTCGGTCGCCGCCCAGGCCGAGTACGCCATCGACGCCGCCGACGCGGTCGTCTTCGTGGTGGACGCCAAGGTCGGCGCCACCGACACCGACGAGGCCGTCGTGCGTCTGCTGCGCAAGGCGGGCAAGCCGGTCGTGCTGTGCGCCAACAAGGTGGACGGCCCGAGCGGCGAGGCCGATGCGGCCTACCTGTGGTCCCTGGGCCTGGGCGAGCCGTACCCGGTCTCCGCGCTGCACGGACGCGGCACCGGCGACATGCTGGACCAGGTCCTCGAGGTGCTGCCCGAGGCGCCCGCGCAGACCTTCGGCACGGCCGTCGGCGGGCCGCGCCGCGTCGCCCTGATCGGCCGGCCCAACGTCGGCAAGTCCTCGCTGCTGAACAAGGTCGCGGGGGAGGAGCGGGTCGTCGTCAACGAACTCGCCGGCACCACCCGTGACCCGGTCGACGAGATGATCGAACTCGGCGGCAAGACCTGGAAGTTCGTCGACACGGCGGGCATCCGCAAGCGGGTCCACCTCCAGCAGGGCGCCGACTACTACGCCTCGCTGCGCACCGCCGCGGCCGTCGAGAAGGCGGAGGTGGCCGTCGTCCTCATCGACGCCGCCGACTCCATCTCGGTGCAGGACCAGCGGATCGTCACCATGGCCGTCGAGGCGGGCCGCGCCCTCGTCCTCGCCTACAACAAGTGGGACACCCTCGACGAGGAGCGCCGCTACTACCTGGAGCGGGAGATCGAGACGGAGCTCGGCCAGGTCGCCTGGGCGCCTCGGGTCAACGTCTCGGCGCGCACCGGCCGCCACATGGAGAAGCTCGTCCCGGCGATCGAGACGGCGCTGGCCGGCTGGGAGACCCGGGTCCCCACGGGCCGCCTGAACGCCTTCCTCGGCGAGCTGGTCGCCGCCCACCCGCACCCCGTGCGGGGCGGCAAGCAGCCGCGCATCCTGTTCGGCACCCAGGCCGGCACCCGGCCGCCCCGCTTCGTGCTGTTCGCCTCCGGCTTCATCGAGGCGGGCTACCGGCGCTTCATCGAGCGCCGGCTGCGCGAGGAGTTCGGCTTCGAGGGCACGCCCATCCACATCTCGGTGCGGGTGCGGGAGAAGCGCGGGCGGAAGAAGTAGCCGTCCGCGGCCCGACGTGACGAAGGGGCGGTCCCGCTGCCGGGACCGCCCCTTCGCCGTGTCCGGTCAGGTGCCGCTGCGGGGGGCCGGGGGCAGCCCGGCCGGCACATGGTGCATCTCGTTCGTCCCGCGGCCCACCGCGCCCACGCGCTGCCACTGCGGCGGCTCCACGGCGGACCGCACGAGGGACGCGCCGAACGACCCGGGACTGTGTTCCCGGTACCCGCCCGTACTGTGCGGGATGTTGCCGAAGCCGGTGAAGCCCCAGTCCTCCTCACCGCTGCGGTCACCCGGCAGCGTCCGGAAGGACTTGACGTACTCGGCGTAGAGGGCGTCGTAGATCGGCGTGGCCGAGTGGCCGCTCCGGGAGTCCTGCGCCGGGCGCACGGGCACGGGAACCGAGGCGAGGGACTGGCGGCGGGGAGCGTCATATGCGTGCACGTATCTCCAAACGACCCCGCCCCACAAGGGATGCGGCCCCCCGCCAGTTTTCGCAGGCAGCACCCCTCAGGGGCGCGGGGATCTGCGCGCCCGACCCCCACCGGCGGCCGGCCGACGCACCACAGGAAGCGACCCGTCTCAGATCCCCGCCAGCGGCAACGCCGCCCCCACCAGCTTCCCCCCGGCCGCGGCCTTGTCCAACGCATCCCGCATCAGATCCTCCCGCGGCTGCCGCCCGATGGACCCCACCGGCGCGGCGAACATCAGCACCTGCTGATGCTTGTTCGCCGCCGCCCGCCACCCGTCGGTGACCTGAAGCGGCTGGTGCGCCTGCCACCACGCCACCGGTCGCCCGCCGCTCGGGTTCGGCTGGAGCACGGCGTGCAGCTGCCCCGCCGCGAGCAGCACCGACCACCCGTGCAGCACCGGCGGCACGGCGGCCAGCTCCGTGAGCGGCATGAAGCCCTGCTCGATCAGCAGCGGCAGGAAGTCGTCGCCGGAGCCGAACGTGCCGGGCCGGGCGACCGGGGCGGTCGGCTCGACCACCAGGGCGGGGTGCAGCTCGCCCTGGATCAGCACCAGCCCGCTGGTCACCCCCAGCACGGCCTGCTCGGGCACGAGGTCGGCGGGCTGCTGCGGCTGCCGGACGTCCTGCGCCTGCCCGCCGTACTGCGGCTGATGCCCCTGCGGAACCTGCTGCTGCGACTCCGCGCCCCCGGCGCCGATGGACCGCACGGCTCCCTGGAGCTGTTCCTCGGTGACCTGGACGACCTGCGAAGGCAGGCAGGTGGCGTGGGCGAAGGCGAGCACGGCGGTCTCGTCGCCGATGAACAGGACGGTGCTGGTGCGCTCCTGCTCCGAGTCGCCCGGGGTACGGCAGGAGGTGCAGTCGTAACTGCCCGGGGCGGACTCTCCGGCGAGCAGGCGGGCTGCTTCTTCGTCGCCGATCTCGGCGCGTACCTCGTCGCTGACGTCGAGCATGCGCGGCACGGGTGGCTCCCTCGGGATGCGGTGCGTGGCGAGGCCGGGTGGCTCCCGGCCCGTGGTCCGGGTGGGTCCCCGGCTCATGAAGAAGACAACGGGCGATCTGTGGCGGGAGTCACGCCTTACGGCGAACGGAATCGAACCATCCAGCGCGCAGGGTCACCGTCGGTGCGGAATCCGGCACTCAACGTCAACTCGCCGCGAGCGCAAGGGGTTTGACGGGGTGAGGTGCCTCACGGTTTGCTCCGCGTCATGGTCGACAAATCCGGAAATCGCGCAATGAAGTGGGTGGCCGAAAATCGCCGATACCCAGGGTAAGTCTCAACTGGCCAGGCACGACGGGCCGTTGGTTGATCCCGGTACCCGCGGCTCCTTACATTCCTCCGCCGGGTGCAACGAGCACCGCTCGGGTACGTCCGCCGACCGCACCACACGCACCACCGATGTGTCACGACGCATCACCCCGACGGCGGACGGGGCGGCCGCGGCCCGCGCGTCCCATGACGCGCGGGCGGCGCACCGCCCGGGGGAGCCCGGGTCCTCGGGGAAGGATCTCCATGTCCGCATGTGCCGACAACTCCCGTCGTGACGCCCGCAGGGTCCGCCCGGCGGCCGTCCTGGCCGGCGCGGTCCTGCTCGCACCGCTCGGACTGCTCGCCGCCGCAGGCGGCGCCGCGGCCGCGGACGACGGGGTGTGGGACCGCATCGCCCAGTGCGAGAGCGGCGGCGACTGGCACATCAATACCGGCAACGGCTACTACGGCGGGCTCCAGTTCTCCGCCTCCACCTGGCGCGCCTTCGGCGGCACCGTGTACGCCCCGACGGCCGACCGGGCGAGCAAGGCCCAGCAGATCGAGATCGCCGCCAAGGTCCAGCGCGCGCAGGGCTGGAACGCCTGGCCCACCTGCGGCACCCGCGCCGGGGCGTCCGGCCCCGCCCCCGCCGCGGACCCGGCCCCCGCGCGGGAGGCCGAGCAGAAGCCGGCCGCGACGGAGCGGAGCACGGCGCAGGCCGCCCCCGGGCGCCCGTCCGAGCGTCACCCTGACCGGGGCGCCTCCCGCGGCGACCACGTCGTCCGCCCCGGCGACACCCTGAGCGGGATCGCCGCCCGGTACGGGACGGACTGGCGGCGGCTGTACGCGGCCAACCGGGACGTCATCGGCGACGATCCCGACGTGATCGTGCCCGGGCAGCGGCTCGACATCTGAGGCGCCCCCTCGCCCGGGCGCACGGGTCCCTCCGGCTGTCCGCCGGAGGGACCCCCGGCCGTCCGGCCCGCCATGTGACGAAAATGCGCACTTCTTGTGCACATCGGTTTCACGAGCCGACCGCAGCCGTCCGGGAATGCGCCGACGAGCCGCTCCCGAATACCTCACGCGACACAATTCTTTCGGGGTTTGCCGGGTCGGCGACGCGGTACCCGAGAATTCCCTCGTTAATGTGGTGCGGGCGCCACGGAACCGCTCTTTCGGGTGACCGCCGCCCGTACCGCGCCGTCGTGATCCTGTGACACAAGTGTGACCGCGGACGGTCCGGACCTCGGCTTCCGCCTCGACTTCGGTGGGGACTTCCCCGTTTCCGGGCCAGGGCATAGCGTGGCCGCATGGCACCCATTCCGACACCCCCCACGGAACCCAGCGACAGCCCGGACGCCTATGTCGGCCTCGCCGCCGACCGGGCCGAGCACCTCGCGCGTGAGCGCGGCTGGTCCTCGGTACGGGCCCTGGCGCCGGGGACGATCGTCACCATGGAGTACCGCGTGGGCCGGCTGAACTTCGAGGTGAGGGACGGCCGGGTGGCGCGGGCCTGGAAGGGCTGAGACACGTCGACGGCCCCGGTCCTCGAGCTCGAGGACCGGGGCCGTCGGCCTGTCCGTGTGCGGGTCCGGCGGGCCGTCAGGGCCGCGGGGCCGGTGTCGTCCCGCGCGGATGGCGGTCGGTGTGCTGCGGCCGTCTGCTGCCCGCGGGCGTCACCGGGGAGCGCTCGGCGCGGCTGGTGTGCGGGCCGGGCGCGAGATAGACCGGCGCCCGGGCGGCGCGTCCGGCGGGAACCGGCTCGTGCACCGGGTCGGCGGCGCGCTCGGTGAGCGGACGGACCACGACGGGGCGGCCCGCCGGGGCGGGCGCCGGCGCCTTGGCCCCGCGGCGGTCGCGCAGCCGGTCCCGCACGGCGAGGATGCGTGCCTCGGCCCGCTGGATCAGCGGTTCGAACCAGGGCAGCGCGAGGAGGATCAGCAGGCCCGCCGCCCAGCCCAGCAGCACGTCGCTCAGCCAGTGGGTGCCGATGTAGACGGTGGACAGGCCGACGCCCAGGGACGTCACCGCGGACAGGGCCGACAGCCATCGCCGCGCCCGCGGGGTGGAGGCCAGGTAGGCCAGGATTCCCCAGGTCACCACGGCGTTCGCGGTGTGGCCGCTGGGAAATATATCCCCGCCGAGCCACATCTCGTTCGAGCCGATCTCGGTCGCGTAGTGCGGCCCGAGCCGCCCCATGCCGTACTTCGCGGCGCCCACGGTGACGTTGAGCAGCAGCAGGGAGACGCCGAGGGCGAGCAGCGGACGCAGTGTGTGCTGCCGCCAGGAGCGCCAGCCCAGCCAGGCGGCGACCATCACGGCGGTGGGGCCGCGCTGGCCCAGCACCACGTAGTAGTCGACGAAGGCGTGCAGCTCCGGCCACTGCTGGTAGGGGCGGAAGAACATGACCTGCCAGTCCAGTCGGACCAGCCAGGAGGTGGCCACCACGGCCCACACGATCGCCGCGTAGAAGGCGAGGGTCGCGCCGAGGAGCACCACCCGGTGCCGGCTCATTCGCGGCATGCCGACGTGCGCCGGTCGCTCCGGCTCACGGTCCAGCCTCGCGAACACCCGGTCCAGACGGGTGTGACTCCGTTCGGTACGCACCCAATCGACGTTACAGCGAGTGAGTGTGCGGCCCCGACGATTCAGCGGCTTTGTGATGACGATGTGATGTGGCATTCCTCTCAGCCGGGCCTTTATTTCCGGCGAATCCGAACCCCCGTGCGCAATTGTTTTGGGCATGTCGTGCGCCCGGTTTATCAGCCTTACGAATTGGTTCACCCGGAGCTCGCACGGAATTACCGCCCCGCTCACCGGGCGGTCGCGCGGCGTGGTCAGGGCGGCCCCGACCCGTTCAGCCAGAAGGCGCCGTACGCCGCCGAGGCCGCGGCGGCCGCGCCCAGCCCCGCCGCGAGCAGGCGCGTCCGCGCCCGGGCCAGCACCAGGGCGAGCGGCAGCAGCAGCGGGAAGGCCGGCATCAGCAGCCGCGGCTTCGACCCGAAGTAGCTCGACGCGCACAGGGCGAGCGCGGTGACCGTGCCGGCGTAGACCAGCAGCGGGAGCGGCTGCCGGCGGCGTACGCACAGGACGTAGAGCCACACCACCAGGGCCACGCCCGCGATCAGCGCCACCCCGGCGAGCGCCGACGGGAAGGACGTGAAGCGGCCGGCGACGAACCGGGCGAAGGCGTAGCCGCCGTCGAAGCCGTTGCGCCAGCCGGCCTGCACCTCCAGATAGCCCAGCGGGCCGTCCCCGGTCCGGGCGCCGACCCACAGGACGTACCCGGCGGCTCCGAGGGGCGCGAGCAGCATCCCGGCCGCCCGGCGCAGGCGCACACCGGGGGAGTGCGGCTGCTGCGGAGCGCCGTACGGTGCGCCCGTACGCGGGGCGTCCGGCGGCGGACCGGCGTGGTCGTCGCCGCGCGCGCCGCCCGCCGGGACCGCGCTGCCGTCCCCCACGAAGGAGGAGCCGGCGCGCTCCCGCAGGAAGGCGGCCGCCCCGGCCGCCCACACCGCCGCGACCACCGCGAGCCCCACCGGCCGGGTCAGCCCCGCCAGCCCCGCCAGCAGGCCCGCCGTCACCCAGCGTCCCGTCAGCACCGCGTACAGCGCCCAGGCCGCCAGCGCCGTGAACAGCGACTCGCTGTACGCCATCGACTGCACGATCCCGACCGGCAGCACCGCCCACAGCAGCACCGCGCACACCCCGGCCCGCGGCCCGTACAGATGGTCGGCCACCGCGAAGATCCCCCAGGCCGCGGCGAGCGAGGCGAGCAGGCTCACCACGAACCCCCCGTCGGCGTACGACAGCGGGGACACCGCCGCCGCCAGCCGCTCCAGCCACGGAAGCAGCGGGAAGAACGCCAGGTTGGAGTGCACGTCGCCGTTCGGCAGCCGCACCTCGTAGCCGTACCCCAGCTCGGCGACCCTCGTGTACCAGAGGGAGTCCCAGCGGGCGGTCAGCAAGGTGTACGCGCTCGTGCCGCGTGCCTCGCTCCACAGGGCCAGGACGACCAGGCCCAGGGCACGCACGGCGGCGTACCCGAGGAGCGCCGGGGCGGCCCTGCGGGGAGCTCCGGGGCGGGCCGCGGCGGCACGCGTCTCGAGATCGGTGGTCACGCGCCGATTATCGACCCGGCCCGGAACCGGCCCGCCCGCGTCGGCGCGGCAACCGTGGCGAAGACGTGGCGCACGCCACACCGATCGGCCGCGAGGTTGAGAGGCCCGCCACTCGACCCCGGCGTTCCCTCGCGTACTCTGACGTGTCACTCGCCGTTCGCCGCGCGGGCCGGGGACGACCGCTCCGCTCCGGCCGAGGCACGGGGGAGTCCCCCACCCCGTGAGCCCGCGGCATCCGCGAGGGAACTTCTGGGAGGTACGTACATGTCCGGGACGACCACGGCCGCCTCGCTGCGCCGTAGGGCGGCCGGGGCCGGTGCCAACCGGTGGGTGGTGCTCGTCGTCCTCTGCGTCAGCCTGCTGCTGGTCGCCGTCGACGCCACCGTGCTGCACGTGGCCGTCCCCGCCGTCACCGAGGACCTCAAGCCCGGCGCGGTGGAACTGCTCTGGATCGTCGACGCCTATCCGCTGGTCTGCGCCTCGCTGCTGATCCTGTTCGGCACCCTGGGCGACCGGGTCGGCCGCAGACGTGTCCTCCTCCTCGGCTACACCCTGTTCGGCGTGGCCTCGGCCATGGCGGCCTTCGCGGACGACGCGCACCTGCTGATCGTCGCGCGGGCGCTGCTCGGCGTCGGCGGCGCGATGATCATGCCCGCGACGCTGTCGATCCTGCGCCAGGTCTTCCCCGACCGCCGCGAGCGGGCGCTCGCCATCGGCGTCTGGAGCGCCGTCGCGGCCGTCGGCGCCGCGGTCGGGCCGCTGCTCGGCGGCTTCCTGCTGGAGCACTTCTGGTGGGGCTCGGTCTTCCTGGTCAACATCCCGCTGATGCTGGTCAGCCTGCCCGTCGGGCGCCTCCTGCTGCCCGAGTCGAAGGGCGACGGCGACGGCCCCTGGGACGTGGTCGGCGCGCTCACGGCCGCCGCCGGGCTGTTCGCGGTGGTCCTCGGCGTGAAGCGGCTCGGCGCCGGCGAGCTGGGCGCGGCCACGCTGGTGCCGCTGGCCGCCGGGACCGTCCTGCTGGTGCTGTTCGTGCGCCGGCAGCGGCGTCGCGAGCATCCGCTGCTCGACCTGCGGATGTTCTCCCGGCCCGCGTTCAGCACCTCGGTGGGCTGCATCGTGCTGGCCATGCTCGCCCTGGTGGGGCTGGAGCTGATCGCGGCGCAGTACCTCCAGTTGGTGCTGGGACTGTCCCCGCTGGAGACCGGGCTGCGGCTGCTGCCGCTCACCGTCGCGGCCATGGCCGCGGGCCTGGCGGGCGCCCGGATGCTGCGCCGGTTCGGCCCGCGCCGCATGGTCTCCCTCGGCTTCTGCCTGACGGCCGGGGCGGTGGTGCTGTTGACCGCGATGGGCGGCGAGGACAACGCGCCGCTGCTGCTCGGCGGGTTCGTGCTGCTCGGCTTCGGTCTGGAGACCACCCTGTTCGGCGCGTACGAGTCGATGCTCAGCGAGGCCCCGCAGGAGCAGGCGGGCGGGGCGGCGGCGATCGGCGAGACGTCCTACCAGCTCGGCGCCGGCATCGGCATCGCACTGCTCGGCAGCGTGATGAACGCGGCCTACGCGCCCGGCCTCTCCCAGGTCCCCGGGGTGCCCGCCCGGGCGTCCGACGCGGCGGCGCACTCGCTCGGCGAGGCGTACGAGGTCGCGGCGCGGCTCGGCGGCCCCGCGGGGGAGGCGCTGCGGACGGCCGCCCGCCACTCCTTCGTGCACGGCCTGCACGTGACGCTCCTGGTCAGCGCGGGCCTCCTCCTGGCCGGCGCGGCCATGGCCCTGCGCCTCCCCCGCCTGATGCACTGCGAACCCGACGAGACCGCCCCTCCGGACCCGGCCTTCGAAGCCACCTTCCCGGCCGACGTCGCCCCCGAGAACACCCCCGTGCGCATGCCCGCACAGCGGGAGACGCACGGGTCAGGGGTGAAGGTGTGA
The DNA here is from genome assembly GCA_002154585.1 of Streptomyces pseudogriseolus. GTDB lineage: Bacteria > Actinomycetota > Actinomycetes > Streptomycetales > Streptomycetaceae > Streptomyces > Streptomyces pseudogriseolus. The sequence goes on from MUNG01000007.1 coordinate 19,092, forward strand.
GGCGGTCGGCGCCGGCCGGGGTGGACGGCGGGACATGCTCGTCGTAACGTCGGCGCGAGCCTGACTAGCAGTGCTAGTCGACGTACCGGATGACCAGCCCCCGGAGGGTGCCCCCATGGCCGCGTCCGCGAAGCCGCCCGCGTTCGATCCCGCCGACCCGCTCGGCCTCGACGACCTGCTGGAGCCTGAGGACCTGGCGATCCGGGACACGGTGCGCGGCTGGGCGGCGGACCGTGTGCTGCCGTACGTCGCGGACTGGTACGAGAAGGGCGAGCTGCCCGGCATCCGGGAGCTGGCGCGGGAGCTCGGCGGGATCGGCGCGCTCGGGATGTCCCTCGACGGTTACGGGTGCGCGGGCGCGAGCGCCGTCCAGTACGGGCTGGCCTGCCTGGAGCTGGAGGCGGCCGACTCCGGCATCCGCTCCCTGGTCTCCGTGCAGGGCTCCCTCGCCATGTACGCCATCCACCGCTTCGGCAGCGAGGAGCAGAAGCAGCGGTGGCTGCCCCGGATGGCGGCCGGTGAGGTCATCGGCTGTTTCGGGCTGACCGAGCCCGACCACGGCTCCGACCCCGCCTCGATGCGCACCTACGCCAAGCGCGACGGCTCCGACTGGGTCCTCAACGGCCGCAAGATGTGGATCACCAACGGGTCCGTGGCCGGGGTCGCGGTCGTCTGGGCGCAGACCGACGACGGCATCCGCGGCTTCGCCGTGCCCACCGACGCCCCCGGTTTCTCGGCGCCGGAGATCAAGCACAAGTGGTCGCTGCGCGCCTCCGTCACCAGCGAGCTCGTGATGGACGACGTCCGGCTGCCCGCCGACGCGGTGCTGCCGGGGGTGACCGGGCTGAAGGGCCCGCTGAGCTGTCTGTCGCACGCCCGGTACGGGATCGTGTGGGGCGCGATGGGCGCCGCGCGCAGCTGTTTCGAGGCGGCGGTCGACTACGCGAAGTCACGGGAGCAGTTCGGGCGGCCCATCGGCGGCTTCCAGCTCACCCAGGCCAAGCTCGCCGACATGGCGGTGGAACTGCACAAGGGGATCCTGCTCGCCCATCATCTGGGGCGGCGGATGGACGCCGGCCGCCTGCGTCCCGAGCAGGTCAGCTTCGGCAAGCTCAACAACGTGCGGGAGGCGATCGAGATCTGCCGCACGGCCCGGACGATTCTCGGGGCGAACGGGATCTCGCTGGAGTACCCGGTGATGCGGCACGCGACGAACCTGGAGTCGGTGCTCACCTACGAGGGCACCGTGGAGATGCACCAGCTGGTGCTGGGCAAGGCGCTCACCGGAATCGACGCGTTCCGGTAGAACGGCCCGAGGGGGGCGGGGCCGGCTCAGCGGCCCCGCCTCAGCTCTGGTTGAAGAAACCGTCGGTGCGGTGCGCGGCCGGCTCGCCGCTGACCACCTCGGTGTCGGCGGGGCTGAGCAGGAACACGCGGTTGGACACCCGCTCGATGGAGCCGCGCAGACCGAAGATCAGGCCCGCCGCGAAGTCGACGACGCGCTTGGCGTCGGCGGCGTCCATGGCCGTGAGGTTCATGATGACCGGCACGCCCTCGCGGAACAGCTCACCGATGGCACGGGCGTCCCGGAAGCTGTCCGGGGTGATGGTGCCGATCCGGCGGCCCCGCTCCTCGGCGGCGTCCGCGGCCACCTTGACCCGCGGATCGGTGACCCAGGCCTCCCCGGGCTCGGTCCCGTCGGAGTAGTCGTCGTCGTAGTAACGCTCGTCTTCGTTGTCGTCGACGAGGCCAAGCCAGGCACTCGCCTTGCGTACCGATCCCATGGACGCCTCCTCTCACAGCGGTCTTTCGTGCTTTCCGCATCCCTATGGTCGTCCATGATGCGGAGGGTGCGCCAAGTGGATAGACGCCGCGCGGGGGGTTTGTGACGGTACTGGTGCACAGCGAATCCGTCGAGAGTCCTGGTTTCCCAAGGGCCGCGACACAAACGGCTGCTGACTGTGAGTGAAATATGATTCTACGCGGCGTACGGGTGAAGGGGGGCGCATCCGGGTGAACGCCGCGGCCGGTACGATGCCGCACCTGTACGTCGTACGCACGCATCGGGGGACGTCGTGTTCGGGATCGTCAGGCCTTGCCGTCACCGGCTGGGCGAGAAGCTCACCGCCCAGTGGACGGCCCATCTCTGCGGGCTCTGTCTGGCCCTGCGCGGCGACCACGGGCAGCTCGCGCGCATCGTCACCAACTACGACGGGCTGCTGATATCGGTTCTGACGGAGGCTCAGTCCGGCCCGGGCGGCGGCGGTGCGGGACGCCGGACCGCGGGTCCCTGTCCGCTGCGCGGGATGCGCACCGCGTCCGTCGCCCACGGCGAGGGCGCGCGGCTGGCCGCGGCCGTCTCCCTCGTCCTCGCCTCCGCCAAGGTGCGCGACCATGTCGCCGACGGTGACGGGCTGCTGGCCCGCCGTCCGGTGGCGCTCGCCGCGCGCCGGGTCGCGGCGAGCTGGGACCGGGCGGGCGCCCGGACCGGATCCGACGTCGGGTTCGACACCGCGGTCTTGGTCGACGCGGTGGACCGGCAGACCGGCATCGAGTCGCTGGCCGGACCCGGCACCCCGATCCTCACCGTCACCGAACCGACCGAGACGGCGACCGCGGCGGCCTTCGCGCACACCGCGGTGCTCGCCGGACGGCCGCACAGCGCCGCACCGCTCGCCGAGGCGGGACGTCTCTTCGGACGGCTCGCGCATCTGCTGGACGCGGTGGAGGACCGGGAGGCCGACGCCGCCTCGGGCGCCTGGAACCCGCTCACCGCCACGGGCACCCCGCTCACGGAGGCCCGCCGGCTCGCCGACGACGCGGTGCACGGCATCCGGCTGGCGCTGCGCGAGGTCGAGTTCACGGACGGCGGTCTCGCCCACCGGCTTCTCGTGCATGAACTCCCCGACTCCGTGCGCCGCGCCTTCGGTACGCCCTCCTGTACCCATGGTTCGCATCCGTACGCCCCTCCGGGTGCTCCCGGTGCGCCGGGCACGCCCCCGCCGCCCGGGCCGCCGCGCCGGGACCGGCGCGGACTGCTGGCGGGGTGCGCCGTATGGCTGGGACTCGCCTGTACCTGTCAGCTCTGCTGCGGGACCTACGAGGACCCGTGGACGCGTGAGCGCAAGGACGGCTGTCTCCACAACTGCGACTGCGACTGCTGCAACTGCTGCGAGTGCTGCAACTGCTGCGGGGAGGACGGCTGTTGCAGCGGGTGCGACTGCGGCTGCGACTGCTGAGGCGGCCTCGGACGTGACGGACGCGCCGGCGGTTCCCTCGGGGGGTGAGATCCGGCCATCACGATCTTCGTTCGACCGGTCGTCACAGGGGTGTGACGACCGGTAACGCTGGGGCTGCAGGGGATCAAGTCGACCAGTCGTCCCTAATCACCGGGCAATCCCTAGGCCAAAAGGCACCCTTGCGCCGAACGGTCGGTCGGCCGAATACTCACCGCAGCGCTTGTCAGGGGCACGACGGGTCCGGAATCCGGTCCGCCGTCCGCTGGCTGCGCCTCACCGGGCCCGCAACCCCACGAGGGCCCCCAACTTCCTTTGTGGAGGAACGAAACGTGAGGATCAAGCGCACCACCCCCCAGAGCGGCATCTCGAGACGGACTCGGCTGATCGCCGTCTCCACCGGCCTCGTGGCCGCCGCCGCGATCGCGATCCCCAGCGCGAACGCGGCCGACACCCCCACCACCTTCAGCTCCTCCGCGCTCAAGAGCGCGAGCAGCTCGGTGCTGAAGGCCGACGTCCCCGGCACCGCCTGGGCCGTCGACAGCAAGACCAACCGGGTCGTCGTGACCGTCGACAGCACCGTCTCCCAGGCCGAGATCAACAAGATCAAGCAGCAGGCCGGGGAGAACGCCGAGGCGATCACCGTCAAGCGCACCCCGGGCAAGTTCACCAAGCTCATCCAGGGCGGTGACGCCATCTACGCGAGCAGCTGGCGCTGCTCCCTCGGCTTCAACGTCCGCAGCAGCAGCGGTGTCGACTACTTCCTGACCGCCGGTCACTGCACCGACGGCGCGGGCACCTGGTACTCCAACTCCGCCCGCACCACGGCCATCGGCACGACGGCCGGATCCAGCTTCCCGGGCAACGACTACGGCATCGTCCGGTACACCGGCTCCGTCAGCCGGCCCGGCACCGCGAACGGCGTGGACATCACCCGCGCGGCCACCCCGAGCGTGGGCACCACGGTCATCCGTGACGGCTCCACCACGGGCACGCACAGCGGCCGGGTGACCGCGCTCAACGCGACCGTCAACTACGGCGGCGGAGACGTCGTCTCCGGTCTCATCCAGACCACGGTCTGCGCCGAGCCCGGCGACTCCGGCGGCGCGCTCTACGGCAGCAACGGCACCGCGTACGGTCTGACCTCCGGCGGCAGCGGCAACTGCTCCTCCGGCGGCACGACCTTCTTCCAGCCGGTGACCGAGGCCCTGAGCGCCTACGGGGTGAACGTCTACTAGGACGTTCCGCCGCCTCGCCGGTCCCGCCGGCCCGGCCGGTCCCGTACGGCTCCCGAGGAGCCGGCAGCCCCACGAGCCCCCGCACGCGACCCGCGTGCGGGGGCTCGTCCCTGTTCCGGGCCGGACGCCCAGGCCGGTGCAGGTGCAACGTCCGCACGCCGCGCGCCGGACGGATCCCGCCGCGGGGGGTCGATTTTCGGCCACCGACCGAACGGAAGGTACGTGCCCCCGGTAACCCCCGCGTGACGTTTGCAGTATGAACCGTCCCGCGTCTCCATGAACTGTCAGGACATAGAGGGCGCCCGGCCGTTGTCGCACGCGCGTCCTGAAGTCGACCTTGTGTGCTCCCTGTGACGTTCGGAAGAGTAGGCGGCGTTCAACCGGCGCGGGCGTGGCTTTTGCTGTGCTCCACCCCCGTGGCCGTACGCCTTCCGGTCCGGCGAGGTCCCCATAACCTCCCCGGCACCGACCCCCCACAGGAGGACGTGAGTTGAAGCACCGACGCATACCCAGGCGCCGTGCCGTCATGGCGGGTGCGGGCATCGCCGCACTGGCCGCGGGCGCGGTCACCTTCCAGACTGCGAACGCCAGCGAGGTCCCGGCCGGCGCCGCGCCCCGCACCCTCTCGGTCCAGGCGGCCGGAAACCTCGCCTCGACGCTGCTGCAGGACCTGGGCGGCGACGCGGCGGGAACGTACTACGACGCGAAGAGCAAGAGCCTCGTGGTGAACGTGCTCGACGAGACGGCGGCCGAGACCGTCGAGTCGGCCGGCGCGAAGGCCAGAGTCGTGGCGAACTCGCTCGCCGACCTGAAGAGCGCGCGCACCACGCTCACCCAGGACGCCACCATCCCGGGCACGTCCTGGGTGACCGACCCGGTCTCCAACAAGGTCGTCGTCACGGCGGACCGCACGGTCTCCAAGGCCGAGTGGGCCAAGCTGACCGAGGTCGCCGAGGGGCTCGGCGCCACGGTGGAGCTCAAGCGCACCCAGGCGGAGTTCAAGCCCTTCGTGGCCGGCGGCGACGCCATCACCGGCAACGGCGGGCGCTGCTCGCTGGGCTTCAACGTGACCAAGGGCGGCGAGCCGCACTTCCTCACCGCCGGCCACTGCACCGAGGGGATCTCGACCTGGTCGGACTCCTCGGGCAACGTGATCGGTGAGAACGCCGCGTCCAGCTTCCCGGACGACGACTTCGGCCTGGTCAAGTACACGGCCGACGTGGCGCACCCGAGCGAGGTGAACCTGTACGACGGCTCCTCGCAGCCGATCTCCGGCGCCGCCGAGGCGACCGTCGGCATGCAGGTGACCCGCAGCGGCTCCACCACCCAGGTCCACTCCGGCACGGTCACCGGTCTGGACGCCACCGTGAACTACGGCAACGGCGACATCGTCAACGGTCTGATCCAGACCGACGTGTGCGCCGAGCCCGGCGACAGCGGCGGCTCGCTCTTCTCGGGCGACAAGGCGGTCGGCCTGACCTCCGGCGGCAGCGGCGACTGCACCTCGGGCGGCACGACCTTCTTCCAGCCCGTGACCGAGGCCCTGTCGGCCACCGGTACGCAGATCGGCTGACCCCGCTCCGGCACCACGGCGTCCCGCCCCTCCCACGCGGAGGGGCGGGACGTCCGCGTTCGGGGCCGTTTGCGCAGGTGGGACGAGGCCGGACGGATGTCGCACACTCATTCGAAAATTGGTCTATGGTGGGGGTGAGGTGACTGGGAACAGTTGTTCGATAGGCGGTCGGGACTCACGAGCGGGAGGTGCGTGTGCCGGGTTTCACGCATCTGCACACCGTCTCCGGGTTCTCCCTGCGCTACGGCGCCTCCCACCCGGAACGGCTGGCCGAGCGCGCCCTGGAGCGGGGCATGGACGCCCTCGCCCTCACCGACCGCGACACCCTCGCCGGGTCCGTCCGCTTCGCCAAGGCCTGTGCCAAGGCCGGCGTCCGCCCGCTGTTCGGCGCGGAACTCGCGGTGACACCTCCGGCCGCCGGCCGGGGCGACAGCTCCGTACGGCGGGACCGGCGCCGCACCCCGGTGCGCGGCGGCGCCTTCATCGACGAGTCGACACCGCGGGTGACCTTCCTCGCCCGGGACGGCGCCCGCGGCTGGGCCGACCTGTGCCGGCTGGTCTCCGCCGCCCACACCGCGCCCGGCCTGCCCCAGCTGGCCTGGGAGGACAACCACGCCGACGGGCTGACCGTCCTGCTCGGTCCCGACTCCGACGTCGGCCGCGCCCTCGCCGCGGGCCGCCCCGACCGCGCCGCCCGGCTGCTCGCCCCCTGGCGCGAGGTGTACGGCGACGCGCTGCGCCTCGAAACCGTCTGGCACGGCAGGACCGGCACCGGACCCGGCTCGCTGCGGCTGGCCGCCCGCACCCTGGGCTTCGCCGCCGAGCAGCGCGTACGGCCCGTGCTCAGCAACGCCGTCCGGTACGCCGATCCCGGTCTCGGCCCGGTCGCCGACGTGCTGGACGCCGCCCGCCGGCTGGTCCCGGTCGACCCGGCCAAAGGGCTGGACTCCGGCGAGGCCTGGCTGAAGGACCAGGGCGCCATGCGGGAGGCGGCCGAGCGGATCGTGGAGGCCGCGGGATTCCGCCGCGAGACCGCCCTGCGGCTGCTCGACCAGACGCAGGCCACGGCCGCCGAGTGCCTGGTCGACCCCGAGGACGACCTCGGCATGGGCAGCGTCCACTTCCCCGAGCCGCACCTGGTCGGCGCCGGCCGCCGCACCGCCCAGCGGACGCTGGCCTCCCGCGCGGCGGCGGGCATGGTGCTGCGCGGCTACGACCGCCGCCGGGAGTACTGGGAGCGGATGCACCACGAGCTGGACATCATCGCCCACCACGGCTTCGCCTCCTACTTCCTCACCGTCGCCCAGGTCGTCGACGACGTGCGGGACATGGGCATCCGGGTCGCCGCGCGGGGCTCCGGCGCCGGCTCGCTGGTCAACCATCTGCTGGGCATCGCGCACGCCGACCCGGTCGAGCACGGGCTGCTGATGGAGCGCTTCCTGTCCAAGGAGCGGGTGGTGCTGCCGGACATCGACATCGACGTCGAGTCCGCCCGCCGGCTCGAGGTCTACCGCGCGATCATCGGCCGGTTCGGCGCCGAGCGGGTCGCCACGGTCGCCATGCCGGAGACCTACCGGGTGCGGCACGCCATCCGGGACGTCGGCGCCGCCCTGTCCATGGACCCGGCCGAGATCGACAAGGTCGCCAAGTCCTTCCCGCACATCCGCGCCCGCGACGCCCGCGCGGCGCTCGAGGAACTGCCCGAGCTGCGGCAGTTGGCAAGGGAGAAGGAGAAGTACGGCAGGCTGTGGGAGCTGGTCGAGGCGCTGGACGCGCTGCCGCGCGGTGTCGCCATGCACCCCTGCGGGGTGCTGCTGTCCGACGCCTCCCTGCTCGCCCGCACGCCGGTCATGCCGACCAGCGGGGAGGGCTTCCCGATGGCGCAGTTCGACAAGGACGACGTGGAGGACCTGGGGCTGCTCAAGCTGGACGTGCTGGGCGTGCGGATGCAGTCGGCGATGGCGCACGCGGTCGGCGAGGTGGAGCGGGCGACGGGGGAGCGGATCGACCTGGACGCGGTGCCGGAGGGCGACCCGGCGACGTACGGGCTGATCCGGTCGACCGAGACGCTCGGCTGCTTCCAGATCGAGTCGCCGGGCCAGCGGGACCTGGTGGGACGGCTCCAGCCGTCCACGTTCCACGACCTGGTCGTGGACATCTCGCTGTTCCGGCCGGGTCCGGTCGCCGCCGACATGGTGCGGCCGTTCATCGAGGCCCGGCACGGGCGGGCGCCGGTGCGCTACCCGCACCCGGACCTGGAGGAGGCGCTGAAGGGGACGTACGGCGTCGTGGTCTTCCACGAGCAGGTCATCGACATCGTCTCGGTGCTGACCGGCTGCGGGCGCGGCGAGGCGGACCGGGTGCGGCGCGGTCTGTCCGACCCGGAGTCGCAGGGGCGGATCAAGGTGTGGTTCGCCCAGCACGCGGCGGCCCGCGGCTATGACGCGGAAACGATTCAGCGGACCTGGGAGATCGTCGAGGCCTTCGGCTCCTACGGCTTCTGCAAGGCGCACGCGGTCGCCTTCGCCGTGCCGACGTACCAGTCGGCGTGGCTGAAAGCGCACCATCCGGCCGCCTTCTACGCCGGGCTGCTCACCCATGACCCCGGGATGTACCCGAAGCGGCTGCTGCTGGCGGACGCCCGGCGGCGGGGGGTGCCGGTGCTGCCGCTGGACGTGAACAAGTCGGGGGTCGCACACAGGATCGAACTGGTGTCTGATTCGAGGGATGGGGAGGGGACGCCGAAGGGCGGGAAGCCGGTCTGGGGCCTGCGCCTGGCGCTCTCCGACGTGCACGGCATCAGCGAGGCCGAGGCGGAGCGGATCGCCGCGGGCCGGCCGTACGCCTCGCTGCTCGACTTCTGGGAGCGGGCCCGGCCCAGCCGTCCGCTCGCCGGGCGGCTCGCCCAGGTCGGCGCGCTGGACGCGTTCGGCGCCAACCGCCGTGACCTGCAACTGCACCTGACCGAGCTGCACCGCGGCGCCCGCGGCGGGCGCGGCGACCAGCTCCCGCTGTCCGGCGGCCGACGGACCGCCCCGGCCGGGCTGCCCGACCTCACCGAACCGGAGAGGCTCAGCGCCGAGCTGGGCGTGCTGTCCATGGACGCCTCCCGCCATCTGATGGACGACCACGGCGCCTTCCTGGAGGAGCTGGGCGTGGTCTCCGCGCGGCGGCTGCGCGAGGTGCGGCACGGGGAGACGGTGCTGGTCGCGGGCGCCAAGGCGGCCACCCAGACCCCGCCGATCCGCTCCGGGCGGCGGGTCATCTTCTCCACCCTGGACGACGGCACGGGCCTGGTCGACCTCGCCTTCTTCGACGACTCGCACGACACCTGCGCCCACACCGTCTTCCACTCCTGGCTGCTGCTGGTGCGCGGGGTGGTGCAGCGGCGCGGCCCGCGCAGCTTCAGCGTGGTCGGCTCCGCCGCCTGGAACCTCGCCGACCTGCTGGAGGTCCGCCGGGAGGAGGGACTGGAGGGGGTCGCCGCGCGGCTCGCCGCCCCGGCCGGCAACGGCTCCGGGGCCGCCGGCGACGGGGACGCCCCGGCCCGCAGGCGGCTGGCCGGTTCGGACGGACTGCCCGCGCCGGCCGGGTCGGCCGCCCCGGACCGGATGGCGGCCCGGAAGCCGGCGGAGGAGCGGGAGCCGAGGGAGGAGCGGGGGCCGGGGG
>MUNG01000070.1 GCA_002154585.1 Streptomyces pseudogriseolus
GGGTCCGGCCGTCCCGGGCGAGGTCGAGGTAGTTGTGGACGAGGGCGTTGACCGCCCCCGGGTAGAGGAAGGGCTCGCCGCGCATGGTGGCGTGGCAGGCCTCGACGAGGTCGCGGTCGGCGACGGACTTCAGGACGTAGCCCGAGGCGCCGGCGGCCAGCGCCTCGAAGAAGAACTGCTCGTTGTCGTACATGGTCAGCACGAGGAGCCGGATCTCCGGCAGGGTGCGGGAGAGCTCGCGGGCCGCCTGCAGACCGGTCAGGCGCGGCATGGCGATGTCGAGGATCGCCAGGTCGGGGCGGTGCTCGCGGGCCAGTTCGAGGGCTTCGGCGCCGTCGGCGGCCTCCGCCACCACGGTCAGGTCCGGTTCGCCGTCCAGGATGAGACGGACGCCCCGGCGGACCAGCGCGTGGTCGTCGGCGAGGAGGATGCGGGTGGGGGACGCGTCGTTCATGGTTCGCGTTTCCGGTCGGGGACGTCGGTCACGGGGGCGGGGCGTGCGCGGGCGCGGAGCGGCGCACGGCGGCGGGTGTGGTCGAGGGAACGTGCTCCCGCACGGGCCGTACGGGGACGAGGACGTGCGCGGGGAAACGCGCGGGGACGGGCACGGCGAGCCGCAGCTCGGTGCCGCCGCCGGAGCGGGGCTCCACGGTCAGCTCGGCGCCCACCAGCAGCGCTCGCTCCCGCATGCCGCGGATGCCGGCGCCCTCGTCGGCACCGCCGGTGCCGCGGCCGTCGTCACGGACCCGCAGCTCGACCCCGCCGGGTGTGCGGCGCAGGGCCAGTTCGGCGTGGCGGGCCTCCGCGTGCCGCGCGACGTTGGTGAGGCCTTCCTGGGCGACCCGGTAGAGCACCAGCTCCGACTCGCGGTCCAGTTCGGGCAGGTCGGGGTCGAGGCAGTGCCGGACGGCCAGTCCTGGCCCGCCGAACTCGGCGGCGAGCGCCTTGAGGGCGCTGGCCAGGCCCAGCTCGTCCAGCACGCCGGGGCGCAGCCGGCGGGCGATCCGCCGGATCTCCTCCAGGGAGGCGCGGGTGGTCTCCTGCACCTGGCGCAGCTCGTCGCCGAGCTCGGCCGGGGCGTGGTCGGCGGCCCGTTTGAGCTGGAGCAGCACGGCGGTCAGCGACTGGCCCACCTCGTCGTGCAGCTCGCGGGCGATGCGGCGGCGCTCCGCCTCCTGCGCGGACAGGGCGCGGGCGCTGCTGGTGGCCCGCTCGTCCTCCAGCCGGTCGAGCATGGTGTTGTACGTGGTGATCAGCTCGGCGATCTCGCCGCGCCCGCCGACCGCGGTGCGGTGTCCGGGGCGGAGCAGGTCGGTGGTGTTCATGGCGCGGGTGAGGCGCTGGAGCGGGGCGAGTCCGACGCGCAGCAGCAGGGCGTTGGCGACGAGCATGGCGGCCAGCCCCACGGTGAGCACGGCGGCCTCGGTGAGCAGCACCGGCGTGGACACGGTGACGGGCCCGAGGAGCAGGGCGGTGGCGACGATCAGGACGACGGCGTTCAGCAGGAAGATGCGCCAGAACAGAGGCACCCGGTTCCGCCTCCTCGCCGTCGGTTGTGCAAGAACCCGACGGCCCGCGGCCGGGGGCGCGGCGCGGGCCGTCACCGTCCAGCCTCCGCTCCGGACGGGGGGCGGCGCCATCGGTGACAGTCCCCATTTTCCTGGCGCGGTGGGCCCCGGGCCCGCGACCGTGTGCGTGCCGGTCCCCCTTGAGGTTGGGGGGCGTGACGGATGGCTCCGGCCGTGCGCCTCGGGCGACCCTGGAGGCACCGTACCGGGCGGGTGACGGCCCCGGCGCAGGGGCAAACTCCTGGAAACACGGCCCGAGTTCGCGGCACATCGGCGGTCCGCGTGCGTCCCGGTGCCCGGTCCGCGCACGTCCCGGTGCCCGGAGCGACGGCCGCCGGCGGTGTGACCGGGCGGCCACCCCCTGGAAAGGAGGAGCCGTGCCCCAGTCCGACGACGATCACCTGGTCGACCTCGCGGCCCGACTCGAGCACGAGGACCCCCGCTTCGCCCGCTCCCTCACCACCGGCCGCCCGACCCGCCCCCGCGAGTACCGGCGTACCGGCGCCTGGTGGGTGCTGATCGCCGGGCTGGTCATGCTGGTCACGGGCATCGCCGCCCCCGACGGCCTGCTGATCGCGGCGGGCCTGGTGACCAGCGGCATAGGCGTGCAGCTCCTGGACCCGTACCGCCGCCCGGACGAGGGTGACTCCGGCGGGGCGCCGGGCGGGTGATCCGGGGCGCTTCCCGCGCCTGCGCGAACGGCGCTCGTACCGGTCTGGCCGGTGCGAGCGCCGTTCCGCGCGTCGGGGGCTTGCCCTCCCGCGAGAGGTAGGCCCTGTGGGACTCGAACCCACAACCAATGGATTAAAAGTCCACTGCTCTGCCAATTGAGCTAAGGGCCCCTGGCGATGTTGCCTCCCCGAGCATAGCCGGACGCGAGCGGGGTGCCGATCGGGTATCGGGGAGGCGCGTTGCGGCCGGAGGGGGCACACATGCGCGAGGGCCCGCGCGACGGGTGTCGCGCGGGCCCTCGGCGGTCAGTGCGGTGAGGCGGTGTCAGCCGTTGCGCTTCCAGCGCGGCTTGTCCTCGCGGCGCCCGAAGGAGCCGCCGCCACGGTGGTCGTCACGACGGCCGTACGGGCGGTCGTGGCTGCCGGAGCGGAAGCCGGGGCGGTCGCCCTGACGGTCGCGGTTGAAGGGGCGGTCGCTGCCCCGGTGGCCGGGACGGTCGTCACGGCGGAAGCCGCCGCGGTCACCCCGGTCGCGGTCACGGTTGAAGCCACCGCGGTCGCCACGGTCACCGCGGTCGTCGCGGCGGTCGAAGCTGCGGCCGCCACGGTCGTCGCGACGGAAGCCGCCACGGTCACCACGGTCACGGTTGAACCCGCCCCGGTCGCCACGGTCGTCACGGCGCTCGAAGGAACGCCCGCCGCGGTCGTCACGGTCGTCACGACGGAAGCCGCCACGGTCACCGCCGTCGCGGCGGTCGAAGGAACGGCCGCCACGGTCGTCACGGCGGTCGTCACGACGGAAGCCGCCACGGTCACCACGGTCACGGTCACGGTTGAAACCGCCCCGGTCGCCACGGTCGTCACGGCGGTCGAAGGAACGGCCGCCACGGTCGTCACGGCGGTCGTCACGGCGGAAGCCGCCACGGTCACCACGGTCACGGTCACGGTTGAAGCCACCGCGGTCACCACGGTCGTCACGACGCTCGTACGGCGCCGAGGCCGCCGGGCGCTCCACGGGCTCGGTCCGCTCGACGTCCCGCGCGGTCGGCTGTTCCGGCAGCGCCACCTCGGCCTCGGCGACCACGGCGGCCGCCTCGGCGATCACGGCCTGCGGGTCGTCGCCCCGCTCGCGGGCGGCGCGGGCCAGCAGACGGTCGGCCTCCTCGCGCAGCTCGGTGGCGCGGCGCTGGGCGCGCTCCAGCTCCTTGGTGAGCTGGGCGACCTCGCGCTCGGCCTGCTGCGCGGCGTTGCCGGCGGACTCGGCCTGCACCTCGGTCATGGACCGGGCGCCGGTGATCTCGGCGACCTCCGGGTCGAAGGCCGCGCCGCCCTGGATGATGTGGCGCGTGGCGTCGACGCCCGCGTCCTCCATGAGGCGGAAGATCTGGCGCCGCTGGTGCGGCAGCGACAGGGAGACGACCGTGCCGGTGCGGCCGGCGCGCGCGGTGCGGCCGGCGCGGTGCAGGTAGTCCTTGTGGTCGCCGGCCGGGTCGACGTTCAGCACCAGGTCGATGCCGTCGACGTGGATGCCGCGGGCGGCGACGTCGGTGGCGACGAGGACGTTGACGTAGCCGTCCTTGAAGTCGGCGAGGGTGCGGGTCCGCGCGCCCTGGGTCATGCCGCCGTGCAGCGCCTCGGCCTTCACGCCGGAGTCGCGCAGCTGCTCGGCGACGCGGTCGGCGCCGAGCTGGGTGCGCACGAAGATGATGGTGCGGCCCTTGCGGGAGGCGATGGCCGCGGTGACCGGCGCCTTGTCCTTGGGCTTCACGACGAGGATGTGGTGCGACATGGTCGTCACCGCGCCCTGCGCCGCGTCCACCTCGTGCGACACCGGGGAGTCGAGGTAGCGGTCGACGAGGGTCTTGATCTCGTTCTCCATGGTGGCGGAGAAGAGCATGCGCTGGCCGCCGGCGGGGACCTGGTCGAGCAGCTCCGTCACCTCGGGCATGAAGCCGAGGTCGGACATCTGGTCGGCCTCGTCGAGGACCGCGATCTCCACGTTCTCCAGCGAGCAGGCGCCGCGGTTGATGATGTCGCGCAGCCGGCCGGGGGTGGCGACGAGGACGTCGACCCCACGCTCGAGGGCGTAGATCTGGTTGCCCATCGAGGTGCCGCCGCAGACGACCTTCATCTTCAGGCCGAGGACGTCGCCGTAGGGCTGGAGGGCGTCGGCCACCTGCATGGCCAGCTCGCGGGTCGGCGTCAGGATGACGGCGCGCGGCTTGTGCTTCTCGGTGCGGCCGCCGGCGAGCTGCGCCAGGGTCGGCAGACCGAAGGAGAGGGTCTTGCCGGAGCCGGTGCGGCCGCGGCCGAGGATGTCCTTGCCGGCCAGGGCGTCCGGGATGGTCGCCGCCTGGATCGGGAAGGGGGTGGTCACGCCGTTCTGCGCGAGCTTGCGCACGACGCCCTCGGGCAGGCCGAGGGAGGCGAAGGTGATCTCGGGGGCCGTCGTCCCGGTGACGGCGGTGGTGTCGGTGTCCTCGGTGTTCTCGGGCACGACGACGTGATCAGTACTGGCGATGGGCATACGAATGCGAAACCTTCCGGAGTCTCTTCGGCACGCGCCCGTCAACTCCGTGATTCGCAGTTCGCAATTACGACCGCCTCAATGCGGTCCACCACGGCAAGGGAGAGAGTACGCGCCACACGGCGCGCTCTGTTGTGGCGCCGGGCAAATAGGATCAAACGATCTGCCACCATACGCACCCCGGACCCTCGGATGCAAATCAGCAGGTGAGAAGGGTACGGCGGGTGCACCTGACGGTGACGGTGTCGGTCAGGCCGGCGCCCCCGCCGCCGGCGCCGGCTCCCGCTCACCGAGCTGCGTGTCGGGCGGCTGGTGCGCGGACGAGGACGGCTCGGCCTGGGTCGGCTCGGGCGAAGGACCGGGGTCCTGCGGCGGGTCGGAGGGCCCCGGATCGGGCGTCCGGCTGGGCTCGGGCGGGCCGGGGCGGTCGTCGGGGGTCGGCCACGCGGGTTCGCCCGGGTCACCGTCGTCCGGCGCGGGGCGGCTGGCCTCGGCGGACGGCCGGTCGCCGGACGGGGAGGTGCGCTTGCCCTTCCGCTTCTTCTTCTCGTCCTTGCCGCCCTTGTCGCGGTCGCCGTCCTCGCCGTGCCCGCCGTCGGCCCCGGCCGCTCCGTGGCCGGCCTTGCCGCCCACCCCGTCGGTGCCGCCGTCCGGGGCCTCGCCGCCCGCGCGGCCCGCGGAGTGGGACGGCCCGGCCTTCCCGCCGGCGTCGTCGTCACCGACGCTCACGCATCCGGCGGCAGCGGCGACGGCCACGACGGCGGCGGCCAGGCGGACGGGTACGTACAAGCGGCGCACGGGGCCACCTCCGTGTGGAGTACAGGGTCGACAACCCCAACTCCCGTCACCCGCAAGAGGACACGCGAACGGCCTATCCGTAGCCGAGGGCGTGCAGCCGGGCGTCGTCGATCCCGAAGTGGTGCGCGATCTCGTGCACCACCGTGATCTCGGTCTCCGCGACCACGTCCTCCCGCGACTCGCACATCCGCAGCGTCGGCCCCCGGTAGATCGTGATCCGGTCGGGCAGCACCCCGGCGTACCACTCCCCCCGCTCGGTCAGCGGCGTCCCCTCGTACAGCCCGAGCAGCTCCGGGTCGTCCGCGGGCGGCTCGTCCTCCACGAACACCGCGACGTTGTCCATGAGCCGCATCAGCTCCGGGGGGATCCGGTCCAGCGCCTCGGCGACCAGCTCCTCGAACTCCTCGCGCGTCATCTCCAGCACGAAGCCATTGTCGGGGACGATCGGTCGGTACGAGATGCGGGCGGCGCTCGCATATCCGGCCGCCCGCACGGGCATAGGGGATCAATGGCCCGCGTCCCGACTGCCGTCCTGAACCTGATCCACCGCTTCCCACGGCTCCCGCAGGCCCCGACCCGCCGCCACCGCTCCGGCGGCCGGCCCCCGGCCGCACCGGCCCTCTCCCTCACCCCCGGCGCACGGCCGCGCCCGTGGGTGCGCGCGCTCGGGCTGGTCGCGGTGGTCCTGCTCGGCGCGTGGCTCGGCCTGCTCGTCGTCGGCAACGTCCGGGTGCCGGTCGGCCCGATGAACACCACCATGACCCTGCGCCCGTCCTTCACCGGCGGCACGAAGATCAACGTCTCGCCCCTGGGCGCGCTCCAGCTCGACAGCCACATCGCCCCGGTGCGCCTCGACGTCAACGTCGACCAGCTCGACCCGGAGCGCTCCCGGGCCCTGGTCGACCACCCGGAGCGCCTCTCGGGGCTCCAGGACGAGGTCGCCGAGGACATCGCGCGCGGCACCGCGGACCTCGCCGTGCGCTCCTGCGTCGCCGTCGTCACCGGCGCCGCCACGCTCGGGCTCCTCGTCTACCGCCGTCCGCGCCGCGCCCTGGCCGCCGGAGGGCTCGCCCTCGGCCTGCTGGCCGCGTCCGGCGGCACGGCGTACGCGACCTGGAACCCGGACTCGGTGCTGGAGCCGAAGTTCTCCGGCCTGCTGTCCTCCGCACCCTCGCTGGTCGGCGACGCGCGCAGCATCGTCACCGAGTTCGACGTCTACCAGCAGGAGTTGGCCCGCCTGGTCACCAACGTGACCAAGCTCTACGACGCCACGTCCACGCTTCCGGTCTACCAGCCGGACCCGACCACCATCCGCGTCCTGCACGTCTCCGACATCCACCTCAACCCGGCGAGCTGGAAGATCATCGCCTCGCTGGTGGAGCAGTACCGGGTGGACGTGATCGTCGACTCGGGCGACACGATGGACCACGGCACGGCCGCCGAGAACGGCTTCCTGGACCCGGTCGAGGACCTGGGCGCCCCGTACGTCTGGGTGCGCGGCAACCACGACTCGCTCGTCACCCAGCGCTACCTGGACCGGATGAGGAACGTGCACGTCCTGGACGACGGCCGGGCGAGGACCGTCGCGGGTCTGCGCTTCGCCGGCATCGGCGACCCGCAGTTCACCCCCGACCGCTCCCAGAAGACCGGGGCCGAGCAGTCCCAGGAGCTGGCGGGCGCCCGGCTCGCCTCCGCGATGCTGGACCAGAAGCGGGCCGGCACCCCCGTGGACGTGGCGGTCGTCCACGAGCCCTCGGCGGCCCGCGAGGTCGACGGCACCGTGCCGCTGGTCCTCTCCGGCCACCTCCACCGCGAGGACACCGAGGTCATGCGGTACGGCACCCGGCTGCGCATCGAGGGCTCCACCGGCGGCAGCGGCCTGCGCGCGATCGAAGGCACGTACCCCGACCCGATCGAGACGTCGATCCTCTACTTCGACCGGGACACCAAGCGCCTCCAGGCCTGGGACTCGATCGAGCTGGGCGGTCTCGGGCTCACCACGGCGGAGGTCAGCCGGCATCTGCCCGAGGAGAACCAGCCGGGCGCGAACAGCTCCCCGTCCCCGTCCGTAAGCGGCTCCGCGTCCCCCTCCGGGAGCCCGTCGGGGACCGCCCCCGCACCCGCCCCCGCCACGCCGTCACGGCC
>MUNG01000699.1:0-605 GCA_002154585.1 Streptomyces pseudogriseolus
CGTGCCGGACGGTCCGCAGCCGGCCGCCAGAACGGCCGCGGCCGTCCAGCAGGCCAGCAGCGGGCCCGTCCCGCGGCGGGTACGGGAGCGGGTCATCAGCTGTAGGCCCGGTCGCGGGCGGTCACGGTGTAGAAGGACGAGCCGAACTGGAAGGTACCGGTGACCGAGTGGCTGATGCGGTACACGTTGGAGTAGTCCTCCTGGCTCGGCGGGTAGAACGCCACCTGGTCGTAGGCGTGTTCGCTGTACCAGTTGTCCTGGACGGTGGTGGTCCAGCGCGCCTCGGCGGTGCTGCCGGTGCTCCTCACCTCGGCGCCCTCGGGAGCGCCGACCACCCAGAAGGGCGCCCCGACGGAGCCGATGTTCCAGGTGTCCGTGTGCTGGACGCTGTCGGCGTTGAAGGGCCGCTTCCCGAGCCAGGCCACGCTGGAGGACGTGTCGGTGAAGATGGCGTAGTACTCCATGAAGGGCACCTTGACGAAGCTGTCACCGGACGCGGCCACCGCTCCTTCGCCCCCCGCCACCGTGATCCGCTCGCTCCTGCCGGAGACGAGCCACTGGTCGCGGACCGGGAAGCCGGACTGGTCGCCGTGCCCGCCGTCGCC
>MUNG01000699.1:635-1719 GCA_002154585.1 Streptomyces pseudogriseolus
GTCGGCGGCGCCGGAGGTGACGCCCAGGGCGAGCCCGCCCGCTGTCAGGGCCGCGGTCACGGCGAGTGCCGCCGTGCGCCGATGGCGGCCGGTTGTGATCCCCATACTGTGCATCCCTCTCTGTCTCCGCGTCTGCTGTCCGTGCTGCCCGGCCGCCGCGGTCACGGCCGCTCGCGGTGCACGAAGATGTCCGGTTCGCCGTTGTCGTCGCCGGGCACGAG
Organism: Streptomyces pseudogriseolus; assembly: GCA_002154585.1. Classification (GTDB taxonomy): domain Bacteria; phylum Actinomycetota; class Actinomycetes; order Streptomycetales; family Streptomycetaceae; genus Streptomyces; species Streptomyces pseudogriseolus. The sequence continues at coordinate 857 of MUNG01000699.1, forward strand.
GTTGGAGGCGTACGAGGTGAACACCACGCTGCTCGCGCTCTGGTCGGCGTCGGGGAAGTAGCTCGCGGCGTCGGCCTGNNCCGCGCCCTTGTCGACCAGGCGCAGCGTGCCGAGGCTCAGGTCCTGCAGGTAGATGTGGTTCTGCCCGGTGTCGGGGCTGTCCGCGGTCAGGTTGGTGGCATGCGAGTTCAGCACGACGTAGCGGTTGTCGTCGCTGATGGTCCCGCCGATGGTGATCTGGTCGGACTCGACGCCGTCCGGCGAGACGCTCAGCCGGGTGGTGCGGCCGGTCTCCCGGTCGTGGAGGAACTCGTCCACCTTCTTGTTGGTGTCGCCCGCGACCAGGTTGTCCGCGTTGGAGAAGAAGGTCACGTAACGGCCGTCGGCGCTGATCTGGGTGCCGTCGGTGGCCGCGTCGCCGGGCGTGCCGTCGTCGGCGGCGCTGGTGCGTACGGTCGTGCCGCGCCTCAGGTCGCGCACGACGGTGTCCCAGACGCTGGCCGGGGTGTCGCCGGGGATCAGGTTGTCGGCGGACGTCGCGAACGCCACGTAACGGCCGTCGGCGGAGACGGTGGGGCGCATGCTGTCGCCGTTGCCCGGGGTGCCGTCGGCGGCGGCCGAGACCAGGAGGGTCCTGCCGGTGCGCAGATCGGTCCGGTAGATGTGGGAGCGGCCGTCACGCACGCCGGGGACCAGGTTGGTGGAGTCCGCGGCGTACACGACGTAGCGGCCGTCGGCGCTGATGATCGGGTCGATGCTGGTGCAGCCGTCGGACTCGGCGCCGTGCAGACCGCGGTTGACGCGGACGGTGGTCCGGCGGTCGAGGTCGCGCAGGAAGACGTCGCTGCAGTCGTTGCGGTCGC
>MUNG01000700.1 GCA_002154585.1 Streptomyces pseudogriseolus
GCCAGGGCGGTGACGGCGGCGGTGGCCGCGTCGCGTTCGCGGGCGGGCGGGGGCGGGGCGTCGGAGCCCGCCAGCACCCGGCCGAGGAACCGCTTGCGGGACGCGGCGACGAGCAGGGGGTGGCCGAGGCCCAGCAGGCGGTCGAGGCGGGCGAGCAGCGCCAGGTCGTGCTCGGCGTCCTTGGAGAAGCCGAGACCGGGGTCGACGATCACGCGGTCGGGGGCGATGCCGGCCTCCAGGACGGCCTCTACGCGCGCGTAAAGCTCGTCGGCGACCTCGGTGACCACGTCGTCGTACACGCCCCGCACGTTCCCGCCCTCCAGGAAGCCACGCCAGTGCATGACGACGAACGGGGCGCCGGCGGCGGCGACGACGCCGGTCATGGCGGGGTCGGCGAGGCCGCCGCTGACGTCGTTGACCAGGGCGGCCCCGGCCGCGAGCGCCTGCTCGGCGACGGAGGCGCGCATGGTGTCGACGGAGACGGTGACGCCTTCCGCGACGAGACCGCGGACCACCGGGACGACGCGCCTGAGCTCCTCGGCCTCGTCGACGCGGGTGGCGCCGGGGCGGGTGGACTCGCCGCCGACGTCCACCAGGTCGGCGCCCTGGGCGACCAGGTCGAGGCCGTGCTTGACGGCCGTGGTGGTGTCGAACCAGCGTCCGCCGTCGGAGAAGGAGTCGGGGGTGACGTTCACGACTCCCATGACCGCGCACCGGTCCCGGTGGGGGAGGCCCGCGACCTGACGGCGTCCGCTGTGAGTGCTCATACGTTCAGCGTAGGCCCAGGGAGGGTGCGCGGTGCCGCTCGGGCCCGGCGTGCGGGAAACGCCGTGGGCGGACATTGGCGGGGCCTTTCGGGCCGCATTGCGGTGAGCGGGACGCGCGGAAGACGGGGGTGAGCGGGAAAGGGGACGGAAACGGGGTTCGCGGCGAGGCGCGGAAACGGATCGGAGGGGCGGGACGGGAG
>MUNG01000701.1 GCA_002154585.1 Streptomyces pseudogriseolus
CCGGGGCCGCCGTAGCCGCCGCCGGGACCGCCCGGGCCACCGGGGCCGCCGGGCGGCGGGAAGCCGTAGCCGGCACCGGGCGCAGGCGGCGGGGGAGGAGGTGGAGGCACGGCACCCGCCATGCGGTGACCGCACACCTCGCACCAGTCGTCGGAACCCGACTGGTGTCCGTTCGGGCAGGTCGGCATGTCGGCGCTTCCCCCTCTCCTTTTCCGGTCGTTCCCGACCGGATTTCTCCAACCCCGAGGGGCCAGGCTCGATTACTTGCAGATCATTTCTTTACACGAACAGTCTTGGTCGACCGTGTCTCGAGTGTCATCTCGTCGGCCTCCTCGACCTTCGCCTTCAGTCGCACAGTACCGGTCGCGGCGTCGACGACGTCCACCACCTTCGCAAGCAGTTTCGCAGTATCGGCGTTGCCGGAGGCACTCGCGAGCTGAACGGCTCGGCCCAGCTTGGCCGTTGCTCCGTCCATATCTCCCACTTTGCGCAGATCCAGCCCTTCCTGGATGACTTCCGCCAGTTCGGCCTGGCCCGTGTAGTGGGCGACCTGAGGGTTGATCGACGTCGACGCGGCCAGGTCGTCCGTCCACACCGCCCGCACCAGCCCCTGCGCGCCGAGGTTCTGCACGCTCCCGTCGGAATGCGGAATGACCAGCGAGACGCGCGCCGCGAGCATCTCCTGGCCCACGGCGGCGGGCGGCACCTCCACGCAGAGGTGGTAGTCACGGGACTCGTCGCCCCAGGAACCGAGCGGGTAGTCGCCCGCGCGCGGGCCCGCCTCGGTGCGCCGGCCGGTCAGCTCCTCCACCGTCGGCGCGACCTGCTTGACGAACGTCACGGTGGCGCCGGCCGGGGTCCACAGACGCAGCGAGACGTCCGCGACCTCCTTGCCCATCGCCGTCTCCATCATCTGGGTGAAGTCGGCGGCGAGCCCGGCCGGGTCGGCGACGATGTCGGCGGTGCCGAGCAGGGCCGAGGCGATGCCTGTGACTTCTTTCACTTCCCAGTCGGTGCCCACGCCGCGGGCGTCGCAGGTGAACCGTCCGGCGCAGGCGTCCAGCGCGGCCTTCAGGTCCTCCGGCGACTCGTGCTCGTTGCGGCCGTCGGTCAGCAGGATGCCGTGCCGGATCGCCACGTCCGCCGACGCCAGCAGCCGGTCGGCGCGTCGCAGCCAGGTCCCGATCGCCGTGCCGCCGCCCGCGCTCAGCTTCCGCAGCGCCTGCTTGGCCTGCTCCCGGGTGTCCGGACCGGCCACCGCGAGCCCCCCCTCGCACGGGTACACCTCCCGCGCCAGATGGGTGCCGGCGACCACCGCGAAGTGCACGCCGTCCCGCAGCGTGTCGACGGCGGCGGCCGTGGCGTCCCGCGCGTTGCGCATCTTCGTCGGCGGGTAGTCCATCGAGCCCGAGCAGTCGACCATGAGGACCACCGCCGCGGACGGGCCCTCGCCGGGCGAGTACAGGTGCGGCGCCGCCACCGCGCTGCCGATGGTGCCGCCGCCGGTCGCCGTGACCGTCACCACCGCGTTGACCTCGCGGCCTCCCTCCGGGAGGTACTCGTTCTGGTACACGTCCACCGAGAACTGCGGCACGTTCGATTTCGAGAAAATGGCCATGCCTGGTTCGCTCCCCCTCCGGTGCCCCGACGGCGCGGGGCGACGACGTCCTCACGGACCGGTCCCCTCCGGTCCGTTGAAGCTTCCCCGTGCGAGGCCGGCCGTACGCGGCACGCGGACGCGGCACACGCGTGCGTGTGCGTCCGCGTGCGTGTGCCGCGTACGGCGCGTGGTGCGCGGTTCCCGGTGCGCGGTCGATCGGCCTCAGGCCGATCCTGCCCCCTGCGGGACGGCCGGGAACGGCACCAGCGCCACTGTTACGTTGTCGTGGCCGCCGCCGTCGAGGGCGTGACCGACCAGCACACGGGCGGCGTGCAGGGGGCGCGCGGCGGCGTCGACGGGCACCGCCTCGGCCATCTCGTCCGCGGACTCGGCGTAGTTCCACAGGCCGTCCGTGCAGACCACGACCACACCGGGCCGGTCCGGTTTGAACGCCGCCGTGTGCGGCTCCAGTTCGT
>MUNG01000702.1:0-426 GCA_002154585.1 Streptomyces pseudogriseolus
ACCCCTGGCAGCTCGACCTCGCCGCCGACGACCTCGCCCCCGCGTTCGCCGACGGGCGTCTCGTCCGGCTCGGTGAGACGCGCGGGGCGGTGTGGCCCACGGCGGCCGTCCGCACCGTGTACGCGCCCGGCGACGACCTGTTCCTGAAGTTCAGCCTCGACGTGCGCATCACCAACGACGTCCGCCGGCTGTGGCGGCACGACCTGGCCCGCCTGCGCGCCACCGACACGGCCGTACGGGACGCCTTCGCCGACGGCCCGGCGGGCGGGGCCTGGCTGAGCGACCGGGGGCACCGCACCGCCGACTTCGCCGTGGAGCAGCTGGCGGTCGTGGTCCGCGACGGCTTCGACGGCCGTCTGGCCCCCGGTGCCACGCCCTGCCTGGCCGCCGCCCTGGTGGAGGGCTTCGACGGCGACCCGCTCGCCG
>MUNG01000702.1:448-702 GCA_002154585.1 Streptomyces pseudogriseolus
CGTGCAGGCCCTCTTCCGGGACGCGGAGGGCGTGAAGCTGCTCCCGTCCCCGCACCGCCCCGACGGGCCGCCCACGGTGACACGGGAGGCCGGGTGGGAGCGGCTGGTGTACTGCCTGGTCGTCAACCACCTCATGGAGATCGCCGCCGCCCTCGCCGACCACCACCCCGGCCTCGACCCCTGGCCGGCGGTCCGCGCCGAACTGGCCCGCCACGACCTCCCCGAGATCCCCGCCCTGCTGACCGCCCCCACCC
>MUNG01000703.1 GCA_002154585.1 Streptomyces pseudogriseolus
GACCGGCGGGCCCCGCACACCGTGGGGAAGTGCGGGGCCCGCCGGTCGGTCCGGGACCACGGAGCCGTACGGGTCAGGGTCCGCACGGCGGCTCGTGGTCCCGGGGGCCGGGGGGACGGCCCGAGCCGTCCCGTCAGGTGGTGCGCCGGGTCACGAACTCGGCGAGGGCCAGCAGCCCTCCCGCCGCCTCCGGGTCCGGCACGGCACGGGCCACCTCCTGCATCGCGCGGGCCATCCGGTCCGCCGCCTGGGTCTGCGCCCAGTCGCGGCCGCCGGCCCGCTCCACGAGACGGGTGAGGCGCCCGACGTCCCCCTCCCGGTGCGGGGCGGCGTACGCGGCGGCCAGCTCCCCCGCCTCCGGCGTGCCGGAGGTGAGCGCGGCGACGACCGGCAGCGACTTCTTACGGGCGGCGAGGTCCGCCCCGGCCGGCTTGCCGGNNCAGCTGGAACGCCAGCCCGGCCGCCCGGCCGAAGGCGTCCATCGCCGCCACCTCGGCGTCCCCGGCGTCCGCGTACAGCGCGCCGAGGGCGCAGGCACAGCCGAGCAGGGCGCCGGTCTTCGCCTCCGCCATGGCGAGGGTCTCCTCCAGGGTGACCTCGTCAGGGGCGCGCCGCTCCAGGGCCGTGTCCACGTGCTGCCCGGCGCACAGTTCGACCACGCACTGGGCGAGGCGGGCCGCC
>MUNG01000704.1 GCA_002154585.1 Streptomyces pseudogriseolus
TGGGGGCGCCGGGCGCGTGAGACCTCACGCGCCCGGCGCCCCCACGCCCTCCATCAGACCCGTGACCTCCATGCCCTCCGGCGTCAGCAGGAACACGTTGCGGTCGACGCGGTGCATTCCGCTGGCGAGGCCGAAGACGACGCCCGTGCTGAAGTCGAGGACGCGCTTGGCGACGTCCGGTTCCGCGCCCGTCAGGTCGAGGAGGACGGGTATGCCGGACATCAGGGTCTCGGCGACCTCGCGGGCGTCTGCGAAGACGTTCACGCGGAGCACGACGAAGCGGCGCCGCGCCGCCTCCGTGCGGGCCTCCGGCATGGCGCGGTGGCCGACCGCGGACGGCCACGCGTCGCGGCCCCGCAGCGGCACGACCTGGGCGAGCCCCTCCCACTGTTCGTCGGTGACATCGTGGCTGCTCACCGGCATGCTCCGTCCCCTGTCGCGCTGGCTGTCTGCATCGCCCAATTCTTACTCATGGTCACCCGTTCGGCCCAATAACGACACGCTCCGCCATCGTTCGCCCCGCAACACCCCGGTGGGGGGCGGCCGTTGACCTGGCCGCCGGACCAGGCTTGCATGGGCGCATGGCTGGTGGGACGGGTGGTACGACAGGGCCGGTGCTGGGTTTCGAGACCCAGGAGGAGTTCGAGGCATGGCTGGAGGAGCATCAGGGAGATGCCGAGGGACTGTGGCTGAGGATTCCGCGGAAGGGGTCCGGGCTGCCCGGGATCGACTACGCCACCGCGCTGGAGTCGGCGCTCTGCTTCGGGTGGATCGACGGGCACAAGCGGAGTCTGGACGAGACGCACTGGGTGCAGCGGTTCACACCGCGCCGGGCGCGGAGCCGGTGGTCCGCGGTCAACCGGCAGAAGGCGATCGAGCTGATCGAGCGGGGGCGGATGCGGCCGGCCGGGCTGCGGGAGGTGGAGCGGGCTCGGGAGGACGGGCGGTGGGAGGCCGCGTACGCAAGTCAGCGGACGGCTGTCGTGCCGGAGGATCTGCGGGCGGCGTTGGATGCGGCGCCTGTGGAGGCGCGGGAGTTTTTCGAAGGGCTGGACAGCCGGAATCGGTATGCGATTCTGCATCGCGTTGAGGAGGCGAAACGGGCGGGGACGCGGGCGGCGCGGATCGAGAAGTTCGTGGCCATGCTGGCCAGGGGGGAGAAGTTGTATCCGTGAGGGGTGGAGGCCCGGCCAAGGGGAGTTCGCCCCCGCCGCCCCTTCC
>MUNG01000705.1 GCA_002154585.1 Streptomyces pseudogriseolus
ACGGCCGAGCAGGTGCGGCGGGCCGCTGCCGACCCCCGGCGGCGCGCGCAGGCCCAGCGGCTGCTGGGACGGCTGCGCGGCGGCCGGCGCTGAGCCGACCCCGGGCCTGACGGTCCCGCGCGTGAGCGTGCGGACCGGGGGCCGATCACCGGAAAGGACTTCATGAACGAATCGTCGGTCCGCACCGTGGGCTGGGCCCGCTCCCTGCCGATGGGCCAGGGGGTGAAGGCCGCCCGTGACTGGGCGCAGGAGCACCTCACCTCCCTGGGGTGGGACGAGACCGCGCCCGAGACGGTCCACGCCGTGCTGCTCACGGTGTCGGAGCTGGTCACCAACGCGCATGTGCACGCCCGCTCCGACGCGCAGCTGGTCATGTCGTGGGACACCCGCTGCCTGCACATCTCCGTGCACGACGGGTCGGCCGCCCTGCCCACGCCGCGCGAGCCGAGCGAGGAGTGCGTCGGCGGGCGCGGCATGATGCTGGTCGACGTCCTGGCCGACACGTGGGAGGCCCGGCCCNNCGCGCGCCGGAGGCCGCCGCCGCGGTCTGATCGGTCCGGGCGGTGTGCTCACCCCGGCGCCGGACACGGGCCCGGCCCGGCCTACGATCGGCCGGGCCGACCCCCGCAAGGAGCCCCGCCCGGTGACCGCCGTCCTGCCCCCGTACCCCGCCACGCC
>MUNG01000706.1 GCA_002154585.1 Streptomyces pseudogriseolus
CGGCGCCGGGAACCTCCCGCTCCAGCGCGGCGGCGCCCTGTCGTACCCGCTCCTCCGACCGCCCGTTCACCGCGACCCGCGCCCCCGCCCGCGCGAGCCCTGCGGCGATCGCCGCCCCGATGCCCTGGGTGGAGCCCGTGACCAGCGCGGTACGGCCCTTGAGATCGATCTGCACGTCCTCACCTCTCCCGCCGGGATCACGACGGCGCGGCCCGGCCCGCGGACCACCGCCCGCCCGCCGCGCCCTTCGACCCGCCCCGACTTCCCCTCAGCCCGCCGCCGAATCACCGCCTGCCGCCAGGCTTCGGCGCGCCCGCCGCGGGCACCCGCTTTCCCATCACCGCGCACGCTCCTCGGGCATACGCTGCACAAGGGGGACCCGGTGAGACGGGACCCGAAAGGCGGGAGACGATGGTGACGGCCGACCACCCGGACGAGCGACAGGGGCGCGACCACCCGGACGCGCACGAGGGCCGCGCCGAGGCGGACGCGGCGAGGACCGACCCGTCGCCCGTCACCGGTGACGACCTGCTGCACGGTCTGGAGGTGGACGCCCGGCGGCCGGAGCGCCCCGTGCTGCTCGACGCCGACGGCACCCCCATCGCGACCTGGCGCGAGAACCATCCCTACGACCGGAAGATCCGCAGGTCGGAGTACGACCGCACGAAGCGCGTCCTCCAGATCGAACTGCTGAAGATGCAGCGGTGGGTGAAGGACACCGGCCAGCGGATGGTCGTCGTCTGCGAGGGGCGCGACGCGGCCGGCAAGGGCGGCACCATCCAGCGGTTCATGGAGCGCCTCAACCCGCGCGGCGCACGCGTGGTCGCCCTGGAGAAGCCGACCGAACGGGAGGCGGGGCAGTGGTACTTCCAGCGTTACGTCGCCCATCTCCCGGCCCGCGGCGAGATCGTCTTCTTCGACCGCTCCTGGTACAACCGGGCCGGCGTCGAGCGGGTCATGGGCTTCTGCTCGGACGAGGAGTACCGGCTGTTCCTGGAGCAGACCCCGCTGTTCGAGCGGCTGCTCACCGACGACGGCATCATGCTGGTGAAGTTCTGGTTCTCGGTGTCCCGGGCCGAGCAGCGCACCCGCTTCGCCATCCGCCAGGTCGACCCGCTGCGGCGCTGGAAGCTGTCGCCGATGGACCTGGAGTCGCTGGACCGCTGGGACGACTACACCAAGGCCAAGGTGGAGATGTTCCGTGCCACGGACACCCCGCACGCGCCGTGGACGGTCGTGAAGAACAACGACAAGCGCCGGGGGCGGCTGGAGGCCATGCGCAGCCTCCTCGACCGCTGCGACTACCCGGCCAAGGACCATGAGGCGCTCGGCAAGCCGGACCCGCTGATCGTGGGCGCGGCCGACACCCTGCTGGAGCCCGGCGAGGAACCCGAGGTCCTCTCCCCGACACCCCTCGCGGGCCCCGGCCACGGCCCGGGCAGCCACCCGGAGGACGACACGGAGCAGCCGGGCGCCTGACACCCGGCCGCCGTCGGACGCGTCCGCCGGCCGTACCGCGCCCCGACCCCGGGACGCGGCGCGGCCGCCGTGCGGCTCTGTCCGGCGACGCGGATGAGTTTCGTCCGGCGACGGACACCGGTCGGTCCGCCCAGTGCTCCGTCCCTCAGCGCCCGTGATGCGGACGAGCCCCCACGGCGACGGGCGCAGGCCCGTCCGCCCACTGCTCCGTGCCTTGGCGCCGGTCATGCCGAAGTGACGGCCCGCCCGCCCCGGCACCCTGACCGCACCGGCCCCCACAGGCCGGGCCGGGTTGACCGGTACGCCTCACGCTGGGGTTACCGGTGCGCCTCACGCCGGGGCCACCGGCCCTCTCACGCCAGGGTGACCGGCCCGCCCCGCTCCGAGGCCACCGGCCCCTCATGCTGAGGCGAGCGGCCCCCTCACGCCGAGGTGACCAGCAC
>MUNG01000707.1:0-367 GCA_002154585.1 Streptomyces pseudogriseolus
GCCGATCACCGAGGCGATGACGGCCATGGACAGCGCCATCATGATCGTCTGGTTGAGGCCGAGCAGGAGCTCCTTGCGGGCCAGCGGGATACGGGCGGTCAGCAGGCGCTGGCGCGCGGTCGTCCCGAGCGACTCGACGGCCTCCAGCACCTCCTTGTCCGCGCCGCGCAGCCCCAGCGCGGTGAGCCGGGCCATCGGCGGGGCGGCGTAGACGACCGTGGCGAGCACGGCCGCGGGGACGCCGATGCCGAACACCAGCACGACCGGCAGCAGGTAGGCGAAGGCCGGCAGGACCTGCATGGTGTCGAGGACCGGCCGCAGCACGCGGTGCATACGGTCGGACAGCCCGGCCGCGAGCCCGAGCAGC
>MUNG01000707.1:410-703 GCA_002154585.1 Streptomyces pseudogriseolus
GACGGCGAGGAGGGCGAGATAGACGGCGCGTACGGCGATGACGACGACGTTGCTGACGTGGCCGAGGAAGTAGAGGAACAGGGGGTGGGAGTCGCGGTTGTCGACGATCCAGTCACTGGCGGTGCCGAGCGGCTCGGACAGGTCGACGGTCAACGCCCCGGGCCACGCCCCACTCCCCCACCGCGCGGCGGCGAACGGCACGAGGAGGGCGGCGAGGACGAGCAGCACGCCGAGCTTGCGCACGGCGGGCTTGCGGAGCACGCCGTGCCACGCCGAGGCGCCCGGCGCGGTGG
>MUNG01000071.1 GCA_002154585.1 Streptomyces pseudogriseolus
CCCCCGCCGCCCCTTCCCGTCCCGACCCGGGGCTCCGCCCCGGACCCCGCTCCTCGAACGCCGGACGGGCTAGGCGTCCGGCACCGTGATGGTGATCTTGCCGCGTACGTGGCCCTCCTCGCTGCGGCGGTGGGCGTCGGCCGTCCGGGCCAGGGGGTACGTCTCCTCGACGTGGATCGAAAGGACGCCCTGATCGGCCAGGTCGGAGAGCTTGCGGAGGTCCGTGGGGTCGGGGCGGACGAACCAGTAGGCGCCGCCGTAGTCGGTCACGGCCGGGTCGACGATCGACGCCAGGCGGCCCTCCGGCGCCACCAGGTTCGCGGCCGCCTTGAGGGCGTCCCCGCCGACCGTGTCGAAGACGGCGTCCACCCCTTCGGGGGCGAGGCCGCGGACGCGTTCGGCCAGGCCCTCGCCGTAGGCGACCGGTTCGGCGCCGAGCCCGCGGACGAAGTCGTGGTTGCGTGCGCTCGCCGTGCCGATGACCCGCGCGCCGAGGTGGGCTGCCAGCTGGACGGCGACGGAGCCGACGCCGCCGGCCGCCGCGTGCACCAGCACCGTCTCGCCCCGGCGCACCCCGAGGACGCGGTGCAGCACCTGGTACGCGGTGAGCCCGCCGAGGGGCAGGCCGGCCGCCTCCTCGAAGCCGAGACGGCGCGGCTTGGGCGCGAGGGTGCGGACCGGGGCGGCGACGTACTCGGCGCAGGTGCCGAAGGAGAGGACGTCCTCGCGGACGTAGCCGATCACCTCGTCGCCCTCGGAGAACTCGGGGACCGCCGGGCCGGTGCGGACGACCACACCCGCGAGGTCCCAGCCGGGGATCACCGGGAAGACGGCCGGGAGGGCCGCGTCGAGGTGGCCTTGGCGGGCCTTCCAGTCGACCGGGTTGACGGACGCCGCCCGGACCCGGACGAGCACCGAGTCGGGGCCGAGTTTCGGGTCGTCGACCTCGCCGTACTCGAGGACCTCGGGGCCGCCGTACCGTGCGTAGCTGATCGCCTTCATGCGTCGACCCTCCGGGGTCGGTCCACAGCGTGCAAGCCGAATGGCCCGATGTACGCCGTTCGCGTCAACGGCGGGGCCGACGGCGCGAAGGTGCTCCCCCTATCGTGGACCCGATCACGTTTCGCCCCCGGTCTGGACGGCATACCGACCGGTCGGCATCATGGGCGGGTACTGTCCGTCTGCCCACAGGAGCGACGATGAGCCCCGACCACCCGCCCGGACTGGATCTCGACCGGCTGCGCGCGCTGCTCGAACGCGAGCGGCCCGGTCTGCTCGGCGGCCCGCTCTCCGGCCGGCTGATCGAGGGCGGCAGGTCGAACCTCACCTACACGGTCACCGACGGCGCCGCGACCTGGGTGGTGCGCCGCCCGCCGCTCGGCCATGTCCTGGCCACCGCGCACGACATGAGGCGCGAGCACCGGGTGATCAGCGCCCTGCACCCGACCAGCGTGCCGGTGCCGCGTCCGGTGCTGCTGTGCGAGGACGAGGAGGTGCTGGGCGCGCCCTTCTACGTCATGGAGTACGTGGAGGGCACCCCGTACCGCACCGCCGGGCAGCTCGTCCCGCTGGGTCCCGAGCGGACCCGGAAGGCCGTGCTGAACCTGGTCGACACGCTGGTGGAGCTGCACGCCGTCGACCCCGCCGAGGTCGGCCTCGAGGACTTCGGGCGTCCCGAGGGGTTCCTGGACCGGCAGCTGCGGCGCTGGGGCAAGCAGCTGGACGCCTCCCGCAACCGGGAGCTGGCCGGCATCGACGAGCTGCACGCCGCGCTCGGCCGTGCGCTGCCCGCCTCCCCCGCGCCCGCCGTCGTCCACGGCGACTACCGTCTGGACAACGCGCTGATCAGCGACGACGAGTCGGTCCGCGCCGTCCTGGACTGGGAGATGTCCACGCTGGGCGACCCGCTGACGGACCTCGGTCTGCTGGTGATGTACAGCAGCCCGCTGGGCATGCCCGACTCCCCCGTCTCCACGACCGCCGAGGCCCCCGGCCATCCGGCGCCGGCCGAGCTGATCGAGCGGTACGCGGCCCGGTCGGGGCGGGACGTGACGGCGGTGTCCTGGTACACGGCGTTCGCGTGGTTCAAGCTCGCCGTGATCCTCGAGGGCATCCACTACCGGTACACGCTGGGCCAGACGGTCGGAGCCGGGTTCGACCGCATCGGCGATCTGGTCCCGGTCTTCATCGAGCACGGTCTGACCACCCTTCAGGAAGGCTGACGAGACATGGACTTCGCGTTCGACGCGCGCACCGAGGAACTGCGCGCCCGGCTCCTGGCCTTCATGGACGAGCACGTGTACCCCGCCGAGCAGGTCGCGCACGAGCAGCGGGAGCGGCTGTCCTCGCCGTGGGAGAACCCGCCGGTGGTGGAGGAGCTGAAGGCGGAGGCGCGCCGGCAGGGCCTGTGGAACCTGTTCCTGCCCGACGCCGAGTACGGCGCCGGACTCACCAACCTCCAGTACGCCCCGCTCGCCGAGATCACCGGCCGGTCCCCGCAGCTCGCGCCGACCGCCACCAACTGCGCGGCGCCCGACACCGGCAACATGGAGGTGCTGGCGCAGTTCGGCGACGAGCGGCAGAAGAAGCAGTGGCTGGAGCCGCTACTGGCGGGCGAGATCCGTTCGGCGTTCGCGATGACCGAGCCGGACGTGGCCTCCTCGGACGCCACCAACATCACCACGCACATCCGGCGCGAGGGCGACGAGTACGTCATCACCGGACGCAAGTGGTACATCTCCGGGGCCATGCACCCGGACTGCGCGATCTTCATCGTGATGGGCAAGACCGACCCGGACGGGCCGGACATCCGCCGCCAGCAGTCCATGGTCCTGGTCCCGCGGGACACCCCGGGCGTCACCGTGAAGCGGGCCATGCGGGTGTTCGGCTACGAGGACCACTACCACGGCGGCCACGCCGAGGTGATCTTCGACGAGGCACGCGTGCCGGTGTCGAACCTGATCGGCGAGGAGGGCGGCGGGTTCGCCATCGCCCAGGCGCGGCTCGGTCCGGGCCGGATCCACCACTGCATGCGGCTGATCGGCATGGCCGAGCGGGCGATCGAGCTGATGTGCCGGCGGGCGGTGTCGCGGGACGCGTTCGGCAAGGCGCTCGCCCAGCAGGGCGTGGTGCAGAACTGGATCGCGGACGCGCGGGTCGCGGTCGAGCAGCTGCGGCTGCTGGTGCTGAAGACCGCCTGGATGATGGACACCGTCGGCAACCGGGGCGCGCACACCGAGATCCAGGCCATCAAGATCGCCACCCCGCGCACGGTCGTCGGCATCCTCGACCGGGCGATCCAGCTGTACGGCGCGGGCGGGGTGAGCCAGGACTTCCCGCTGGCCGAGCTGTACGCGGGCGCGCGCACGCTGATGATCGCGGACGGCCCGGACGAGGTGCACCAGCGGTCGCTGGCCCGCCGGGAGATCAAGAAGTACCTGTAGGGCCCGGAACCGGCTCGTCGGGTGCCGCGGGGCGCCCGGCGGGCCGGTGACGCGTCTACGGACGCAGGGCGCGCAGCAGGAGGTCGGCGAGGTGGTCGGCGACCTCCTGCGGGCTGAGCGGGCCGTCGGGGCGGTACCAGGTGGACAGGTGGTGCACCGAGCCGAAGTGGTAGTCGACGACCAGGTCGGCCGGGGTGGCCGTGGAGAACACGCCCTCGCGCTGGCCCTCCTCGATCAGCGCGCGGAACCGCTCGTGGTAGCGACGGCGCTCGGCGCGGACCTGCTTGTTCTTCTCCGGGCTGAGATGGTGCATGGAGCGGAAGAAGATCGACGCGTCGTCGAGGTTGTCGATGGTGGTGACGACGACGTCGGCGGCGGCGCCGCGCAGCCGCTTCTCGATCGGCTCGTCGGCGTCGGCGAACCGGTCCAGGCGCTCCTGCTGGAGGCGCAGCACGCGCGCGTACACCTCGTGCAGCAGGTCGTCCTTGGAGCCGAAGTAGTGGTACAGCGCCCCCTTGGTGACGCCGGCCGCCTCGACGATCTCCTGCACCGAGGTGCGGTCGTAGCCCTGCTCGGCGAAGAGCCGGGTGGCGGCGGCCAGCAGCCGCTGCGGGACGGGGGTTCCGTCACCGTCCGTCGTTCTGGGCACTGCGGCCACCCGCCTTTCCGTGTCGCTGTCGGTCGTCGTGCGTCCGGGGAACGCCGTCCCCGCCGGGAGATCTTCCCACTTCACGGAACCGCCGCCTTCAGGCGCCACCTCCCCCGCCCGGTTCCGCGGGGGTGCGGGCGGTCCGGGGCGGCGCCGCCCGGTGGGGCCGGGCGGGCGCCGGCGGGCCGGTCAGCGGGTGGTCTCCCACTGCCGCTGGACGCGGTTCATGCCGCCGAGCCAGCGCTCGGGGTCGGCCGCGCGGGCCCGGTAGTACTCGGCGACCTCGGGGTGCGGCAGGATCAGGAAGCGGTCGTTCTCGATGCCGTCGAACAGGGCGTCGGCCACGTCGTCCGGCTCGATCGCGGTGGGCCGCAGCACCAGGTCGCCGGCGCTGCCGCTGGCGTCGAGCATGTCGGTGCGCACGCCCTGCGGGCAGATCGCGTGCACCCTCACCCCGCGGTGCCGGTACGTCAGCGACAGCCACTCGGCGAAGGCGTAGGCGCCGTGCTTGGTGACGCTGTAGGGGGCGGTGCCGATCATGGTGAGCAGTCCGGCGGCGGAGACGGTGGAGACGAAACGCCCGCTGCCGCGCTCCAGCCACTCCGGGAGCAGCGCGTGCGCCGCGCGGACGTGGGCCATCACGTTCACGTCCCAGGACAGGGCCCAGTCCTCCTCGCGCAGCGGCTCGCCGGGCTCGCCGCCGTCGCGGCCGACCCCGGCGTTGGCGCACCAGACGTCGACGGTCCCGCCGAGCGCGTCCCGGGCCTCACCGACGATCGAGGAGGCGTCACCCGCCACCGCGAGACCGCCGATCTCCTCGGCGACCGCCTTGGCGCGGCCGGCGTCCAGGTCGTTGACCACGACCCGCGCCCCCTGCGCGGCGAAACGGCGGGCCAGCGCCGCTCCGATGCCGCCCCCGGCACCCGTGACGACCACCTTCGCACCCTGCACGGCTTGCACCATCGGTCTCCTCCGACGCGGCTCGCGAACGCCTGACCGCGTCAGACTAACCGGTCGGTATGCGCGGAGGAAGAGGCGTTCCGCACGGTGTCGGTCCGGCTCGTTCCCCGGAAAGGTCCGGCGCGCTAGCGTGCGTGGCCATGACACGTAGCGCGATCACGGAGGTCACCGCATGAGGCTGTCCCGACGGAGCCTGCTCGCCACCACCACGGCCGCGGTCGCGGCCTCCGCCGCACCGGCCGCCGCCGCTTCCGGGCCGGGGCACGGCGGGGGCCGCACCCTGCGCACCGGGTTCGACCGGCTCGCGGAGGACGGCTACGCGCTGCTCGACGGGCGCCGGGTCGGCGTGGTCACCAACCCCACCGGCATCACCCGGGACGTGCGGCACATCGTCGACGTCATGCACGCCGACGGCCAGGTGGACCTGACCGCGGTCTTCGGCCCCGAGCACGGCTTCCGGGGCACCGCGCAGGCGGGCGGCTCGGAGGGCCGCTACGACGACCCCGCGACCGGCCTGCCCGTCTACGACACCTACCTGAAGAGCGGACAGGACCTCGCCGGCATCTTCACGGCGTCCGGCGTGGACACGGTCGTCTTCGACATCCAGGACGTCGGCGCCCGCTTCTACACCTACATCTGGACGCTCTTCGACTGCATGGAGGCGGCGCAGCTCGCGGGCCTGTCGTTCGTGGTCCTCGACCGGCCGAACCCGGTGACCGGGCGGGCGGCGCTCGGCCCGGTGCTGCACAAGGAGTTCGCCACGTTCGTCGGACGGCAGCCGGTCTCCCAGGCGCACGGGATGACGGTGGCGGAGCTGGCGCTGCTGTTCAACGCGGAGTTCCTGACCAGGCCCGTCCCCCTGGAGACGGTACGGATGTCGGGGTGGAGGAGGTCGGACTTCTACGACGCGTCGGGGCTGCCGTGGGTGCCGCCGAGCCCGAACATGCCAACGCCGGAGACGGCGCTGGTGTACTCGGGGACCTGTCTGTTCGAGGGCACGAACCTGTCGGAGGGGCGCGGCACCACCCGGCCGTTCGAGCTGCTGGGCGCGGAGGGGATCGACGGGCGCTGGGCGGCCGCGGCAAACGAGCTGGGCCTGCCGGGCGTGCGCTTCCGCGAGGCGTACTTCGCGCCGACGTTCTCCAAGTTCCAGGGGAAGACCATCGGGGGCGTGCAACTGCACGTGCACGACCGGGAGCGGTTCGACCCGGTGCGGACCGGCATCGGCCTCCTGGTGACGGCGAAGCGGTCGTGGGACGGCTTCGCCTGGCGCGCGGACAACTGGATCGACAAGCTCACCGGGTCCACCCAGGTGCGCACCATGATCGACGCGGGCGCGGACACGGACGAGGTGGTGGCGGGCTGGCAGGCCGAGCTGGCGGCGTTCCGCCGGAAGCGGCGCGAGCACCTGCTCTACCGGTAGGCGCCGGCCCACGGGGGCACGGTACGGCGGCGGGTCGCGGACGGCGGCCCGCCGCCGTCGCGTTCACGCCCCGTTCTCCCCTCCGCCCACTTCCGTGACCTGCGCTTTCACCGATCCCGCCCGCTCCATGCGGGGTTTCTCGGCCGACGGTCCGGTGA
The DNA here is from genome assembly GCA_002154585.1 of Streptomyces pseudogriseolus. Lineage (GTDB taxonomy): Bacteria > Actinomycetota > Actinomycetes > Streptomycetales > Streptomycetaceae > Streptomyces > Streptomyces pseudogriseolus. The sequence continues at coordinate 6,634 of MUNG01000071.1, forward strand.
TCGGTGTGCATATCGGCGGGGCGTTCAGGAACCCGTGGAAGCCGCGGGGAGTTCTCAGAGCGTCGGGAAAGGGCCGCTCCTCCACCGGGAGGGACAGCGGGCCCGTTACCGCCGGTATCCCCGCGACGACGACAACTGAAGTGCGGGCCACGGGAGTTGGCCCGGCGTTCCCGCGGCCGGCTGAGGGGGCCGTCGGAAAAAGGATGGAGCCGAATCGCGTGCCGGCACGTCTATTCGGCGACGTCCGTTCGACGACGCCGAAGTGACCGGATTACAGGTGCAGGTGTGACGGAGGTGCAGGACGATGGCCGGTTTCCGGAGTCTGGCGAGACAGGTCCGAGATCCCCGGTGCGATCTGGCGCTGCGGCGCTACTCGCTGCGCAAGTGCCTGGAGCGGTTCGCCCCCTACGGGCACCGGGCGACCTGGGACCACTTGTGCGCGCGGGCCGGGTTCGATCCCGAGGACCGCTCCGTCGACCCGGCGCGGCTCGTGGCCGCACTGGACGAGCTGGAGGAGGCCCGGGCGGTCTGGCTGGCGTACGAGGTGGAGTTCGCCGAGCGCCGCAGGAAGGAGAAGCACGACGGTCTGCGCAGGCCGGGGAGCGTGGACGACTGGCACCGGATGACCTGGGGAGGTTTCGGGGTCGCCTGGTGCGACGACCCGCGGGTGCACCCGACGGAGCCCCTGGCACAGGTGCTGCGGCGGTTGATCGACGCGCTGGAGCGTGAGCCGGGCTCGTCGTGCCCCGTGTGCCGGGGAGAGCGGCTCGTCTGGCGCCATGACCTGGATCATGAGCCCTCGGCGGGCCCGGTGTGCACGGACTGCGGCATCCTGGTCCCCAGCCCCGTGCTGACCCCGGCGGCCCTCGCGGAGTCCCGCCGCCCGAGGCTGCTGGTGTCCGCCTGACGCGGGGGAGGACGAGGGCGACGCGAGCGACGCCTGATCACGGTGACGAGCAACGGGGGCACGGGGGTGCGCGCCAGGGATGCCGCACCCCCCGCGCCCCGGGACGGTAGCAGGCGGTAAACCGGTCGCTCCAGGGTTTTGTTCTCAGGACAGTCGGGGTGATGACACCCGTCCGAGAACCCTGGGAGCAGACCCGATGTCGACGCTGCGCGTCACCGCGGAGATCCTGACCGTCCACCCGCATCCGAACGCCGACGCCCTGGAACTGGCCCAGGTGGGCCTCTACCGGGCCGTCGTCGCCAAGGGCGCCTACCGCACGGGCGACGCCGCGGTGTACATCCCCGAGCAGTCCGTGCTGCCGGCCGCCCTGATCGACGAGCTGGGCCTGACCGGCCGGCTGGCGGGCGGGAACCACGACCGCGTCAAGGCGGTCCGGCTGCGCGGCGAGCTGTCGCAGGGCATCGTGTGCCGCCCGAAGGCGGTCGCGGACGTCGACCTCGTACGGGCCGCCGCGGACGGCACCGACTTCGCGGAACTGCTCGGCGTCACCAAGTGGGTGCCGCCGGTCCCGCCGACCATGAGCGGCGAGGTGGAGTCCGCGCCCACCCTACTCCCCTGGGTCGACATCGAGAACCTCCAACGCCACCCCGGCATCTTCTCCCCCGGCGAGCCCGTCGTGGTCACCGAGAAGCTGCACGGCACGGCCTGCCTGCTGACGTACTCGGTCCAGGACGACCGGGTGTACGTCTCCTCCAAGGGCTTCGGGGCGAAGTCGCTGGCGCTGACGGAGGACCCGCGCAACCTGTACTGGCGCGCGGTGCGCGGCCACGGCGTCGCCGAGGCCGCCGCCGAACTCGCCGCCCGGCTGGGCGCCACGCGGGTCGGCGTCTTCGGCGAGGTGTACGGCGAGGGCGTGCAGGACCTGTCGTACGGCGCGGACGGGCGGCGCGACACCCTCGGGTACGCCGTGTTCGACGTCTCCGCGGAGATCGACGGCCAGGTGCGCTGGCTGGACGCGGCGGAGCTGCTCGAGGGCCGCCTGCCGCTGGTGCCCCGCCTCTGGGCCGGGCCGTACGACAGCGATCGGGTGCTGGAGCTGGCCGGCGGCCGGGAGACGGTCTCCGGCAGGGAGCTGCACATCCGGGAGGGCGTGGTCGTCCGCCCGGTCACCGAGCGGCACAGCCCGGTGACGGGCGGCCGCGCCATCGCCAAGGCGGTGAGCCCGGCGTACCTGACGCGTAAGGGCGGCACGGAGTACGAGTGAGGACGGGCGGACGGCGGGGCGCCGCCCGCCGGGGGTGCGGAGGGGCCTTCGGCGCGGGTGGGTGTGCGGCGGCTTGCCTCCACGTCGGCGGGAGGATGTGCCGCGGCTTGCCGCCACGGCCACCCGAGCCCCCCGAAGGCTCACCGTTATGAGCTGCGGGAGCCTTGCGGCGGCTTCGCGCGACAGTGGCGGGAAGGTTCCGGCGGCTTGCCGCCAGGGCGGCGGGAGGATCTGCGGCGCCTGACCGCTGTAGCCGCGGATGGGCTTCCGGCGGCTTGCCGCCACGGCCACCCGAGCCCCCCGAAGGCTCACCGTTATGAGCTGCGGGAGCCTTGCGGCGGCTTCGCGCGACAGTGGCGGGAAGGTTCCGGCGGCTTGCCGCCACAGTCGCACGAGCCCTTCCGGCGGCTCACCCGCATCAGCCGCCGGAGGCCTTGCGGCGGGTCGTCGTCGTCAGGCGTCCGAGGTCTTGCGGCGGCTCACCGCCATGAGCCGGGAGCCCGTGAGGCGCTCCCCGACCACGTCGTCGGGGTTGGAGAGGACGCAGCTCTCCAACGAGAGGCAGCCGCAGCCGATGCAGTCGGTGAGGTGGTCGCGCAGCCGGTTCAGCTGCCGGATGCGCTCGTCCAGTTCGGAGCGCCACGTCTCGGAGAGCCGCGCCCAGTCGTCCCGGGTGGGCGTGCGCTCCTCGGGCAGTTCGGCGAGCGCCTCGCGGATCGTGGCGAGCGGGATGCCGACACGCTGGGCCGCCCGGATGAAGGCGACGCGCCGCAGCGTGTCACGGGAGTAGCGCCGCTGGTTTCCCGAGGTGCGCCGGCTGCTGATCAGCCCCTTGGACTCGTAGAAGTGCAGGGCCGACACGGCGGCCCCGCTGCGGGCGGAAAGCTGCCCGACCGTGAGTTCGTGGATCTTCTCTGGAATCCGGTGCACCCCTCGAAGCCTACCGACCCCGCCCGGCGGCCGGTCCGTTGACAGGGGCCGCCCGGCCGACCATGCTAAGCAGTTGCTTAGGCATGCGCACGCGGATGCGCCTGCGACTTCGTGACGCGAGAGGCCGGGACATGGCAGAGCCGAGGATCTTCACGTCCGTCGACGACCTGAAGGCGGCGGTGGGCGAGCAGCTGGGGTACACCGACTGGCTGGAGATCGACCAGAAGCGGATCGATCTGTTCGCCGAGGCCACCGGTGACCACCAGTGGATCCACGTGGACCCGGAGAAGGCCGCGAAGGGCCCGTTCGGCACGACCATCGCGCACGGCTATCTGACGCTGTCGCTGCTGCCGCTGTTCGGCCCGCAGCTGCTGTCCGTCGAGGGCGTGACGATGGGTGTCAACTACGGCACCAACAAGGTGCGGTTCCCCGCCCCCGTCCCCGTCGGCTCGCGGCTGCGCGCCACGGCGACGATCAGCAGCGTGGAGGAGGTGCAGGGGGGCGTGCAGGTCGCCACCGCCTTCGTCGTGGAGCGCGAGGGCGGCGACAAGCCGGTGTGCGTGGCCGAGTCGGTGGCCCGCTACTACCTCTAGGACCCGGCGTCCGTTCTAGGACGCGGCGTCCTTGGCCCCCACCATCCGGAGCACGAGGTCGGCGTAGAGCTCGCCGACCTGCTCCGGGGTGCGGGGCCCGTCGACGTTGAACCAGCGGGCCACGTCGATGCACAGGGAGAGCACGGCGAGCGTGGTGCCCGGCACGTCCGGGACGTCGAACTCGCCGGTGCGGACGCCGTCCTCGATGATGCCGCGCACCTCGGCGTCCACCTGGCGGCGCAGACCGACGATCTCCGCGCGGGCGTCGGGGCCCAGCGAGTCGAGCTCGTACTGCACGACCCGGGCGGTGGTGCGGCCGCGCGCGTGCCAGCGGACGAAGGAGCTGACCGCGTCGGCGAGCCGCCCGGTCGCGGCGCCCTCCCCGCGGGCGGCGGTGCGCAGGATGTCCAGCGCCTTCTCGTGCCCGATGCGGCTGATGCGGTGGAGCAGCTCTTCCTTGGTCTTGTAGTGGATGTAGAGCGCGGCCGGGCTCATGCCGGCGCGGCCCGCGATGTCACGGGTCGTCGTGGCGTGGTAGCCGCGCTCCGCGAAGGCCTCCACGGCGGCGAGCAGCAGTCGCCGGGCCGCGTCGGGCGTGACCTCACCCCACGGCTGCGTGTCACCGCCGGCCGTCTCCTCCGCCGTACTCATCGCTCACCCCATTCGCTGACAGGGTCGCCATCCTACCGGCAAGGGTGAGCGAGCGCTTAGCCCGCCCTCCGGGCAGCTTTCGCGACGCCTCCCTCACAGCTTCTGCAACGGATCATGCTCAGCCAACAGCTTCTCCAGCCGCGCCTGATCCACCCGGTTCACGATCTGCCCCGCCTCCTGCCGGTCACGGATGACCTTGGCCAGGGTGAACGCCGAGGTCACCAGATACAGAACCGCGATGCTCAGAAACCCCCGCACCCACGCGTCCGTCTCCAGGTTGTAGATGCCCACGGCGGTGGCCCCCAGGGCGACGCCGAACGACGCGACGGCCTGGCCGTAGAAGGCCGCCGTACTCTGCTGCTTGACCGGTGTCTCGCTCATGCGGACCAGCATCGGCGGACGGGTCCGCCACCACATCCGCCCGCGTACTCAGGCGGTACTCACCGCGGTCCTCAGAACGCCGAGACCCCCGTCAACGCCCGCCCGATCACCAGCTTCTGAATCTGGCTGGTGCCCTCGTACAGCGTCATCACCCGCGCGTCCCGCAGCAGCTTCCCCGCCGGGTACTCGTCGATGTACCCGTACCCGCCGAACACCTGGAGGGCGTTGTTCGCCGCCCGCACCGCCGCCTCCGACGCGAACAGCTTCGCCTTGGACGACTCCACGGCGAACGGCTTGCCCCGGTCGATGAGATCGGCGACCCGCCAGGTGAGCAGCCGGGCCGCGTCCACGTCGACAGCGATGTCACTGATCAGCTCCTGGACCAGCTGATGCCCCGCGATCGGCTTGCCGAACTGCTCCCGCTCCCCCGCGTAGGCGACGGCCGCGTCCAGCGCGGCCTGGGCGATCCCGACGCAGCCGGCCGCGACCGACATCCGTCCTTTGGCGAGGGCGGACATGGCGACCGAGAACCCCTTCCCCTCCTCACCGAGCATGGACGAGGCCGGCACCCGCACCCCGTCCAGCACCAGTTCGGCCGTGGCCTGCCCGCGCAGCCCCAGCTTGCCGTGCACGGCACGGCGGGTCAGCCCGGGCGTGTCCGTGGGCACGAGGAACGCGGACACGCCCTTGTGCCCGGGGGCGTCCGTGGAGCGCGCGAAGAGCAGTACGACGTCCGCCCATGTCCCGTTCGTGATGAACATCTTCGCGCCGTCGATGACGTACTCGTCGCCCTCGCGCACCGCCCGCGTCGCGAGACTGCCCGCGTCGGAGCCGGTCCCCGGCTCGGTGAGCCCGAAGCAGCCGACGTACTCCCCGGAGGTCAGCCCCGGCAGCCAGGTCCGCTTCTGCTCCTCGCTCCCCCAGGCGGCGACGGTCTTGGCGACCAGCCCGAGGGAGACGGAGACGATGCCGCGCACGGAGGAGTCCCCGCGCCCCAGCTCCTCGGTGACCAGGCAGTACGCGAGGTGGTCGCCGCCGGACCCGCCGTATTCCTCGTCGATCGTCAGCCCGAGGAAGCCGACCTCGCCGAGCTTCTTCACGATGCCCCGGTCGACCTCCTCCGCGCGGTCCCAGGCGGCGGCGTGCGGCATGACCTCGCGCCGTACGAAGTCCCGGGCGAGCCGGGACACGGCCTCCTGCTCGTCGGTCAGCTCCAGGTTCATCCCGAGTCACCCCATGTGAGACGCGCGTGACCGGCGGGCGAGCCGGCGCCCGCCGAGTCCGTTAATTAGCACTGCTAGTTTAGTGCCGCAGCCCTACTATGTGCGCCATGGCCCGACCGCGCAAGCCCTTGCTCAGCACCGACCGCATCGTCGCCACGGCCCGTGCGCTGGTGGACGCGGAGGGTCTGGCGGCCGTCTCCACCCGCCGGCTCGCCGCCGAACTCGGGGTGAGCGGCCCATCCCTCTACAACCACTTCCGCACCAAGGACGAGATCCTGGAGGCGGTGGCGGACTCGGTGAGCGCGCAGGTCGACCTGTCGATGTTCGAGGACGGCCGGGACTGGCGCACCGCGCTGCACGACTGGGCGGTGTCCTACCGCGACGCGCTGCGCGACCACCCCAACATCGTGCCGGTGCTGGCCCGCGGCCCCGGCCGCCGCCCGGCGGCGCTGCGGCTGGCCGACGCGGCCTACGGCGCGATGGTCGAGGCGGGCTGGCCGCCCGCGCAGGCCACCTCCATCGGCGCACTGATGCGGTATTTCATCATGGGCTCGGCGCTCGGCTCGTTCGCCGGCGGCTTCGTGGACGACGCCAGCGCCTACGATCCCGCGGACTACCCGCACCTCGGCCAGGCGCATCTGCTGGCCGATCAGCAGGAGAAGATCGACGAACGCGCCTTCGAGACCGGTCTGACGGCCCTGCTGGACGGCCTGGCCCTTCAGTACGAGCAGGTCCGGCTACGTACCTGAGGCTTCGCGCCGCATGACTCTTCGGTGAGTGCCGAACCGTTCCTGCCGCATGCTGGACGACATGACCTCCACGAACCGGGACCCCAGGGCGGGCGCGCTCGCCCGGCTCGCCGCGCTGGCCGCCGACGAGACGCGGGCCGCGTGTCTGCTCGCGCTGCTGGACGGGCGGGCCTGGACGGCGGGTGAGCTGGCCCGGCACTGCGGGGTCGCCGCGTCCACGCTCAGCGAGCACCTGGGCAAGCTGGTCGGCGGCGGACTGCTGACCGAGGAGCGGCAGGGCCGGCACCGGTACGTGCGGCTGGCCGACGCCCGGGTCGCCCAGCTCGTGGAGGACCTCACGGCGCACATCGCCCCGGACGCCGCCGAACGGCCGCGCGGGCTGCGGCAGTCGGGCGCGGACTCCGCGATGGCGCGCGGCCGCACCTGCTACGACCATCTCGCCGGGCGGCTCGGGATCGCCGTCACGGACGCCCTGACCGCGCGCGGGATGCTGCGCCAGGACACCGGGTTCGCGCTGACCGACGCGGGTCTTGACTGGTTCGGCGCGCTCGGCGTGGACCTCGACGGGCGGGGCCGGCGTCCGCTCGCGCGCGCCTGTCTGGACTGGACGGAACGGCGGCCCCACCTGGCCGGCGCGGCGGGCGCGGCCCTGTGCCGGCACCTCCTCGACCAGGGCTGGTGCGTACGGATCGGCTCCGGCCGCGCCGTGAAGGTGACCGGCGCCGGGGAGCGGGCGCTCTCCGGCCTGCTGGGGATCGACACGGCTGCGCTGCGCTGAGACGCGTCGGCAGCTGACGTCCGTCAGTCCAAGGCATGCGTCCGGCACGTCCGCAGGATCTCGTCCGACAGCTCCGGTCCGACGTGCCGTACAGCCCGCGCCAGCACCATCGCGCCGACCATCCGGCTGAGCAGCAGCACCGCCCGTTCCCGCGCCTCCTCCGGGGTGATGTCCCCCTCGCGGGCGAACTCCGCCGCGAATCCGGCGAGATACCCCTCCACCCCGGCCGCGTACTCGCGCTGCACCGCCTCGCTCTGCCGTCCGGCATCGACGACCAGGGAGGCGGAGGGGCAGCCGCCGTCGAGGGCGTCGCGGTGCTCGGCGGAGAGATAGTCCTCCACCACCCGTCGCAGCGGCGTCCCGGTGGGCGCGTCGCCCCGCTCGACGGCTCGCCGCAGCACGCCCAGTGACGCCGCGAACGAGGCGTTGCACACCTCGGCCGCCAGGTCGTCCTTGGACGCGAAGTGGTTGTAGAAGCCGCCGTGGGTGAGGCCCGCCTCTTTCATCAGGTCGGCGATCCCCACGGCGTCGATGCCCCGCGCCCGGAACATGCGCCCCGCCGCCTCGACGATGTTCTGCCGGTTCCTGGCCTTCTCTTCCTTGGTGATCCTCGGCATGCCCGCCCTCCCGCTCCGACCCTGTTTGACGTTTTCAAGGTTACCCCTCATCATTATTTTAATGTCGATCATCATTAAAAGGTGGTGAGGAGTCATGCGCTCCGTCGTGCACACCCGCCAGGGGGACCCCGCCGAGGTCCTCGAACTGCGGGAGGAGGACGGCCGGCCGCGGCCCGGTGCCGGGGAGGTGCTGGTACGGCTGCGGGTCCGGCCCGTCCACCCGGGCGATCTGATCGCCGTGGAGGGCGGTCTGCCGGGCCTCCCGGACCAGGACTCGCAGCCCCGGACTCCCGGCGTGGAGGGCATGGGCGTCGTCGAGGAGGCGGGCGCGGACGTGCGCGCGCCGCTCGTCGGCCGGCGCGTCGCGGTGTTCTCCGCGCCGGGCACCTGGGCCGAGTACGTGGTGGTCCCGGCCGAGCGCGCCGTGCCGGTGCCGGACGAGGTCGGGGACGACACCGCGGCGCTCATGCTGGTCAATCCGCTGACGCTGGTCATGCTGCACCAGGCCGTCGAGCAGGCCCTGGACGGGCACGACGGCCCGGTCGTGCAGACCGCCGCCGGTTCCTCCGTCGGCCGGCTCGTCTCCGCGCACGCCGAGCGGCACGGGCTGCCCCTGGTCAATCTCGTACGCGGTGCGGCGGGGGCGCGGAAGGTGCGTGAGATGTTCCCCGGGCAGCCCGTGATCGTGACGTCGGACGCCGACTGGCAGGACCAGGTGCGCCGCGCGACCGGCGGCGGGGGCGCGCGGGCCGTCCTGGACTGTGTCGGCGGCTCCCTCACCCGGGACCTCGTCGGCCTGCTCGGCGACGGCGGCACCCTCATCAGCTACGGCCGGCTCGGGTCCGGCGTCACGATGCTGGACGAACTGCCGCTGGTCAATCGGGGGTTGACGGTTCGGGGTGTGACCATCTGGCACTGGACGGACCGTACGCCCGAGCAGCGGGCGGAGGACCTCGCCTTCGCCGTGGACCTGGCGCGTACCTCGCCGGAGCTGCTGGAGGTCGCGGCCCGCTACGACCTGGCCGACGTCAAGGCCGCCGTGAAGCACGCCCGCCGCCCGGGCAAGAGCGGCACCGTGCTGCTCACCTCGCCGGAGGAGACCGGGGGTGCGCGATGAGGATCGGCATGCTCGGCGCCGGAACCGTCGCCCAGGCCCTCGCCCGGCACGCGATACGCCAGGGCCACGAGGTCGTCCTCAGCAACAGCCGCGGGCCCGGCTCACTCGCCCCGCTGGTGCGGGAGCTCGGCCCGCTCGCCGGTGCGGCCACCCCGGCGGAGGCGGCCGGCGCCGATCTCGTCGTGCTCTCGGTCGGCTGGCCGCGGGTACCGGAGGTCGCCGCCGTACTCCCCCGCCTGGACGGCACCGTCGTCGTCGATGCCACCAACCAGTTCGCGTCCCTTCACCCGAAGCCGAGGATCGCCGACCTGGGCGACCTCACGGGCAGCGAGTACGTGGCCTCCCTGCTGCCGGGGGCGCGCGTGGTGAAGGCGTTCAACTCCCTTTTCGCCCAGTACATCGCGGCCGATCCGCGTCACGCGGCCGGGCGGCAGGTGCTGTTCCTCGCCGGCGACGACGCCGGCGCCAAGCGGACCGTCAGCGGCCTGGCCGACTCCTTCGGCTTCGCGCCCGTCGACCTCGGCCCGCTCCGCGAGGGCGGCCGGCTCATCCAGCTCGGCGGGCCGTTGTCGGCGTTGCACGTCCTCAAGCAGGACTGAGTCCGCGACCGGGACTGAGTCCGCGACCGGGACTGAATCCGCGAGCGGGACTGAGTCCGCGAGCGGAGCTGAGTTCGTGAGCGGAGCCGATCCGCCGCCCTTTCGCTCCGGTAGTCACATCAACTGATCCAGGAGAAGAGATCCCTCATGTCCGACGACGCTTCCCAGCCCCTCCTCCGGCCCGTCCGTCTGGGCGCGCTCGACCTTCCCAACCGTGTCGTCATGGCGCCCATGACCCGCGCCCGCGCCACCAATCCCGGGCTGGTCCCGACCGACCAGCACGCCGTGTACTACACCCAGCGGGCGAGCGCCGGTCTGATCGTCACCGAGGGGACCTGGGTCGGCCCCGAAGCCATCGGCTACATCCACGTCCCCGGCATCTACACCGACGAGCAGACCGCCGGGTGGGCCCGGGTCACCGACGCCGTGCACGCGGCGGGCGGCAGGATCGTCTCGCAGGTCGGCCACCTGGGCGCCATCTCCCACCCGGACCACCTCGGCGGCCGGCTCCCCGTGGCGCCGTCGGCGGTCAACCCCGTCGCGATGTCGTTCACCCCCGACGGCCCGAAGGAGACGGTCACGCCCCACGCCCTGACCGGCGCGGAGATCGCCGCCACCCTCGACGACTACCGCCGGGCCGCCGAGAACGCCCGGCGTGCCGGGTTCGACGGGCAGGAGATCCACGCGCAGGGCAACCATCTCATCGCCCAGTTCCTCAACCCCCGCCTGAACCGGCGCACCGACGCGTATGGCGGGAGCGGTGAGAAGCGGGCGCGGTTCCTCCTGGAAGTGGTGGAGGCCGTCACCGACGTGTGGGGCGCCGACCGGGTCGGTGTGAAGCTGTCGCCGTACTGGCGGGACGGCTCCGCCTTCATCGCCGACGAGGACGTGCTCGCCGACTACGACCAGTTGCTGAAGCGGCTCGGTGACAGCGACCTGGCGTATCTCCATCTGGTCGGCCCGGAGGACGGGGCGGGCGCGGACGAGACGCTCACGCTCGCCGCGTTCGGCCGCTTTCGCGCGCACTACCGGGGGGCGGTCGTGGCCAATCTCGGGTTCACGCGGGAGAGCGGTAACGACCTGATCGAGCGGGGGCTCGCCGACGCGGTGTCGTTCGGGGCGCCGTACATCGCGAATCCGGATCTGGTGGAGCGGTTCGCTCGCGGTTTGCCGTTGGCCGAGGCGGATCGGGACACGTATTACGCGGGGGGCGAGCGGGGGTATGTCGACTATCCCGTCGCCGTTCGTTCGTAGCACGGGTGCGGCGGTGTGGGGGTTGGTCGCGCAGTTCCCCGCGCCCCTGAGGGGGGTGCGGTCGCGCGCGGCTGCGGTACGTGCCGCTTCTCGGCGGTTCCCGCCCGTGACGCACCGGGGGCGGGTGCGGCGTGGTGGGGGTTGGTCGCGCAGTTCCCCGCGCCCCTGAGGCGTGCGTGTGGGGTTAGAAGGTGACCAGGGCGCGGCCTCCCTTGCCGGTGGTCATGGTGTCGAAGGCGGCCGGGATGCCCTCCAGGGTGATCCGGTCGGTGACCAGGGCGCCCAGGTCGAAGGCGCCCGAGCGGATGTGGCCGGCGAGGATGGGCAGGTCGCGGGCCGGGTCGGAGTTGCCGTAGACGCAGCCGGCGAGGGTGCGGCCCCAGTGGAAGATCTCCAGGGCGTTGAAGGTGACCTTCTCCTCCTTGCCGCCGATGCCGACGACCGTGGTGCGTCCGCCGCGCCGGGTGGACTCCCAGGCGGTGCGGATGGTGCTCGCCCGGCCCACGCACTCCACCGCGACGTCGACGCCCTGCTTCCCGGTGAGGGCGCGGATCTGGCGGGCGGTGGTGTCGGAGGCGACGACGTACTCGGTGGCGCCGGCCGCGCGGGCCAGTTCCTCCTTCTCCGGGGAGACGTCCACGGCCACGATCGCGGAGGCGCCCGCGATGCGGGCCGACTGGAGCGCGGCCAGGCCGACCCCTCCGACGCCGAACACGGCGACGGTCTCGCCGGCGCGGACGCGGGCGGAGTGGTGGACCGCGCCGTAGCCGGTGAGGACGGCGCAGCCCAGCAGGGCGGCGTCGGCGAGGGGGACCCCGTCCGGGGCGGGCAGCACGCAGGCGCCGGGCACCACGGTCTCCTCGGCGAACGCGGCCACGTTCAGTCCCGGGTGCAGGTCGGTGCCGTCGTCGGCGCGGCGGGCGTGCACCCGGGCGGCGCCGTCCAGGGCGTGCGCGCACAGCCAGACCTCGCCGCGCCCGCAGGCGGGGCAGGCGCCGCAGGAGGGCGCCCAGTTGAGGACGACCCCGTCGCCGGGCGCGACATGGGTGACGTCCTCGCCGACGGCGACGACGGTGCCGGCGCCCTCGTGGCCGAGGACGGCCGGGACGGGCACGCGCATGGTGCCGTCGGACAGGGACAGGTCGGAGTGGCACACCCCGGCGGCGGCGAGGCGGACGCGCACCTCGCCGGGTCCGGGGTCGGGCAGGTCGACGCCGGTGATCTCCAGCGGGGCGCCTACGGCGGGCAGAACGGCGGCTCGTACGGCCATGAGGGTTTCGACTCCCCTAGAACTGGAGGGACTTGGTCTGGAGGTACTCGGTCAGGCCGTGGGGGCCGAGTTCCCGGCCCACGCCCGACTGCTTGTAACCGCCGAACGGCGCCAGCGGGTTGAACCGGCCGCCGTTGATGTCGACCTGGCCGGTGTCCATGCGGCGGGCGAAGGCGACGGCCTCCGCCTCGTCACCGGCCCAGACGGCGCCGGCCAGGCCGTATACGGTGCCGTTGGCGATGCGCAGGGCGTCCTCCTCGTCCTCGTAGCGCAGCACGCACAGCACGGGGCCGAAGATCTCCTCCTGCGCGACGGTCATGTCGGGGGTGACGTCGGCGAGGACGGTGGGGCTGACGTACCAGCCCTGCGGGCGGGGGGCCTCGGGGCCGCCCGCGGCCAGGCGGGCGCCCTCGGCGACGCCCTTCTCGATGTAGCCGCGGACGCGGTCCCGCTGGCGGGCGCTGACGAGGGGGCCGATGCGGTCGCCGTACTTGGCGGCGGCGGACGCGGCCAGCTCGACGGCCTCCTCGTACCGGTCGCGGTGGACCAGCATCCGGGTCCAGGCGCTGCACGTCTGGCCGGAGTTGGACATCACGTTGGCGACGCCGACGTTGACCGCGCGGGCCAGGTCGGCGCTGGGCAGGACGACGTTGGCGGACTTGCCGCCGAGCTCCAGGGCGACCCGCTTCACCATGCCGGTGGCGATCGCGCCGATGCGGCGGCCGACGGCGGTGGAGCCGGTGAAGGAGAGCAGGTCGACGCCGGGGTGCTCGGC
>MUNG01000708.1 GCA_002154585.1 Streptomyces pseudogriseolus
GTGGTCACCAGAACCGGGTGGTGAGGGCGGGCCGGCGGACCGCCTCGACGGCGTCGCGCAGGCACAGGGCGACGGCGATGGTGGCGCGCAGCACCGAGGGCCGTACGCTCTGCGCGGTCTCGGTGGCCAGGACCAGCAGGCAGCCGGCCGCCTGTTCGACCACGGAGACCGGGAGGGTGCAGTCGCCCTCGGCGGCCGCGCGGAACGCCTTCAGCGGGACCCCCGCTCCGTCGACCGTACGCCGGGCGGCCTGTTCCAGGTACGGGACGGCCTGTTCGCAGAGTGTGGCGGGCAGGGTGAGGGTGCGCTGGAACGATGAACTGGTCATGTTCACATGGCTCCCACGGCGTGGCGCGCCCGCACCGGGCGGAGCCGCATTTTCACCGTCCCGCGTGAGCGCCCGCCGCCCGCCGTACGCGCCCGCCGCCCGCGCCGGGCTCGTACGCTGGGCGCGTCATGAAGCCGTCGGGCCGGCTGTCGGGCCGCCGGGCGGACCGCGAAGCCGAGGAGGCCGTCGATGACCGTGTCGTCCCCCGCGTCCGGCGAGGAGGTGCCCGGCGCCGTGGCGTCGCGGCTGACCGGGCGGGCGGTGACCGGGGTGCGCCCGCTGTCCGGCGCGCTCGCCGAGGCCGTCCTGGACGACGGCCGCACGGTGGTGGTGAAGCGCGCCGAGGACGCGGAAGCCGCGCGCGCCGAGGCGGCGGGGCTGCGCTGGCTCGCGGAGGCGGGCGCGCCCCCGGTGCCGTGCCTGCACGGCCGGGAGGGGGCGTGGCTGGTGCTCGACCGGGTGGCGGAGGGGCGGCCGGGCCGGGAGACGGCGCTGCGGTTCGGGCGTGAGCTGGCGGGCCTGCACGCGGCCGGGGCGCCCGCGTTCGGGGCGCCGCCGCCGGGCGGGCCGGTGGAGGCGTTCATCGGGCTCGCCCCGATGCGCAACGTCACCGGCGACGACTGGCCCGTCTGGTACGCGGAGCACCGGGTGCTGCCGTATCTGCGCCGGGCGGTCGACGCGGGCACGC
>MUNG01000709.1 GCA_002154585.1 Streptomyces pseudogriseolus
GACGGGGGGCGTGCCGGGGGTGCGCTCGGCCGCGAGCCGGGCGGCGCGGCGCAGGTACGGCAGCGAGTGGGCGGCGAAGCGGGGGCCGGCGTGGGAATGCCGGGGCAGTTCGACGACGGTCAGGCCCTGGTATCCGGTGGCGGCGAGCGCCGCGAGGACGGGCGGGAAGTCGATCTCGCCGTCGCCGAACGGCAGATGCTCGTGGACGCCGCGGCGCATGTCCTCGATCTGCACGTGCCGCAGCCAGGGTGCGGCCTCGCGGACGCAGTCGGCGGGTGCGAGGGGTTCCAGGCACTGGCAGTGGCCGATGTCCAAGGTGAGGCCGAGCGGCTCGGGGTCGCCGAGGGCGTGCCGCAGGTGGTGGAAGTCGGCGAGGGTGGCGAGGAGGTGACCGGGTTCGGGTTCGACGGCGAGCGGGACGCCGGCTTCGGAGGCGGCGTCCAGGACCGGTTCGAAGGCGTCGGTGAGGCGTTTCCAGGCCGTGTCCTCGTCGGTGGCGTCGGGGACGGTGCCGCTGAAGCAGTGCACGGCGTGCGCCCCGAGGTCGGCCGCGACCCGCACGGCCCGCACCAGCAGACCGACGCGGCGCGCCCGGTCGTCGGGGTCGGGGTCGAGCAGGGACGGGCCGTGCTTGCGCCGGGGGTCCAGCACGTAGCGGGCGCCGGTCTCCACGGTGACGCCGAGCCCCAGTTCGTCCAGGCGGCGGGCGACGTGCCGGGTGCGGGCCGCGAGGTCGGGGGCGAGCGGGTCGAGGTGCATGTGGTCGAGGGTCAGGCCCACGCCGTCGTAGCCGAGGTCGGCGAGCAGGCCGAGGGCGTCGTCGAGGCGGAGGTCGGTGAGGCCGTTGGTGCCGTAGCCGAAGCGCAGGGGCAGCGCGGGGGGCTCGTG
>MUNG01000710.1 GCA_002154585.1 Streptomyces pseudogriseolus
CCCGGCGCGCCGCCTGCGCCCGGATCCGCGCCGTGCGGAGCTGTCCGCGCAGCGGGCCGTGGGCGACGCCCTCGACGCCATGGACGGCGCCGGCTGGCACGCCCTGCACTCCCTGCCGCTCCCCGGCGGCCACCGCGTCCACCACCTGCTGATCGGCCCCGGCGGCCTGTACGCCCTGCACGTCCGGTCCGCCCACCGGCAGCGGGTGACCGTCGCGGAGCCCGGGGTGCGCATCGGCCGGCGCCCGCCCGAGCCCGTACTGCACCGGGTGCGCGCCGACGCCGACCGGGCCGCGTACGCCCTCACCGCCGAGGTCCGCCCGGTGCTGGTTCTGGCCGGCGCCCGGCGCGTGACGGTCACCGCCGTGCCGCGCGGGGTGTGGATCCTCACCGACGCGGAGGTGCCGGGCCTGGCCCGAGGGGGCGGGGTGCTGAAGCCCGCGGACGTCGAGGCGCTGTACGCGGCGGCACGGGACCGGAGGACGTGGGCGGGGTTGTGAGCGGGGGGTTGTG
>MUNG01000711.1 GCA_002154585.1 Streptomyces pseudogriseolus
CACCTCTCCCCCGTGACCCTCCCCACCGCCTCCCGCGTCACCGGCCGTTCCGGTGGATCGTCGTCCAGGGCTCGGTGGAGGGTGAGGCCCTCGATCAGGGCGTCCAGGTGGCGGGCCGTGTCCGGCGGGAAGTGTGCTTCCAGCAGGGTGCGGCTGCGGCGCATCCAGCGGGCGCACAGGGCGCGGTACGGCTCCCGGCGGGCCGCCAGCGTGTACAGCTCCTGGACCAGGATCAGGTCGCGGCGCGGGCCGCCGGAGAGGGTGTGGACGAGGTCGGTGACCGCCTCGCGCGCCTCCTCCGGGGTGGTGGCGCCCGCGAGGTGCTGCTCGAAGACGGCGACCACATGGTCGGCGTACCCGGTGAACGCCTCGAGGAGCAGCTCGTCGATGCCGGTGAAGTGGTACGTCATCGAGCCGAGCGGGACCCCGGCGCGCGCGGCGATCTTGCGGTGGGAGACGCCGGCGACGCCCTCCTCGGCGATCAGGTCGAGCGCCGCCGCGAGGATCCGTTCGCGGCGGCGGGGGTCGGTGTGTCCGGTGGCCATGCGCTCAGAGGGAGCGGACCGGGCGGGCCGGGTTGCCGACCGCCACGACGTTCGCGGGGATGTCCTTGGTGACGACCGCGCCGGCGCCGATGACCGAGTTGTCGCCGATGGTCACGCCGGGGCAGACGATCGCGCCGCCGCCGAGCCAGACGTTGTCGCCGATGGTGATGGGCCGCGCCGCCTCCAGCTTGTCGCGGCGGGGCCCCGGCTCCACCGGGTGGGTGGGCGTGAGGAGTTGGACGTTCGGGCCGATCTGGCAGTCCTCGCCGACGGTGATGGCGGCGACGTCCAGCGCGGTGAGGTGATAGTTGACGAAGGTACGGGCGCCGATGCTGATGTTGCTGCCGTAGTCGACGTGGAGCGGGGGGCGGATCTCCACGTCCTCGCCGACCGAGCCGAGGAGTTCGGCCAGGACCGCCCTGGCCTGGTCCCGCTCGTCCAGGTATGCGGCCTGGTAGCGGGCGGCGAGCCGCATGGCGCGCTCCTGCCGGCGGCCGATCTCCGGGTCGTCGGCGATGTAGAGGTCGCCGGCGAGCATCCGCTCCAGGTTCGTCCGCGGATCGCCCGCGAAGTGGTCCGTCGTCATGCGTACGATCGTACGCTCTCGGGCGTACGGAGGGTACGGACGTACGCTCCCGGCCGCCCGGAGGGTACGGCGTACGCTCCCTGCGCACGACGGCGCCCCCGCGCCGGGTGCGGTGCGGGGGCGTCCGTCGGGGAGGAGGGGGAGCCGCGGCTGGGTCGTC
>MUNG01000712.1:0-329 GCA_002154585.1 Streptomyces pseudogriseolus
GCCGTCCAGCAGTCCCGCCGCCGCGAGGACGAAGGCGCCGGTGCACAGCCCGACGATGCGGGCACCCTCCTCGTGGGCCCGGCGCAGCGCGTCCAGGGCCTCCTCCGGCGGCGGGGAGGTGATCGATCTCCAGGCCGGCACCACGACGGTGCCCGCCCGGGATATCGCCTCCAGGCCGTGTGGCGCGGTGAGTTCCAGGCCCCCTGTGGTCCGCAGCGGGCCCTCTTCGCCGCCGCACACCAGCAGGCGGTAGCGCGGCACGCCGGCGTCCTGGCGGTCAACCCCGAACACCGACAACGGTATGGAACTCTCGAAAATGGGGCCGCCGC
>MUNG01000712.1:389-821 GCA_002154585.1 Streptomyces pseudogriseolus
CCGCCGTAAGACAGTCAAGATCGAATCTACTGTGTCCCGTCGCGCACCGGTGGCCAGTTCGGCACTCGGTGCATTGTCGACTTGGCAACTTGGCGTGAAGCATTCGATCACGAAGCGTTGCACTCACGCGCCGTGCAGGGAAGTGCGCCTCGTCGCGGTGGCCAAAGCACGTAGGGTGCGCGGGGCCCGCGCGGTCCTTTCCGTGCAGGTGGAACGGGGGTTGGGGGGCGGTCACGGCACGGGGTGCGCCAGAACCGGAAGTTGGCTGAAAAGAGACGGGTGGGGGTGCGGAAACCGGTCAACCGGCCGGTGAGCTTCGCCGTCCCGCGGGGCGTGCGCCCGCGTGTGGAGCGGGCGCCGGGCGCGCTGCGGGCGCGCCATGGGCGGGACGCGGTGCCGGGCGGGCGGTGGCGGGCGGCAACGCGGCCCGCC
>MUNG01000713.1 GCA_002154585.1 Streptomyces pseudogriseolus
CCGTCATGGTCTCCCTCGCAGCACAATGGCGCGCCACCGGAGTACACCCCACCGCCGTCATCGGACACTCCCAAGGAGAAATCGCCGCCGCCACCGTCGCCGGCGCCCTCTCCCTCTCCGACGGCGCACGCGTCGTCGCCCTGCGCTCCCAACTCATCGCCCAATACGCCGGCGACGGAGGCATGGCCTCCCTCGCCCTCCCCCGAACCGACGCCGAACACGCCGCCACCCGCTTCGGACTCGAAGTCGCCGCCGTCAACAGCCCCACCACCACCGTCCTGTCCGGCCCCGCCCACGCACTCGACCAACTCACCGCATGGTGCGACGAACACGACATCCGATGCCGACGCGTCCCCGTCGACTACGCCTCCCACTCCTCCTTCGTCGACATCATGCACGACCAACTCCTCGAAGCCCTGGCACCCATCACACCCGTCGACGGAGACGTGCCCCTCTACTCCTCACTCACCGCAGGACTCGTACCGGGCAGTGACCTCGACGCGCAGTACTGGTTCCGCAACCTGCGCCACACCGTCGAATTCGAAGCCGCCACCCGCGCGGTCACCGAAACCGGCGTGTCCGCCTTCATCGAGATCAGCCCCCACCCCGTCCTCACCCTCCCACTCCAGCAAACCCTCCAAGACCTGCCCGACCTCCAGCCCGTCGTCCTCGGCACACTCCACCGCGACCACGGCGACCCCCACGACTTCAGCCACTCCGCCGCCACCGCCTACACCCACGGCATCCCCCTCCGACC
>MUNG01000714.1:0-299 GCA_002154585.1 Streptomyces pseudogriseolus
GGCACGGGCTCCTCGCCGGACGGCAGATGCGTGGCGTACTTGTCCAGCAGCCGGCGCGTGATGCTCGGGGCGAGCATCGCCTCCCCGGCGGCCACCACCCGGATCGCCTGCACCAGCTCGTTGGCCGGGGCGTCCTTCAGCAGGAAGCCGCTGGCCCCCGCCTTCAGCGCCTCCACCACGTACTCGTCGAGATCGAACGTCGTCAGCACCAGCACCTTCGCCGGGCCGTCGCGCTCCGGGCCGGTGATCTGGCGGGTGGCCTCCACCCCGTCCATCCGCGGCATGCGGATGTCCATGAG
>MUNG01000714.1:342-1599 GCA_002154585.1 Streptomyces pseudogriseolus
GGCTGGTCGTCGACCAGTAGGACGCGGATGGCCACGTAAGTCTCCTTCGCTAGTCCGGCCCCATTCTGCCCTGCTCGGTCCCGCCGGACTCAGGCGCCCTCACGGGGAGCGGGTAGGGCGGGGGAGTGCCGCCGAACTCCGGGCAATACGCCTGGTGGTCGCACCAGCCGCACAGCTTCGTCGGACGCGGCCGCCAGTCGCCCGACTCGGTCGCCCGGCGGATCGCCTCCCACAGCGCCAGCAGCTTGCGCTCCACCCGCTCCAGGTCGGCGAGCAGCGGGTCGTACGTCAGCACGTCGCCGCTGCCCAGGTACACCAGCTGGAGCCGGCGCGGGATCACCCGCTTCAGGCGCCACACCACCAGGGCGTAGAACTTCATCTGGAACAGCGCGCCCTCCGCGTACTCCGGGCGGGGCGCCTTGCCCGTCTTGTAGTCGACGATCCGCACCTCCCCGGTGGGCGCCACGTCGACCCGGTCGATGATGCCGCGCAGCCGCAGCCCCGATTCCAGCTCCGCCTCCACGAACAGCTCCCGCTCGGCGGGCTCGAGGCGGCTCGGGTCCTCCAGCGTGAACCACCGCTCGACCAGCGCCTCCGCCTCCGTCAGCCAGCGCGCCAGCCGCTCGCCCTCCGGGTCGTCCGCGAACAGCTCCGCGACCTCCGGCCGGCTCTCGCGCAGCCGGTCCCACTGCCCGGGGATCAGCGACTTCGCGCGCGGCACGGTGCGGTCGCCGGCCGGGGCGTCGAACAGCCGCTCGAGCACCGCGTGCACCAGCGTGCCCCGGGTCGCGGCCTCGCTCGGTTTCTCCGGCAGCCGGTCGATCACCCGGAACCGGTACAGCAGCGGGCACTGCATGAAGTCGCTCGCCCGGGACGGCGACAGCGAGGCGGGGGGCGCGGCGGCGGGAGGGGCCACCACGACCGTGTCCACCGCCTCCGCGGGCACGGCCGGGCCGGTGTCGGGCCGCGTCGCGCCCTCGGTGCTCGTCTCCATGACCACAGACCTTACGGCCCGCCGCCGACATCGCGGTGCGCCTGTGGACAGAAGGGGTAGAGACAGGGGTGCGGGGCGGAAGGGACGGCGAACGCCGCATACCATCGACCCAGGACCCTCCCGTCCGGCAGGCGCGGGAGACGCAGCGAACGAGGGGACACCGGTGGACGCAAGCGGCGGGCGCGGACAGCCGCGGCCCGGCAACGACGAGTCGGCCGAGCACACCGGGCCCGAGGCCCCGGCCCCCGGCGACGCCCCCACGC
>MUNG01000715.1 GCA_002154585.1 Streptomyces pseudogriseolus
GGACCGGGGGGGATGCGTTCCGGCTGTGGGACGTGGCGCCGCTCATCCCGGCGTCCGAACGCTATTCGCGGGTGAACTCAGGACGCCGGGAGCTGATCGACCATGTGCTGCTCAGCCACCGGCTGGTGCGGCGGGTGACGTCGGCGGGCACGGGCCTGCCGGCCGACGGACCGCCCCGGCTCCCGTCCGTCGGGCCCGACCCGGGGGAACGGCGCGGGGCGGCGGGGTCGGACCACGCGCCGGTGTGGGTGCGGGTGGGCTGAGGGCCGCGCAAAGGTCGGGCGGACACCCACACGGGACTACCCGTGCCGCGCCCCCACGCGCACGTCCCCGCCCGCCGTCGGCAGGTCCAGGCGCAGGCGCGCTCCGTGGCGGGCGAGTTCGACGCGGAGGGCGGTGAGGCGGCGGAGGTGGTGGGGGTCGAGGCCGCCGGTGTCGTCGAGGTGGACGGCGCAGGCGGTGGTGGTGTCGACGAGCCGTTCGAGGGCCGCGGCGATCTCGTCGGCGCCGTCCGCGTGCCGGGCGAGGGGCGGGAGTTCGGCGGAGGCGAGGGCGATGGCGGTGCGGGCCTCGGCGAGGGTGCGGTAGGCCTCGCGGCGCAGCGCCCAGCGGGCCTCACGGTCCGCGGACTCCCCGAGCACATGCGCGAGGTACTCCCGGGCGGCGCCGCTCGCCTCGGCGAGCCGGGCGCGGAGGGCGTCGCCGCGCCGGCCGGGCGTGGGCAGGTGTCCCACGACCAGCACGATGGCGCAGGCCAGCAGGGTCTCGCCGATCCGGGCGAGGGACGCCTGCGGCTCGCCCCCGGCCATCACCAGGGCCAGCACGAGCACGGTGACGACGGCGGTCTGCGCGGCGAAGTGCCGGGTGGCGAGGGGGATCAGCGCCCCGCAGACGGTGACGAGGAGGACGAGTCCCTCCGGCCGGGGCAGCACGGCGGCGAGCCCGGCGAACAGCAGGGCGCCCAGGACGGTCCCGGCGGCGCGGGACAGCACGCGGGAGGCCAGCGGCCCGAGGTCGGGCTTGACGAGGAAGACCGCGGTGGCGGGCAGCCAGTACCAGTGCTCGTGCTGGCCGTTCCAACGCGCCTGGTGGAGGACCTGGGCGACGGCGGCGCTCGCGCCGAAGCACAGGGCGACGCGCATCCCGTACTCGCGGCCCCGGGCGCCGAGGACGGTCCGCACGGCGGCGGTCCGGGTGCGCCTGCGGCCGTGCAGCCGTCGGCCGTCGGCCCGGTCGAACGCCTCGGCGGCGTGCAGCAG
>MUNG01000716.1:0-209 GCA_002154585.1 Streptomyces pseudogriseolus
CTGGCCCGGCTGCGCGGCGACGCCTTCGCGCACGACCGCACCGTGCTGGAGGCCGCCCTCGACGTCGTCGCGCGCCGGCGCCGGTTCGACACGCCGTGACCGATGACGCCCGGTGACCAACTCCCCTCCACCGCCTACGCTTTGCGGTCATGGACATAGCCATCCTCTTCCTCACCTGCGTCGTCGTTCTCAGCGTGGCCTCGATCCAG
>MUNG01000716.1:225-522 GCA_002154585.1 Streptomyces pseudogriseolus
GATGCGCCATCTCGGGCTGGAGGAGGAGGTGCCGCGGCGGGACGAGATCCTCGCCCTGGTGCGGGACGGCAAGCAGGTGCAGGCGATCAAGCTGTACCGCGAGGCCACCGGCGCGGGCCTGGCCGAGGCCAAGCAGGCCGTCGACGCCATGAGCTGACCCCCGCCGGACGCGGGGCGTTCAGACCCGCAGCCGTCCCTCCCGCGCGACCTCCGCGAGCCGGTCCGCGCCGAGCTGGGCCATCGCCTGCGTGACCTCGGCCCGTACCTCGCCGAACCCGCCGTTGGTCAGCACGATCG
>MUNG01000717.1:0-449 GCA_002154585.1 Streptomyces pseudogriseolus
AGATCCCCGCGGGTCTCGTGCCGCGGCTGCTGAAGGCCGAGCAGTCCAACTCCTCGCTGGTGTACGGCGACGAGTACATCCTGAAGGTCTTCCGGCGCATCCAGCCCGGCGTCAACCCCGACCTCGAGGTGCCCGGGGCGCTGGCCCGGCAGGGCTGCCACCGGGTGCCCGCGCCGGTCGCCTGGCTGCGCACCACGCACCCGTTCAAGGCGACGCTGGGGGTGCTCCAGCCGTATCTGCGCAACGCCGCCGACGGCTGGACGCTGGCCCTCGACGCGCTCGCCTCGGGGGACGACTTCACCGCGCAGGCGCACGCCCTGGGCCGTGCCACGGCGGACGTGCACCTGGCGCTGTCCTCCGCGTTCCCCGTCGGCGCGCCCGGCGAGAACGGGCAGACGGCGGCGGCGATGACCGAGCGGCTGACCGCCGCCGCGCACGCCGTGCCCGCG
>MUNG01000717.1:488-871 GCA_002154585.1 Streptomyces pseudogriseolus
TCCCGGCCGCTCTCCGAACGGCGCAGCGCCCACTCCCCCGTGCGGGACATCGCCGGGATGCTGCGCTCCTTCGACTATGCCGCCCGGCAGCGCCGCCCCTGGCGTCCGGAGTGGGCGCGGCGCTGCCGCGAGGCCTACTGCGCGGGCTACGCGGCCCGCGCCGGCTGGGACCCGCGCAAGAAGCACGGTCTGCTCCGCGCCTACGAGACGGACCGGGCCGTGTACGAGGTGCTGTACGAGGCACGGCACCGACCCGACTGGCTGCCCGTACCGATGGCGGCGATCGAGCGCCTCGCCGTGAGAGGAGACTGAGCCGTGGCCCTGCACGAGACCCCGCTGCCCGGACCGGGCGGGCCCGCCCCGTCCGCCCCCGCGACCGGGAC
>MUNG01000072.1 GCA_002154585.1 Streptomyces pseudogriseolus
TCCTCGAACGCCGGAGGGGCTGACTTTGAGCCCCTCCGGCTACGGCGTCGCCGGCGGATACAGCTCACGCGGCAGCTGTGACGCCGCCGCCGCGTCCAGGAGCCAGAGGGTGCGGGTGCGGCCGTGGGCTCCTGCGGCCGGGGCCTGGATCTCGCCCGCGCCCGAGAGGGCGATCGCGGCCGCCTCCGCCTTGTCCTCGCCCGCCGCCAGAAGCCACACCTCGCGGGCCGCGCGGATCGCGGGCAGGGTGAGGGTGACCCGGGTCGGCGGGGGCTTCGGGGCGCCGTGGACGCCGACCACCGTGCGCTCCGTCTCGCGTACCGCGGGCAGTTCGGGGAACAGGGACGCCACGTGCGTGTCCGGGCCCACGCCCAGCATCAGGACGTCGAAGGACGGCACCGGGCCATGGTCCTCCGGGCCCGCAGCCGCGGCCAGTTCGGCCGCGTAGGCGGCGGCCGCCGCCTCCACGTCCGTGCCGTGCGGACCGTCCGACGCGGGCATGGCGTGCACGCACTTCGGGTCC
The DNA here is from genome assembly GCA_002154585.1 of Streptomyces pseudogriseolus. Taxonomy (GTDB): domain Bacteria; phylum Actinomycetota; class Actinomycetes; order Streptomycetales; family Streptomycetaceae; genus Streptomyces; species Streptomyces pseudogriseolus. The sequence continues at coordinate 524 of MUNG01000072.1, forward strand.
AGCGGCACCGCGTCCAGCAGCGCCTCGCGGGCCTGGGTGACGTTGCGGTCCGGGTCGCCCTCGGGCAGGAACCGCTCGTCGCCCCACCACAGGTCCAGGCGCGACCAGTCGATCGCGTCCCGGGCCGGGGCGGCGGCCAGCGCGGCCAGCAGGCCGTTGCCGTTGCGGCCGCCGGTCAGCACGATGGACGCCTCGCCCCGCGAGGACTGCGCGTCCACGATCCTGGTGATCAGCCGGGCCGCCGCGGCCTGCGCCATCAGCTCCTTGTCCCGGTGCACGACCAGCTGGGGTGCCGTACTCACTTCGCCGCCGCCCTCGTCACCGGTGCTTCCTCCGTCGCCTCGGCCGCGGGACCTTTCGCAGCCGACTCGACAGGAGCGGGGACCGCTTCCCGGTCTCCGGCTCCGCGTTCTCCTTTGGCCGGGGCGTCACCGCCGTCCTGCTTAAGCCGCTCCACGCCGTACCGCAGGGCCGACGCGTAGGTGTCGTCCGGGTCCAGCCGGCGCAGCTCCTCCGCGATCAGCTCCGCGGTGTCCCGGCGCTTGAGCGCCACCGCGCGCTTTGGCTGCCCCTGGATCGCCAGCGTCGCCAGCGAACCGTCGGCGCGGTCCAGCACGATCGGGCCGCAGTCGGTGTCCATGCGGACCGCCGTGAGCCCCGGCCCCGCCGAACGGGTGCGCCGCACGGGGACGTCCAGCCGGTCCGCGAGCCACATCGCCAGCAGCTCGCAGCTCGGGTTGAACTCCTCGCCCTCCACCTCGACGCCCTGCACCTGACAGGCGACCTGGTCCAGCGCGGCGGCCAGCATCGAACGCCACGGCGTGATGCGGGTCCACGACAGGTCCGTGTCGCCCGGGGTGTAGGCGTCGGCGCGGGCGGCCAGTTCCTTCACCGGCTGCTCGCAGGCGTAGGTGTCGGTCACCCGGCGCTGGGCCAGCGCGCCCAGCGGGTCGCTCGCCGGGTCCAGCGGCGCGTTGACCGGCCACCACACCACCACCGGGGCGTCCGGCAGCAGCAGCGGCAGCACCACCGACTGGGCGTGGTCGACGACCTCGCCGTGCAGTCGGAGCACCACCGTCTCGCCGGTGCCGGCGTCCGCGCCGACCCGCACCTCGGCGTCCAGCCGCGACTGTGTCCGGTCGCGCGGGGAGCGGGAGACGCGCTTGACGACGACCAGGGTGCGCGAGGGGTGCTCGCGCGAGGCGTCGCCGGCCGCCTTCAGGGCGTCGTAGGCGTTCTCCTCGTCCGTCACGATGACCAGGGTCAGCACCATGCCGACGGCCGGCGTGCCGATGGCCCGCCGGGCCTTCACCAGCGCCTTGTTGATCTGGCTGGCCGTGGTGTCCGTGAGGTCTGTCTTCATGGCCGGCGCCAGCTCCGTCCGTCTCGCTCGAGCATTTCGTCCGCCTCGACGGGTCCCCACGTGCCGGCCTGGTACCGGGCAGGCGTGCCGTGCGCGTCCCAGTACTCCTCGATCGGGTCGAGGATCTTCCAGGACAGCTCGACCTCCTCCGTGCGCGGGAAGAGGTTGGAGTCGCCGAGCAGGACGTCGAGGATCAGCCGTTCGTAGGCCTCCGGGCTGGACTCGGTGAACGACTCGCCGTACGCGAAGTCCATCGACACGTCCCGGATCTCCATCGACGTGCCCGGCACCTTGGAGCCGAACCGCACTGTGACGCCCTCGTCCGGCTGGACGCGGATCACGATGGCGTTCTGGCCGAGCTCCTCGGTGGCCGTGGTGTCGAAGGGGGAGTGCGGCGCCCGCTGGAAGACCACGGCGATCTCCGTCACCCGGCGGCCCAGCCGCTTGCCGGTGCGCAGGTAGAAGGGGACGCCCGCCCAGCGGCGGTTGTCGATGCCCACCTTGATCGCGGCGTAGGTGTCGGTCTTGGAGGACGGGTCGATGCCCTCCTCCTCCAGATACCCGATGACCTTCGCGCCGCCCTGCCAGCCGGCCGCGTACTGCGCGCGCACGGTGTCCCGGCCCAGGTCCTTCGGCAGCCGCACGGCGCCGAGCACCTTGGTCTTCTCCGCCGCGAGCGCGTCCGCGTCGAAGGAGGCGGGCTCCTCCATCGCGGTCAGCGCGAGCAGCTGGAGCAGGTGGTTCTGGATGACGTCGCGGGCGGCGCCGATGCCGTCGTAGTAGCCGGCCCGGCCGCCGATGCCGATGTCCTCGGCCATGGTGATCTGCACGTGGTCCACGAAGGACCGGTTCCAGATCGGCTCGAACATCGTGTTGGCGAACCGCAGCGCCAGGATGTTCTGGACGGTCTCCTTGCCCAGGTAGTGGTCGATCCGGAAGACCTGATCCGGCGCGAACACCTCGTGGACGATGGCGTTCAGTTCCTCCGCCGACTTCAGGTCGTGCCCGAACGGCTTCTCGATGACCGCGCGCCGCCAGGAGCCGCCCGTCTGGTCCGCCAGCCCGTGCTTCTTCAGCTGCTGGATGACCACCGGGAAGGACCGCGGCGGCACCGACAGGTAGAAGGCGAAGTTGCCGCCCGTGCCCTGTGCCTTGTCCAGTTCCTCGATCGTGCCGCGCAGCCGCTCGAAGGACTCGTCGTCGTCGAAGGTGCCCTGGACGAAGCGCATGCCCTGGATGAGCTGCTGCCAGACCTCCTCACGGAAGGGGGTCCGCGCGTGCTCCTTGACCGCGTCGTGGACCTCCTGCGCGAAGTCCTCGTTCGCCCACTCCCGGCGGGCGAAGCCCACCAGCGAGAAGCCCGGCGGCAGCAGCCCCCGGTTGGCGAGGTCGTACACGGCCGGCATCAGCTTCTTGCGTGACAGGTCACCCGTGACGCCGAAGATGACCAGGCCCGACGGCCCCGCGATGCGCGGGAGCCGTCGGTCCGCGGGGTCACGCAGCGGATTGCTGCTCGACAAGGTCTCAGCCCTCCGAGGGGGCGAGGCGCTGGAGCTCCGCCTCGGTCGACTTCAGCAGGTCGTTCCAGGACGCCTCGAACTTGTCGACGCCCTCGTCCTCGAGAAGCCGCACCACCTCGTCGTACGCGATGCCGAGCGCCTCGACCGCGTCGAGGTCGGCGCGCGCCTGCTCGTAGGTGCCCGCGACGGCGTTGCCCCGGATCTCGCCCTTCTCCTCGGTGGCGAACAGCGTCGCCTCCGGCATGGTGTTCACCGTGTTCGGCGCCACCAGCTCGTCGACGTACATGGTGGCCTTGTACGCCTTGTCCTTCACCCCGGTCGACGCCCACAGCGGACGCTGCTTGTTGGCGCCCTCGCGCTCCAGCGCCGCCCAGCGCTCGGTGGAGAAGACCTCCTCGTACGCCTGGTACGCCAGGCGCGCGTTGGCGATGGCGGCCTTGCCGCGCAGGGCCTTGGCCTCGTCGGTGCCGAGCGCGTCGATCCGCTTGTCGATCTCGGTGTCCACGCGGGACACGAAGAAGGACGCCACGGAGTGGATCTTCGACAGGTCCAGGCCGCGGGCCTTGGCCTTCTCCAGGCCGGTCAGGAACGCGTCCATGACCTTGCGGTAGCGCTCCAGGGAGAAGATCAGCGTGACGTTGACGCTGATGCCCAGGCCGATGACCTCGGCGATGGCCGGGATGCCCGCCTCGGTCGCCGGAATCTTGATCAGGGTGTTCGGCCGGTCCACCAGCCAGGCGAGCTGCTTGGCCTCGGCGACCGTCGCGCGGGTGTCGTGGGCCAGCCGCGGGTCGACCTCGATCGAGACCCGGCCGTCCTGGCCGTCGGTGGCGTCGAAGACCGGGCGCAGGATGTCGGCGGCGTCGCGGACGTCCGCCGTGGTGATCATCCGGATGGCTTCCTCGACGGTGACCTTGCGGGCCGCGAGGTCGGCGAGCTGCGTGTCGTACCCGTCGCCCTCCGAGATGGCCTTCTGGAAGATCGTCGGGTTGGTGGTGACGCCCACGACGTGCTGCTGGTCGATCAGCTCGGCGAGGTTGCCCGAGGTGATCCGCTTGCGCGACAGGTCGTCCAGCCAGATCGCGACGCCTTCGTCGGAAAGGCGCTTCAGTGCGTCTGTCATGGAAATTCCATCTCCTACGTGTCGTATGTAAGCGTCAGCGCCGGGCGGCGGCGATCGATTCCCGCGCGACGGCGGTCACGTTGTCGGCGGTGAAGCCGTACTCCTCGAACAGCACCTTGCCGTCGGCGGAGGCGCCGAAGTGCTCCAGCGAGACGATGCGGCCGGCGTCGCCCACGTACTTGTGCCAGGTGAGGCCGATCCCCGCCTCGACGGCCACACGCGCCTTCACGGACGGCGGCAGGACGCTGTCCCGGTACCCCTGGTCCTGCTCCTCGAACCACTCCACGGACGGCATGGACACCACACGCGTCGGCACGCCGTCGGCCTGGAGCCGCTCCCGCGCCTCGACGGCGACGTGCACCTCGGAACCGGTGGCGATCAGGACGACCTCGGGCTCGCCGCCCTCGGCCTCGAACAGCACGTAGCCGCCGCGGGCCGCGTCCTCGTTGGGCTCGTACGTCGGCACGCCCTGGCGGGTGAGCGCCAGACCGTGCGGGGCGCCCTTGCCGAACTCCTTGGTCCAGCGCCTGAGGATCTCGCGCCAGGCGATCGCGGTCTCGTTCGCGTCGGCCGGGCGGACCACGTTCAGGCCCGGGATGGCGCGCAGCGACGCGAGGTGCTCGACCGGCTGGTGGGTCGGGCCGTCCTCGCCCAGACCGATGGAGTCGTGCGTCCACACGTACGTCACCGGCAGGTGCATCAGCGCCGACAGACGCACCGCGTTGCGCATGTAGTCGGAGAACACCAGGAAGGTGCCGCCGTAGATGCGCGTGTTGCCGTGCAGCGCGATGCCGTTCATCTCCGCGGCCATGGCGTGCTCGCGGATGCCGAAGTGGATCGTGCGGCCGTACGGGTCCGCCTCCGGCAGCGGGTTGCCGGCCGGGAGGAACGAGGACGTCTTGTCGATCGTGGTGTTGTTGGAGCCGGCGAGGTCGGCCGAGCCGCCCCAGAGTTCCGGGATCACCGCGCCGAGCGCCTGCAGCACCTTGCCGGAGGCGGCGCGGGTGGCGACGCCCTTGCCCGGCTCGAACACCGGGATCGAGTCCTGCCAGCCCTTGGGGAGCTCGCCGGCGGCGATCCGGTCGTACTCGGCGGCGCGCTCCGGGTTGTTGTCCCGCCACTGCTGGAAGGACTTCTCCCACACGGCGCGCGCGGCCTGGCCGCGCTCCAGCGCCTTGCGGGTGTGCGCGATGACCTCGTCGGCGACCTCGAAGGTCTTCTCCGGGTCGAAGCCGAGGACCCGCTTGGTGGCCGCGACCTCGTCGTCGCCGAGCGCCGAGCCGTGCGCGGCCTCGGTGTTCTGCGCGTTCGGCGCGGGCCAGGCGATGATCGAGCGCATCGCGATGAAGGACGGCCGGTCGGTGACCTTCTTCGCCTCCTGGATCGCGTCGTAGATCGCGTTCGGGTCCAGGTCGCCGTCCGGCTTCGGGGCGACACGCTGCACGTGCCAGCCGTACGCCTCGTACCGCTTGACCGTGTCCTCGGAGACGGCCGTCTCGGTGTCGCCCTCGATCGAGATGTGGTTGTCGTCCCACAGCAGGATCAGGTTGCCGAGCTTCTGGTGCCCGGCCAGCGAGGACGCCTCGGCGGAGATGCCCTCCTGGAGGCAGCCGTCACCGGCGATGCAGTAGATGAAGTGGTCGAACGGGGACTCCCCGGCGGGGGCCTCCGGGTCGAACAGACCGCGCTCGTAGCGGGCGGCCATCGCCATGCCCACCGCGTTGGCGACACCCTGGCCGAGCGGACCGGTCGTGGTCTCCACGCCCGTGGTGTGCCCGTACTCCGGGTGGCCCGGGGTCTTCGAGCCCCAGGTGCGGAAGGACTTCAGGTCGTCCAGCTCCAGGCCGAAGCCGGCCAGGTACAGCTGGGTGTAGAGGGTCAGGGACGAATGGCCGGCGGACAGGACGAAACGGTCCCGCCCGACCCAGTCCGCGTCCGCCGGGTCGTGCCGCATCACCTTCTGGAAGAGGGTGTAGGCGGCGGGCGCCAGACTCATCGCCGTACCCGGATGGCCGTTGCCGACCTTCTGTACGGCATCGGCGGCCAGGACGCGGGCGGTGTCGACGGCCCGCTGGTCCAACTCGGTCCACTCGAGGTCTGTGGTGGTCGGCTTGGTGCTCACCCTGAGTCAGGGCTCCTCTCCACATGTCGGATGCCGGTGATGACCCACCGGCGTGGTCGAGCCTACCCCCGTAGGACGTGCCTTTTTCCGGGTCGTTCCAGAGTGCGGGCACTCCCCGCGATCCGCCTCCTGACTGGGAAGTTTCCGCATTCGGCAGATGAATACGGAGCCGCTCATCCGCGTGCTCAATCGAGCTTCGGGACGCACCTCGGAGAGGGGTCCGCCAACACGACCGGACCCCCGCGAATGCCGGGGTCTGGGCAACGTCTAGAGTGGCGTGGTACGCGCGAGCCTTTACCGCGACTTCACAGGAAAGGGGCTCGCTGGGATGTCTCTGTAGGGGTGTGCGTGACGGCCGTTGAATCCCGCCCGGCGGGGGTTTTGGGGACGAGTCAGAGCCCTGCGCATCGGCCGTTCCGGGCCCGCGTGATGGCATTCGTGGCTCTCACCAAGCCGCGGATCATCGAACTGCTGCTGATCACCACCGTCCCGGTGATGTTCCTGGCGCAGCAGGGCGTGCCCGACCTGACGCTCGTGCTGCTGACCTGCGTCGGCGGCTACCTGTCGGCCGGCGGCGCCAACGCGCTGAACATGTACATCGACCGCGACATCGACGCGCTGATGGACCGCACCTCGCAGCGCCCGCTGGTGACCGGCATGGTCAGCCCGCGCGAGGCCCTCGTCTTCGGCATCGCCCTGGCGGTCGTCTCCACGCTGCTGTTCGGCCTGACCGTCAACTGGCTGTCCGCCTGGCTGTCCCTCGGCGCGCTGCTCTTCTACGTCGTCGTCTACACGATGATCCTCAAGCGCCGCACCGCGCAGAACATCGTGTGGGGCGGCATCGCCGGCTGCATGCCGGTGCTGATCGGCTGGTCCGCCGTCACCAACTCGATGTCCTGGGCCCCGGTCGTCCTCTTCCTCGTCATCTTCTTCTGGACGCCGCCGCACTACTGGCCGCTGTCCATGAAGGTGAAGGAGGACTACGCGCGCGTGGGCGTGCCGATGCTTCCCGTGGTCGCCGGCAACAAGACGGTCGCCCGGCAGATCGTCCTCTACAGCTGGGTGATGGTCGGCGTGTCGCTGCTGCTCACCCCGATGGGCTACACCGGCTGGTTCTACACCGCGGTCGCCCTGGCGGCCGGCGGCTGGTGGCTGTGGGAGGCGCACGCGCTGCTGCACCGCGCCAAGGCCGAGGTGACGGGCGCCAAGCTCAAGGAGATGCGCCTGTTCCACTGGTCCATCACCTACGTCTCGCTGCTCTTCGTCGCCATCGCGGTGGACCCGTTCCTGCGCTGACGCTCCTTGCTTCGCCGACCGGGCGGGAGACGTGGTCAAGGCCACGGACCCCGCCCGTCGCCGTCCGGCCTACCCGTCGGTAGCATCCTGCTCATGGCAGACACGCAGCAGGTGGACCCCAAGGACGGGCAGAAGGCGGCCAGGCTCGCCAAGCGCATCGGCGGCTACGCCAAGGAGCACGGCGGCGCCGAGGGTCACGTGGAGTACCTCGGGCAGCGCGGCGCCCGGATCGTCCTCGTCGGCGAGGACGGCGCCTGGGGGGACGTCCACGCGCCCTCCGTGGAGATCGCCCGGCTGGCCGTCGAGAAGGCGGGCATCACCGTGCACGAGCAGTTCGACGGCGACTTCGCCGCCAAGGTGAGGACCGGCCCGTACGAGTGGAGCCGCATGGCCGGCATCCAGGTCGGCGGACCCTCCGACGACTGACCGCCCCTCGGGCAACACCTCTTCACCGGTTCACCCGTTAGGACCTGTAGGCAGCGACAGCGTCCACCCGGGGAGTCCGGAGATGATCGACCCGCCGTCCCTCGTGGACCAGTACTGCCACGGCGTACTGCGCACCGAGCTGGGCCTCGGCACGTTCGAGGCCCAGCTGGCCCGCACCGAGGGACCGCCGGCGCCCGGCACCACCCTCTTCGACACCCAGACCGGGTTCGCGGTGCGCCGCTGGTGCCCGCCGCTGCTGGGTCTCGAGCCGCACTGCGCGCCCTCCCGCTATCTCGCCCGCCGCCGCGAGCTGGGCACGATGGAGGCGGGCCGCCGGCTGCTGCGGGGCAGCGGCATCACCGCCTACCTCGTCGACACCGGTCTGCCCGACGACCTCACCGACCCCGGCGAGCTGGCCCGCGCCGGCCAGGCCGAGGCGCACGAGATCGTCCGCCTGGAGCAGCTCGCCGAACAGGTCGCCGACACCTCCGGCACCGTCGAGTCCTTCCTCGCCAACCTCGCCGAATCGGTGCACGGGGCCGCCGCGCACGCGGTCGCCTTCACCTCCGTCGCCGGACTGCGCCACGGTCTCGCCCTCGCGCCCGAGCCGCCCGGGGCGGGGGAGGTGCGCGGCGCGGCCGGACGCTGGCTGGCCGCGCGCGGCGCCGGCGACCGGCTGACCGACCCGGTGCTGCTGCGCCACCTGCTGTGGATCGCGGTGGCCTCGGGACTGCCGCTCCAGCTGCACGCCGGACTGGGCGCCCCGGGCGCGCGCGTCGACCGCACCGACCCGGTGCTGCTGACCGACTTCGTGCGGGCCACCGCCGGGCTCGGCACCGATCTCGTCCTGCTGCACGGCTACCCGTACCACCGGCACGCCGCCCATCTCGCGGGCCTCTTCCCGCACGTCTACGCCGACTGCGGCGCCGCCCTGGTCCGCACCGGCGCCCGCGCGGCGACCGTCCTCGCGGAGGTGCTGGAGCTGGCCCCCTTCGGCAAGATCCTCTTCTCCAGCGGCGCCCGCGGCCTCCCCGAGCTGCACGTGGTCGGCGCCCACCTCTTCCGCGAGGCCCTCGCCCGGGTCCTCGGCGCCTGGGTCTCCGAAGGCGCGTGGTCCCTCGCCGACGCCCAACGCGTCGCGACGATGATCGCCTCCGGCAACGCGGGGCGGGTGTACGGGGTGGGGTGACCGGAACCCGCCCGCCGGGGGCGTGCCCGAGGGGAGACTGGGCGGATGCAGCAGACGATGCAGCAGACCGAGGCACTGCTCGACCGCTTCCTCGCCGGGCTCGCGCCCCTCGCCCCCGTCGCCGTGTGGGCGCACGGTTCGCTGGCCGCCGGGGACTATGTCGAGGGGCGCAGCGACCTGGATCTGGTCGCGGTTCTGCCGCCCCCGGTCGGCCCGCGCACGGTGTGGCGGCTCGCCGTCCTGCACGCCCGGCTGCGCGGCGAACCGCTCGCGGACGGGCTGCACTGCACGTATCTCACCCCCGGGACCGCCGCGGGCGCGGAGCGGCGCCACCTCACGTGGGCGCACGAGCGGCTGTTCCGGCGCACCGTCACCCCTGTGACCCGCGCGGAGCTGCACACCGTCGGCCGGGTCCTGCACGGCGCGCCGCCCGCGGACGTCCTGCCTCCGGTGCCGGACGGTGAACTCGCCGCGTACGTGGTGCGCGACCAGCGTGACTACTGGCGGCCCCACGTGGACCGGGCCGACCTCTGGACCCGGGACATCTGGGTCGACCTGGGTCTGGTGACCTTCGCGCGCGCCACCGTCACCGTCCGGGAGGGCCGGCTGATCTCCAAGCGGGAGGCGCTGGAGCTGCTGCCGGGGCTGGGCGCTCCCGAGGAGGTCGTCGCCGACGTCAGCGCGCGGCGGTACGGCGGGGCGGTGGCCGCCGACGAGGGATGGATCCGGCGGCGCGCCGAGTCGGTGCGGGGTTACCTGGGGCCGGCGATCGACGCGCTGGTGGCCGGTTCCTGAGCCGGGACGGGCGACGGCTGCGGGGCCGTCTCCTCCGGGCGTTCGCGGAGCGACAGCAGGACGCGCAGCACCCAGATCCACATCACGCACGAGCCGAACATGTGCGCGCCCACCAGGACCTCGGGGAGGTCGGTGAAGTACTGCACGTAGCCGATGGCGCCCTGCGCCAACAGGATCAGGAACAGCTCACGGGTGCGGGCGAGCGGGCCCTTGGGGGCGTCCACGGCCTTCAGCACGAACCACAGGGCGAAGGTCAGCGTGACCACGATCCACGCCAGCACGGCGTGCAGCTTGGCCACCCCCTCCCAGTCGACCGGCATCCGGGCGACCTCGCTGGAGTCGCCCGCGTGCGGGCCCGCGCCGGTCACCACCGTGCCGACCGCGATCAGCAGCACGGACGCGGCCACCAGGAACCACACCAGCTGCACCACGGCCTTGCCGACCAGCGGCCGCGGCTCGGCGTCGCCCTCGCGGGTGCGCTGCCACATCACCGTGGCGACCGCGATCAGCGCCGAGGACAGCAGGAAGTGCGCCGCGACCGTGTACGGGTTCAGGCCGACGAGGACCACGATGCCGCCGAGCACGGCGTTGCCCATGACGATCCAGAACTGCGTCCACCCCAGCAGCGTGAGGCTGCGCCGGTACGGCTTCTGCGAGCGCGCGGCGACGATCGCCCAGCCGACGGCGGCGCACAGCACGTAGGTCAGCAGGCGGTTGCCGAACTCGATGACGCCGTGCAGGCCCATCTCGCTGGTGGTGGTCAGCGAGTCGTCGGTGCACTTGGGCCAGGTCGGGCAGCCGAGGCCGGAGCCGGTCAGCCGCACCGCGCCGCCGGTGACCACGATGACCACCGACATGACGAGCGCGGTGAGGGCCGCGCGGCGGACGGTCCGGGGATCCGGCGTCCAGCGAGCGGCGATGAAGGCGAGCGGGTTGCGCAGGGCCGCCTGGGCGTCGGCGCGGGTCACGTTTGGCACGCGTCCCATCGTAGGCGGCCGCTTGTGCACGCTTTCACGAGGGTCGGTTCCGGTCATCCCGCACCTACTCCCAGCGGAAGAACGCGCCGGCCGCGGCGAGCCCCGCGACCGCCCACGCGCTGAGGATCCCGAGGTCGGCCCAGGGCATGCCGGCGCCGTGCTGGAGCACGTCCCGCAGGCCCTCCGAGAGCGCGGCGATCGGCAGCAGCCCGAGCACGTCCTGCGCGGCGTCCGGGAACTTGTCCAGCGGCACGACCACCCCGCCGCCGACGAGCAGCAGCAGGAAGACCAGGTTGGCGGCGGCGAGGGTCGCCTCCGCCTTGAGCGTGCCGGCCATGAGCAGCCCCAGCCCGGAGAAGGCGGCCGTGCCCAGCGCCAGCAGCGCCACCACCGCGAGGACGCCGCCCCGCGGGTCCCAGCCGAGCGTCAGCGCGATCACCGTCAGCAGGACCACCTGGAGCACCTCGGTGACCAGCACCGACAGCGTCTTGGCGGTCATCAGTCCCCAGCGCGGCAGCGGAGACGCGGCGAGCCGCTTCAGCACGCCGTAGCGGCGCTCGAAGCCGGTCCCGATGGCCTGCCCGGTGAACGCCGTCGACATCACCGCGAGCGCGAGGATGCCGGGGGCGAGGAAGTCGACCGCCTCGCCGTCGCCGGTGTCCACGACGTCCACGGTGCTGAACAGCACCAGCAGCAGGGTGGGGATGATCACCGTGAGGAGCAGCTGCTCGCCGTTGCGCAGCAGCATCTTCGTCTCGAGCACCGCCTGCGCGGCGATCATCCGGGCCAGCGGCGCCGCGCCCGGCTGCGGAGAGTAGGTCCCGGTGGCCGTCACGAACGCAGCTCCTTGCCGGTGAGTTCGAGGAAGACGTCTTCCAGGGTGTGCCGCTCCACCGAGATCCGGTCCGGCAGCACCCCGTGCTGCGCGCACCAGGACGTCACCGTGGCGAGCAGCTGCGGGTCGACCTTGCCGTCGACCCGGTACGAGCCCGGCGTCACCTCGGCGGCCGACGCGTCGGAGGGCAGCGCCTTCAGCAGGGACGCCACGTCCAGCCCGGGCCGCCCGGAGAAGCGCAGGGTGTTCTCGGCGCCGCCGCGGCACAGCTCCTCGGGGGAGCCCTGGGCGACGACCCGGCCGCCGTCGATGATCGCCACGTCGTCGGCGAGCTGCTCGGCCTCGTCCATGTGGTGCGTGGTCAGGACGACGCGGACGCCGTCGTCGCGCAGGTCCCGGACCAGGTCCCAGGTGGCGTGACGGGCCTGCGGGTCGAGGCCGGCGGTCGGCTCGTCCAGGAACACCAGTTCCGGGCGGCCCACCACGGCCATCGCCAGCGCGAGCCGCTGCTGCTGCCCGCCGGACAGCCGCCGGTACGAGGTCCGGCCGCAGGAGCCGAGGCCCAGCCGCTCGATCAGCGCGTCCACGTCCAGCGGGCGCGCGTGCAGCTTCGCCACGTGCCGCAGCATCTCGTCCGCCCGGGCCCCGGCGTACACGCCGCCGGACTGGAGCATCACGCCGATGCGGGGCCGCAGCGCCGCCGACTCGCGGACCGGGTCGAGACCCAGGACGCGCACCGTGCCGGAGTCCGGCCGCCGGTACCCCTCGCAGATCTCGACCGTGGTCGTCTTGCCCGCTCCGTTGGGGCCGAGCACGGCCGTCACGCCCTGCCGGGCCACCAGGTCGAGGCCGTCCACCGCGGTCTTCGTGCCGTACCGCTTCACCAGGGCCTGCACCTGGACCACGGGCTCACTTCGCATGGGTCATGAGTCTAGGGAGATGCCCGGTGTCGCGGACCGGGGGGTGCGGGAAGCCGACCGGACGGGAAAGGTGCTCTTGCGCGGAGCCCGCCCAATATGCTCCGGAACGGCAAGTGCGCCGGTCGGAGGGGGTGCGGGCGGTGCCGGCGGGGTGCTCCCGCAGGGTCTCCGTCTGATCGATCAAAGATCGTTTCCGCAGGTCACATTAGGTCTACCTAAGTGATGCAAGGCACGTCGGGCCGTCCGGACGCCGCTTGCCGGGCTCCGAGGAATTACGCAACAATGGCGTTGTGAAAAACGGCGAGCACCTGACGGGGCCTCCCCAGGAGGATCTGGCAACCGGTGAGCGGTCCACCCGCAACCGCGTCGCCCGGTCCATCCTGGACCACGGCCCGTCGACCGTCGCCGAGCTGGCGGGGCGGCTGAAGCTCACCCAGGCGGCCGTGCGCCGGCATCTGGACGCGCTGGCCGCCGACAACGTGGTGGAAGCCCGTGACCGGCGGGTCTACGGCGCGCGCACACGCGGGCGCCCGGCCAAGGTGTTCGCCCTGACCGACTGCGGACGGGACGCCTTCGACCAGTCCTACGACAAGCTCGCGGTGGACGCGCTGCGCTGGATCGGCGAGCGGGAGGGCGGCGACGAGGCGATCGCCGCGTTCGCCCGGGCCCGGATCGCCGCGCAGGCCGGCGCGTACCGCAAGGCCGTCGAGGACGTACCGCCGGAGAAGCGCACGGAGGCCCTGGCCAAGGCGCTCAGCGCGGACGGGTACGCTGCGACCGCGCGCAGCGCACCGGTCGGCGAGCAGCTCTGCCAGCACCACTGCCCGGTCGCCCACGCCGCCGAACAGTTCCCACAGCTGTGCGAGGCCGAGACGGAATTTTTCGCCGAGCTTCTCGGTACGCACGTACAGCGGCTGGCGACGATCGCGCACGGCGACGGCGTCTGCACGACGTTCATCCCCAAGATTTCCCACAACGCATCTGCAAGCACGTCCGGGAGGAACCCCGCATGACTCTCCCCACGGAGACTGCCCACCCCGAGCTGGAGGGTCTGGGCACCTACGAATACGGCTGGGCCGACCGTGACGAGGCCGGTGCGTCGGCGCGCCGCGGCCTGAACGAGGACGTCGTCCGGGACATCTCCTCGAAGAAGGACGAGCCGGAGTGGATGACGAAGCTCCGCCTCAAGGGCCTGCGCCTGTTCGAGAAGAAGCCCATGCCGAACTGGGGCTCCGACCTCTCCGGCATCGACTTCGACAACATCAAGTACTTCGTGCGGTCGACGGAGAAGCAGGCGGAGTCCTGGGAGGACCTCCCCGAGGACATCAAGAACACCTACGACAAGCTGGGCATCCCCGAGGCCGAGAAGAAGCGCCTCGTCGCCGGTGTCGCCGCCCAGTACGAGTCGGAGGTCGTCTACCACCAGATCCGCGAGGACCTGGAGGAGCAGGGTGTCATCTTCCTCGACACCGACACCGCACTGAAGGAGCACCCGGAGCTCTTCAAGGAGTACTTCGGCACGGTCATCCCGGCCGGTGACAACAAGTTCGCCGCGCTGAACACGGCCGTGTGGTCCGGCGGTTCCTTCATCTACGTGCCCCCGGGCGTGCACGTCGAGATCCCGCTGCAGGCCTACTTCCGGATCAACACCGAGAACATGGGCCAGTTCGAGCGGACCCTGATCATCGTCGACGAGGGCGCCTACGTGCACTACGTCGAGGGCTGCACGGCGCCGATCTACAAGTCGGACTCGCTGCACTCCGCGGTCGTCGAGATCATCGTCAAGAAGAACGCCCGCTGCCGCTACACGACCATCCAGAACTGGTCGAACAACGTCTACAACCTGGTCACCAAGCGTGCCGTCGCCTACGAGGGCGCCACCATGGAGTGGATCGACGGCAACATCGGCTCCAAGGTGACGATGAAGTACCCGGCCGTCTACCTGATGGGCGAGCACGCCAAGGGCGAGACCCTGTCCATCGCCTTCGCGGGCGAGGGCCAGCACCAGGACGCCGGCGCCAAGATGGTCCACATGGCCCCGAACACGTCGTCGAACATCGTCTCCAAGTCGGTGGCGCGCGGCGGCGGCCGGACCTCCTACCGCGGTCTCATCGAGATCGGCGAGGGCGCCCCGGGTTCCAAGTCCAACGTGCTGTGCGACGCGCTGCTGGTGGACACCATCTCCCGCTCGGACACCTACCCCTACGTGGACGTCCGCGAGGACGACGTGTCCATGGGCCACGAGGCGACCGTCTCCAAGGTCTCCGAGGACCAGCTCTTCTACCTGATGAGCCGCGGCCTGTCCGAGGACGAGGCGATGGCGATGATCGTGCGCGGCTTCGTCGAGCCGATCGCCAAGGAACTGCCGATGGAGTACGCGCTCGAGCTCAACCGGCTGATCGAGCTCCAGATGGAAGGCGCGGTCGGCTAAAGCACCACGCCGTTCCGTCAAGCCCCTTACGCAAAGGAAAGCGAGCACTACGACAGCCATGGCTGAGGCTCAGAACATCCCCGTGGGTTCCACCACCGCGGGCTCGATCGCGGTCGCCGCCGAGTCGACCGTCGCCACCCGCATGAGCGCGCCCCCGTCCTTCGACGTGGCGGACTTCCCCGTCCCCCACGGACGCGAGGAGGAGTGGCGGTTCACCCCGCTGGAGCGGCTGCGCGGGCTGCACGACGGCACCGCCGCCGCCACCGACGGGGGCCTCAAGGTCGCCGTCGAGGCGCCCGAGGGCGTCACCGTCGAGACCGTCGGCCGTGACGACGCCCGGCTCGGCCGCACCGGAGCCCCGGTGGACCGCGTCGCCGCCCAGGCGTACTCGGCCTTCACCCAGGCCTCGGTCGTGACCGTGCCCAAGGAGACCGTCCTCACCGAGCCGATCCGCATCGCGGTGCACGGCGAGGGCGGCACCGCCTACGGCCACCAGGTGATCGAGCTCGGCGCCTTCGCCGAGGCCCTCGTGGTCATCGACCACACCGGTGACGCGGTGCTCGCCGCCAACGTCGAGTACGTCCTCGGCGACGGCGCCAAGCTCACCGTCGTGTCCGTGCAGGACTGGGACGACACGTCCGTGCACGTCGCCCAGCACAACGCCCTCGTCGGCCGCGACGCCTCCTTCAAGTCCGTCGTCGTGACCTTCGGCGGCGACGTCGTCCGTCTGCACCCGCGCGTCACCTACGCGGGCACCGGCGGCGAGGCCGAGCTGTTCGGTCTGTACCTCACGGACGCCGGCCAGCACCAGGAGCACCGCCTCCTGGTCGACCACAACGTCCCGCACTGCAAGTCCAACGTCGTCTACAAGGGCGCGCTCCAGGGCGACGACGCGCACGCCGTGTGGATCGGCGACGTGCTCATCGAGGCCAAGGCCGAGGGCACCGACACCTACGAGATGAACCGCAACCTCGTCCTCACCGACGGCGCGCGGGTCGACTCGGTGCCCAACCTCGAGATCGAGACCGGCGAGATCGTCGGCGCCGGCCACGCCTCCGCGACCGGCCGCTTCGACGACGAGCAGCTCTTCTACCTGATGGCCCGCGGCATCCCCGAGAAGGACGCCCGCCGTCTGGTGGTCCGCGGCTTCTTCGCCGAGCTCGTGCAGCAGATCGGCGTCCCCGACATCGAGGAGCGTCTGATCGCCAAGATCGAGGAGGAGCTGGAGGCCGCGGTCGCATGACCTTCGTACGCGTCTGTGGACTGGGCGAGCTGGAGGAGGACACCCCGAAGCGGGTGGAACTCGACGGCACGCCGGTCTCCGTGGTGCGCACCGAGGGAGAGGTGTTCGCGATCCACGACATCTGCTCCCACGCGAACGTCTCCCTCGCGGAGGGCGAGGTGGACGACTGCCACATCGAGTGCTGGCTGCACGGCTCGCGTTTCGACCTCCGCTCCGGCAAGCCCGACGCCCTTCCGGCGACGCGCCCCGTCCCCGTATACCCCGTAAAGATCGAAGGGGACGACGTGCTCGTCTCCCTCACCCAGGAGTCCTGAGGCACCCATGGCAACGCTTGAAATCCGAGACCTGCACGTCACCGTCGAGGCCGACAACGCCACGAAGGAGATCCTCAAGGGCGTCGACCTCACCGTGAAGCAGGGCGAGACGCACGCCATCATGGGCCCCAACGGCTCGGGCAAGTCGACCCTCGCCTACTCGCTGGCGGGTCACCCCAAGTACACGATCACCCAGGGCACCGTCACCCTCGACGGCGAGGACGTCCTGGAGATGTCCGTCGACGAGCGCGCCCGCGCCGGCCTGTTCCTCGCCATGCAGTACCCGGTCGAGGTCCCCGGCGTCTCCGTCTCCAACTTCCTGCGCACCTCCGCCACCGCCGTCCGCGGCGAGGCCCCCAAGCTGCGCACCTGGGTGAAGGAGGTCAAGGAGGCCATGGAGCGCCTCAACATGGACCCCGCCTTCGCCGAGCGCAACGTCAACGAGGGCTTCTCCGGCGGTGAGAAGAAGCGCCACGAGATCCTTCAGCTGGAGCTGCTCAAGCCGAAGGTCGCGATCCTCGACGAGACCGACTCCGGCCTGGACGTCGACGCCCTGCGCGTCGTCTCCGAGGGCGTCAACCGCGTCCGCGAGTCCGGCCAGGTCGGCACCCTGCTGATCACGCACTACACGCGCATCCTGCGCTACATCAAGCCCGACCACGTCCACGTCTTCGCGGCCGGGCGGATCGCCGAGTCCGGCGGCCCCGAGCTCGCCGACAAGCTCGAGGCCGAGGGGTACGAGGCCTACACGAAGGGTGGCGCATCCGAGTGACACAGCTGCCGGGCCTCCTCGACACCGAGGCGCTCCGCAAGGACTTCCCCATCCTGGACCGCCAGGTCCACGACGGGCGCAAGCTCGTGTATCTGGACAACGCGGCGACCAGCCAGAAGCCGCGTCAGGTGCTGGACGCCCTCGCCGAGTACTACGAGCGCTACAACGCCAATGTCCACCGCGGCGTGCACGTCCTCGCCGAGGAGGCCACGGCGCTGTACGAGGGCGCGCGCGACAAGGTCGCGGAGTTCGTCAACGCGCCCTCGCGCGACGAGGTGATCTTCACCAAGAACGCCTCCGAGTCCCTCAACCTCGTGGCCAACATGCTCGGCTGGGCCGACGAGCCCTACCGGGTGGACCACGAGACCGAGATCGTCATCACGGAGATGGAACACCACTCCAACATCGTGCCGTGGCAGCTGCTCGCGCAGCGCACGGGCGCGAAGCTGAAGTGGTTCGGGCTCACCGACGACGGCCGGCTCGACCTGTCCAACATCGACGAGATCATCACCGAGAAGACGAAGATCGTCTCCTTCGTGCTGGTGTCCAACATCCTGGGCACGGTCAACCCGGTCGAGGCGATCGTGCGCCGCGCCCAGGAGGTCGGCGCGCTCGTCTGCGTCGACGCCTCCCAGGCCGCCCCGCACATGCCGCTGGACGTGCAGGCCCTCCAGGCCGACTTCGTGGCCTTCACCGGTCACAAGATGTGCGGCCCGACCGGCATCGGCGTCCTGTGGGGCCGCCAGGAACTGCTGGAGGACCTGCCTCCGTTCCTCGGCGGCGGCGAGATGATCGAGACCGTGTCGATGAGCTCGTCGACCTACGCCCCCGCCCCGCACAAGTTCGAGGCGGGCACCCCGCCGATCGCCCAGGCGGTCGGGCTCGGCGCGGCGATCGACTACCTGTCGGCCATCGGCATGGACAAGATCCTCGCGCACGAGCACGCCATCACCGAGTACGCCGTCAAGCGGCTCCTCGAGGTGCCGGACCTGCGCATCATCGGTCCGGCCACCGCCGAGGAGCGCGGCGCCGCGATCTCCTTCACCCTCGGGGACATCCACCCGCACGACGTGGGCCAGGTCCTCGACGAGCAGGGCATCGCGGTCCGGGTCGGACACCACTGCGCCCGCCCCGTCTGCCTGCGGTACGGAATTCCTGCGACCACGCGGGCGTCGTTCTATCTGTACTCCACGCCGGCCGACATCGACGCACTGGTCGACGGTCTGGAGCACGTACGGAACTTCTTCGGATGAGGGGCTGAGGCGTGAAGCTGGACTCCATGTACCAGGACGTCATCCTGGACCACTACAAGAACCCGCACGGGCGTGGTCTCCGGGACGGCGACGCCGAGGTGCACCACGTCAACCCGACGTGCGGCGACGAGATCACGCTGCGCGTGAAGTACGACGGCACGACCATCAGCGACGTCAGCTACGAGGGACAGGGCTGTTCCATCAGCCAGGCGTCCGCGTCCGTGCTGAACGACCTGCTGGTCGGCAAGGACCTCGCCGAGGCGCAGAAGATCCAGGGGACCTTCCTGGAGCTGATGCAGTCCAAGGGGAGGATCGAGCCCGACGACGCGATGGAGGAGGTGCTGGAGGACGCGGTCGCGTTCGCCGGCGTCTCCAAGTACCCCGCGCGGGTCAAGTGCGCCCTCCTGAGCTGGATGGCGTGGAAGGACGCGACGGCCCAGGCGCTGGGCGCCGACGCCGAAAGGACTACCGCATGAGCGAGACCGTGGAGATGAAGCCGGCCTCGGAGGAGGAGCTCCGCGAGGCCCTGATGGACGTCGTCGACCCCGAGCTGGGCATCGACGTCGTCAACCTCGGCCTCATCTACGGCATCCACATCGACGACTCCAACGTCGCGACCGTCGACATGACGCTGACCTCGGCGGCCTGCCCGCTGACCGACGTCATCGAGGACCAGGCGAAGTCCGCCACGGACGGCCTGGTCAACGAGTTGCGGATCAACTGGGTCTGGATGCCGCCGTGGGGCCCGGACAAGATCACGGACGACGGCCGTGAGCAGCTGCGGGCGCTGGGCTTCAACGTCTGAGCCTGCCGCACACGACAAAACGGCGACGCTCCCCTTCGGGGGGCGTCGCCGGTTTCATGCCTCCACCGGGGGCCGCTGTGTACGCTCGTACACATGGGATATCTGCTGCTGGCCGGGGCCATCGCGGCCGAGGTGTGCGCCACCACCGCCATGAAGTACAGCGACGGCTTCAGCAGGCTCTGGCCCTCGCTGCTGACCCTGCTGGGCTACGTCGTCTCGTTCGCCCTCCTCGCGCAGACCCTGCGCACCGTGGCCGTCGGCACCGCCTACGCCATCTGGGCCGGCGTGGGCACCGCCGCCATCGCGACGATCGGGATCGTGTTCCTCGGCGAGGGGATGACGGCCGCCAAGGCCGCCGGGATCGGGCTGATCATCGTCGGCGTGGTCGTGCTGAACCTGGGCGGGGCGCACTGATGGCCGGGCGCCGGTACGACCCGGAGCGGCGGCAGCGGATCATCGACGCGGCGATCCGGGTCGTCGGCCGCGGCGGCATCGCGGGACTGACCCACCGCAGCGTCGCCCGGGAGGCGGACGTGCCGCTCGGATCCACCACGTACCACTTCACCACCCTCGACGAGCTGATGGTGGCCGCCCTGCGCCAGGCCAACGAGGGCTTCGCCAAGGTGATCGCCTCGCGCGGCGGCCTGGAGGACCTTCGGACCGACCTGGCGGCCGAGCTGGCGGCGCTGACGGGGGAGTGGCTGGGCGGCGAGCGGACGGGCGTGGAGCTGGAGTACGAGCTGTACCTGGCCGCGCTGCGGCGCCCGGCCCTGCGCCCGGTCGCCGCCGAATGGTGCGAGGACCTCGCCGCGCTGCTGTCCCGCCGTACGGACCCGGTCACGGCGCGGGCCCTGGTCGCCCTGATCGACGGCATCTGCCTCCAGGTGCTGCTGACCGGAACGCCGTACGACGAGGGGTACGCGCGGGAGATGCTGGGGCGGCTGCTGCCGGAGCACGACGGTCCCCGGACCGGTACCTGAGCGGTGTCCCGGACGGGCACATGAGCGGTGTCCCGGACGGGCACCTGAACGGCGTTCCGGACCGGCACCCGAGACGCGGGCGGCACCGGTTCGCTTCCGGCGCCTCCGCCCGGTTAGGTTGCCCTCATGACCGACACGACTGCTCAGAGCACCACCGGCGCAGTGGCCGCCGGCCTCGCCACCATCGCCGCCGACGGCACCGTCCTCGACACCTGGTTCCCGGCCCCCGAGCTGGCCGCCGAGCCGGGCCCGTCCGGCACGGAGCGGCTCTCCGCCGAGCGGGCGGCCGAGCTGCTGGGCGGCGGCGCCACCGCCGCGGTCGGCCCGGACCGGCGCCGGGGCGTCGAGGTCGTCGCGGTCCGCACGGTCATCTCCTCCCTGGACGCCAAGCCGGTCGACGCGCACGACGTCTACCTGCGGCTGCACCTGCTCTCCCACCGCCTGGTCAAGCCGCACGGCCAGAACCTGGACGGCATCTTCGCCCACCTCGCCAACGTCGCCTGGACCTCGCTGGGCCCGGTCGCCGTCGACGACCTCGAGAAGGTCCGGCTCAACGCCCGCGCGGAGGGCCTGCACCTCCAGGTCACCTCGGTCGACAAGTTCCCCCGGATGACGGACTACGTCGCCCCCAAGGGCGTGCGCGTCGCCGACGCCGACCGCGTCCGCCTCGGCGCGCACCTCGCCGAGGGCACCACCGTGATGCACGAGGGCTTCGTCAACTTCAACGCCGGCACGCTCGGCACGTCGATGGTCGAGGGCCGCATCTCGGCGGGCGTCGTCGTCGGCGACGGCTCCGACATCGGCGGCGGCGCGTCCACGATGGGCACCCTGTCGGGCGGCGGCAACGTCCGCATCTCCATCGGCGAGCGGTGCCTGGTCGGCGCGGAGGCGGGCGTGGGCATCGCGCTCGGCGACGAGTGCGTGGTCGAGGCCGGCCTCTACGTCACCGCCGGCACCCGCGTCACCCTCCCCGACGGGCAGGTCGTCAAGGCCCGCGAACTCTCCGGCGCCTCCAACATCCTCTTCCGCCGCAACTCGGAAACGGGCCGCGTGGAGGCCCGCCCGAACAACGCGGTGTGGGGCGGCCTGAACGAGGTCCTGCACAGCCACAACTGACGTCGGACGGCGCGACTTACGACGGCCTCACCGATCGCCACCCCGCCGCCACTGTCGGCCCCGAGCGCCCTCCCACGGCCCTGAGACACCCCGGGAGGGCGCTCGCGCGGCATCGCCCGGCCTATGAGGCTCGGTCGCGGTCGGCCCGGAATTCGTCGAGGAAGCTGAAGAACAGCTCGACCGCGGCCACGCCGGCCGCTTCCGCTTCGCGCTCGATCTCGGTGGCCCAGCTCAGCGGGCTCTCGCGGCCGAGCCGGTGCCACAGCCACTCGGCGAACGGGCCCTGCGTGCCAGGGCTCCAGAAGCCGAATCCGCCTTCGACGCCGTGCACGACCCGCAACAAGGGCGTCGTCTGGACCGACCAGGGCCCGGTCCGGCCCGGGCGGGACTGACCGGTGACGGCGAACTGATCCCCGTATGGGTTACTTTCCGTGACCTTGAGGTCGTTTTGGCGGATGAACGGGTGGACACAGGGTCCGATCAGACGTCAAGGCGACTGAATGGTGTGCAGGGAAATGGGGACGGGCGATGAGTGACAAGTGGGTACGGGGCGCGCTGCGCTGCGCGATCGGCGTGATGGGGGTGGCCGCCATGCTGATGCTCTGCGGCACCCTGGCGGGTACCGCGTACGCCGACGAGACCACCAGCGGGTCGAAGAACGGGCCCCGGGTGGGGCTGGTCAACGCCGATCTCGGGCAGATCGACGACCCCGCCGAGGACGTGCTGGAGCACGTGCTGCTGTTCAGCGACCGGCAGGTGTGGAACTGACGTCCGCGGTCAGATGCGCGTAGGCCTCCCGCAGGGCGGCCGTGGTGCTCGGGTCCGCCGGGCGTAGGGGCGGGCGGACCGGGCCCGCGGGGAGGCCCAGGGCGGGGAGCAGGGCCTTCGCCGTCACCGTGCCGGGGAGGCCGCTCGCCATCACCGCCTCGATCAGCGGGGTCAGGCGGTGCTGGAGGCGGGTCGCCTCGGCCGTGTCGCCCTTGTCGAAGGCGTCGAGGACGCGGCGGACCGCGGACGGGGCCACGTTTGCCACCGTACTGACGCAGCCGGCGCCGCCCACCGCGCGGAGCGCCAGGTTGTGCTCGTCGCAGCCCGCGTAGTACGCCAGGTCCGTACGGGCCATCACCTTCTGCGCCGCCAGGAAGTCGCCGGAGCAGTCCTTCACCGCCACGATGCGGGGATGCCCGGCCAGACGCAGCAGGGTGTCCGGCTCGACGCGGACCCCGGTGCGGGCCGGGATGTCGTACAGGACCACGGGGAGGTCCGTCGCGTCGGCGGTCTCCCGGAAGTACGCCTCGATCGCGTCCTGCGGCGGGCGGCTGTAGTACGGGGCGACCAGCAGAACGGCGTCCGCGCCCGCCCGCTCGGCCTCGCGGGCCAGGGTGAGGGTGTGCGCGGTGTCGGGGGTGCCGACGCCGGCGATCAGCGTGGCGCGGGTGCCGACGGCCTCCCGTACGGCCGCGATCAGGGACCGCTTCTCCGTGTCCGTCGTCGTCGGGGACTCCCCGGTCGTGCCGGACAGCACCAGGCCGTCGCAGCCCTCGGCGACCAGATGGCCGGCCAGGCGCTGCGCGCCGTCCAGGTCCAGCGCGCCGGAGGCGGTGAAGGGGGTGATCATCGCGCACAGGGTGCGGCCGAGGGAGGGGGAAGGGGGCGTGGAGGTCATAGGAGTAGTGTCGGCGCGCGGACGGTGAAGGTCCACTTACAGGTTCTCACCGGTATGCGTAAGCGTTGCTTGAGGGATAGGGCGGAGTGCGCGGGGGTACTCGGGTCTCCCCACCGAGAGGAGGCGCACCGTGGCCGGAACCATCCAACAACGGCCTGTACGCGACGAGCACAGTGTCGGCGAGCTCGTCGGGCAGGCCACCGAACAGATCTCGCGGCTCGCACGGCAGGAAGTGGCGCTCGCCAAGGAGGAACTGGCGGAGAAGGGGCGCCGGGCCGGCGTCGGCGGCGGGATGCTGGGAGCGGCGGGGGCGTTCGGTTACGCGGGTCTGCTCGCGCTGGCCGCCACGGGAATCGCCGCACTCGACCTGGTGCTGCCGCTGTGGGCGGCGGCGCTGATCATCACGGGCGTGCTGTTCGTGATCGCCGGCGTGCTGGCGCTGGCCGGACGCGGGCAGCTGCGCCGCGCCACGCCGCCCAAGCCGGAGCGGACGCTGGGCAGCGTGAAGGCCGACGTCGAGGAGATCAAGGGAAGGGCGCACCGATGACCCACGAGGTGAGGGGCTCGGCGTCCCCGTCGGGAGCCCACGTGGACGCCGGCAGTGAGGCGGCGCGCGGGGCCAAGGGCCCCGACGAGCTGCGCCGGGAGATCGAACGGACCCGGCACGAACTCGGCGACACCGTCGAGGAACTGGCCGGGAAGATGGACGTCAAGGCGCGGGCACGGGCGCGCGCCGACGAACTGAAGGACCGGGCCGGCGCGATGAGCGTGCAGATGCGCAGCAGCGCCGCACACGCCGGCGAGGTCGGCAAGCAGCACCGCACGCAGCTGATGGCCGCGGCGGGCGCGCTGGTGATGCTGGCCGTGGGTGCGGCGGTGATGACGCAGCGCCGCCACCACTGAGCGGGCGGGCCGCGCGGCCGGGAGATCCGGTTCGGGTGCGGGCCGGAGGGCGGCGGGGGACGGGAAGCGGACAGCCGCTTCCCGTCCCCCCGCCGCCTGTCACCACGGCGAGGTCACGGCCTGAAGCGCAGGACCTGCGGGTCGTGGTCGCTGATCTGGTCGTGGAACTCCGCGTTGATGTGCACGCTGTCGTAGCTGAACGAGCAGTGCCGGCGGATCGACGGGCTGATCAGGATCTGGTCCAGCGCCTGGCTGTTGCCCTGGTACACGTACGAGTAACGCTCCGACGCCGACAGCGACTTGACCGCCGACCAGAGAACGCCGCCGCCCTCCATGATGCGGGTGGTGCGGGAGAACTCGAAGTCGTTGATGTCGCCGAGCGCCACGACCGCAGCGTTCTTCTGCGCCTTGAGGATCTTCGCGGTGAAGTCGTGGACCTCCTGCGCCTGGAGGTGGCGCTGCGTCTCCGAGCCGCGCACCGGCGGCTGGTACTGCGCGGTGAGGCCCTGGTCGCCGCCCTTGGAGGAGAAGTGGTTGGCGATGACGATCACCGTGCGGCCGCGGAAGACGAACTCGCCGGCCAGCGGCTTGCGGCTGTCCTCGAACGCCGCCGAGTCCGGGGCGACCCGGCCGGGGGACAGGGTCAGGGCGGCCTTGCCGCGGACCTTGACCACGTCGGTCGCCGTGGTGGCGTCGCCGCCCGGCCGGTCGGTGAAGGACACCCGGGCCGGGTTGAACAGGAACGCCTGGCGGATGTTGCCGCCCGGCTCGCCGCCGTCCCGCTTGTCGGCCGGGTCGACGGCACGCCAGTCGTAGCGCGGGCCGCCGGCCGCCTCGATGGCGTCGATCAGCTTCCCCAGCGTCATGTCGGCGGCGACCGTGCCGTCGTCCGTGGCGCCGTTGTTGTCCTGGATCTCCTCCAGCGACACGATGTCCGGCGAGGAGAGGCTGTGCACGATCGCCTCGGCGTGCGCGGCGAAGGTGTCGTCGGACGGGTCGAGGTTCTCCACGTTGTAGGTGGCTATGGCGAGTTCGGAGCGGTGCTGCGCGCGGGTCGTCTCCCGCTCCGTGCCGCCGGGCCTCAGCGTGCCGAGCTCGCTCGCGACCAGGGTGTAGCCGCCGTACTGGTTGTAGTCCAGCGGTCCCGTGGTGGCGCCCGCGAGGACGTCGCCGACGGTCGCGTCGGGGAAGTCGGCCGCCTTGCCCAGCGACTGGATCTGGATCCGGCCGGTGTTCTGCGCGTCGTACGAGCCGTAGACCGTGCCGCCGCGCCGGTTGCGGTTCTCGTGGGGCTTCACCGTGACCCACAGCTCCGTGTACGGGTCGGTCGCGCCGACCACGCGCGCGTCCGCGACCCGCACGTTCATGCCCTCCAGCGACTCGTACAGGTCGAGGGCGTAGGCGCTCGGGCGCAGCGGCAGGGCGTTGACCGAGCCGTTCGCCGCCGGGTCGCCCTGAGGCGCGTACGCGGCCGGGACCGTGCGCGCGTCGAGGACCGCCGGGGCGGGGACCGGGTTGCCGCGCGAGACGACCGTGACGGTGGGCCTGGTGATCTCCGTGACCGACTGGTTGCCGGAGGAGGTGCCGCCGGGGACGTACTCCGAGACCGTGCCGGAGACGGAGACCTCGTCGCCCACCGCGACGCCCTGCGGGGTGGAGCTCGTGAAGACGAACACGCCCTCACTGGTGGCCGGGTCCGCGTCGGGGGCGGGGTCCTGGATCCAGAAGCCGCGGGACGAACCGTAGGTACGGATGCCGGTGACGATGCCGGTCACGTCGGTGACCTGCTTCCCGGCGAACGGCGACAGACGGGTGTCACCCTGGATGTCGTGGACGCGCACGGACTCGGCGTGCGCGGGCGTCGTGAGGACGACGGTGGACGCCGCGGAACATACGGCGGCGACGGTGAGCGCGGCGAGGCGCGCGGACGGCTTGCTCGGCAACGGATTCCCTCCGGGGACCGGAACGAGGGCGGGCGGGTGCGGTGCGGAACACGCCCTGTCTACGCGCGTCAATGTCCAGCCTGGTCACGCCACTTGTCAAGGTTCCGGCCATGTACGCCGGCCGACGAGGAGATGAAGTGGGCGGCATGGGTGGAAATCCGTCTAGGCTGAGCGGCTGAGACGCACAGGCCCTAGGAGAATCAGCCGATGTCAGACAGCTCCATCCTGCCGCCGGCGCGGCTGCGCCCCGAAGCGGAGCTGGCGCGCGACGCCCTGTCCACTCCGGTGCTGTCCCGGGCCGCCCGGCTCGCCCGCTGGGCCGGTCCCGCGACCCGGGTGGACGCCGGCGGCTCCCTGGTGGAGGAGCAGCTCCCGGACGCGGCCGCGGAGTTGGGTCTGAGCGGGGAGGACGCGGCGGCCGACGCCGGCGAGGCCTGGCGGGTCGCCGTGGACACCGGGCTCGTCGAGGTGGTCGACGAGAAGGAGGGCACCGTCCGCGCGGGCGACGAGCTGGCGCTGCTCACCGGCGGCTCGCCGCAGGACGTGCTGGGCGTGTGGCTCGGCGCCCTGGAGACGGTGCTGGGCGACGCGAGCGTGCCCGACCTGGGCGGGCTGGTCGACGCCATCGCCGGGGGCGAGGGCTCGGGGGAGCTGGACCTCGACGCGCTGGACTGGAACCCGGAGGCCGAGGCGGAGTTCCTCGACGGGGTCCTCGGCAACCTGTATCTGCTGACCGTCGGCGAGGACAAGGCGGGCGACGCCCCGGTGCCGCTGCCCGCGCTGGCCGCCTCCGTCCTCGTGCCCGACGGCATGGCGGAGCCCAGCAACGACGTCCTGGAGCAGGTGTCCGACGCGATGATGCGGCTGGACGACCAGTTCCGGATGCTGGAGCCCGTCGGGCTGGTGGAGTACCAGCCGCTCGACGAGGACCTGATGGCCGACGCCGACGAGGAGCCCGCCGCCCCCGTCGACGAGACGGACGTCGCCCGCTACGGCCTGGTGCGGCTGACCCCGCTCGGCCTGTACGGGCTGCGCGCCCGGCTGCTGGAGGCGGGCTTCGAGGCGCCCGCGGTCGGCGACCTCGCGGACAAGGGCGCCGACGCGCTGCTCGACGGCACCGCCGCGTACCCGCCGGCCGCCGCCCACGCCGAGACCGAGCACTGGCTGGAGCGGCGCCGGCCGCTGGAGGCGGCGCGCGAGCTGCTGTCGGCGGCGCGCGGCGCGGACGAGGGTGCGCCGCTGCGGCGGCTGCGCTGCCAGCAGGCGCTGTCGCTGGTGGGCGACGCCGCGGAACCCGCGCTGCGGGAGGTCCTGGACGATGCCGAGCTCGGCGGTCTGGCGCGGGTGTGGCTCGCCGAGCACGGGGCCCCGGACGTGCCGCCGCCGTCCGAGGCGATGATCTTCTGGCTCACCATCGACACGGTGGCCGCGCAGCTCGCCGCGGAGGGCAACTCGGAGGAGCTGCGCTCCCTTGTGGAGGGGCTGGCCCGGCAGCACAGCGGCTTCTTCGACATGGCGTGGCGGGTGGACCACCCGGCGACGGCGGACGTCCTGGAGGCGATGGGACGCCTCCACCCGGACAAGAAGATCGCGAAGGAAGCGCGCAAGGCGGCGTTCAAGGCGCGCTCCCAGCACGGGGGCTGAGACAGCGCCCCGGCGAGGGCGGGGCGTCCGGCGCCCCCCTTCGCGGCGGGCGCCGGACACCGGTGCAGCCGGGGCGGGTCAGAGGGCCTGGGCGGCGGGCTTGACCATGCCGCGGACCGTGCGGCCCTTGACGAACTCGCCCATCGCGGTCATCTCCCACTCGCCCGAGTACTGCCGGATCAGCTTCGCCATCAGCACGCCCGTCTGCGGCTCGGCGCCGGTCAGGTCGAAGCGGACCAGCTCCTCGCCGGTGGTGGCGTCCATCAGACGGCAGTACGCCTTGGCGACCTCCGTGAACTTCTGGCCGGAGAACGAGTTCACCGTGAAGACCAGGCCCGAGACCTCCATGGGGAGGCGGCCGAGGTCGACGGTGATGACCTCGTCGTCGCCGGCGCCCTCGCCCGTAAGGTTGTCACCGGAGTGCCGCACCGCGCCGCCCAGGATCTGGAGCTTGCCGAAGTAGCAGCTGTCGATGTGGTTGCGCTGCGGGCCGTACGCGATCACCGACGCGTCCAGGTCGATGTCCTTGCCGCGGAAGGCGGGCTCCCAGCCGAGCCCCATCTTCACCTGGGACAGCAGCGGGCGGCCGCCCTTCACCAGCGAGACCGTCTGGTTCTTCTGGAGGCTGACCCGGCCCTTGTCGAGGTTGATCTTGCCGGTGCCGGGCGCGGCGGCGGGCGGGGCCG
>MUNG01000718.1 GCA_002154585.1 Streptomyces pseudogriseolus
CCGGGCTCCAAGATGGCCTCCGCCGGCGCCGACTGGCAGACCAACCCGGCCACCCAGATCAAGTGGGGCCTCAACTACATGGACAGCCGCTACGGCAGCCCGTGCGGCGCCTGGGAGTTCTGGCAGGCCAACAACTGGTATACCAGTTGTTGGCCTGCCAGAACTCCCAGGCGCCGCACGGGCTGCCGTAGCGGCTGTCCATGTAGTTGAGGCCCCACTTGATCTGGGTGGCCGGGTTGGTCTGCCAGTCGGCGCCGGCGGAGGCCATCTTGGAGCCCGGCAGGGCCTGCACGAGACCGTAGGCGCCGGAGGAGGGGTTCGAGGCCTGGTAGTTCCAGCTGGACTCGTGGTCCACGATGTTGCTGAAGCACTGGAACTGGTCGGCGGGCACCATCTGGCGCGCGATGGCCTGGACGTCGGCGACCGAGTAGGAGGCCTGGACCGCGAAGGAGGACGCGTCACGCGCGGCGGAGCGGCTGGCGGCCTTCTCGGCCTCCTCGCGCTCCTTCTTGGCGGTCGCGTCCGCGGCGATGGCCATCGTCTGGGCCTGCTGCGTCAACGACGCGGTCTGCACCTGCGCCTGCTGCCCCGCGGGGATGTCCGCGAGCAGCGTGGTGCCGGCTGCCGTCGCTTCGGCGTCGTTGTTGGGCGCTGCGGTGCTGCCCGAGGCAACGCCGACGACGCTTCCGACAGCGGTGACCGCCGTGGCCGAGGCCACTGCGAATCCCCGGACCGAGATCCGGCTCACNNCGCAATCGTGCCCCTGACACTGGCCTCCCCAACTACGGGTCACGGGAGGCTCGGGCCCGGTGGGCAACTCCTTCGAGGGGAGCGCCGCGTGGTGCTCGGGCGGCATACGACGGCGGTATGGAGTTGAAACGGTGTTTCTGTGGCGCTGCACCGCTGGGGGTACAGCTGTGTCGTATGCGGGGCCTGACAGGAGTGAGACTCTGCCGTAACCAAGCGGCGCAAGGCAATTCTCTGTTGCGTGTGAAAGCTCACATGTCGTTTGTCCCCAGCATTTACCGGAAAGCCGCACACGCGCCGACGCCGCCCGGCTAGGCTCTAC
>MUNG01000719.1 GCA_002154585.1 Streptomyces pseudogriseolus
GGGCAGGTCGGCGATCCGGCCCGCCCCGTCCGTGACCCGGTCCAGGGTGGCGTCGTGGAACGCGACGAGCCGGCCGTCACGCGTGGCGTGGACATCGGTCTCGATGTACCGGTAGCCCGCCTCGACGGCGCTCCGGAACTGCCGGACCGTGTTCTCCAGGCCGTCCGCGGCCCCGCCCCGGTGGGCGAAGGCGAGCGGTCCGGGATGGTCGAGGTAGGGGTGGCGTATCCGCGGGGTCACGACCGCAGTATCGCCCGCTCGGGTGTCCGGCCCGCAACGACGGTGCTGCCCCCGTCCGGGACGGGGACCGCGAAGACGCGCAGGAACAGCTGGGCGAGTGGGCCGATGGCCACCGCATACAGCACGGTGCCGACGCCGACCGTGCCGCCCAGCACGAAGCCGGTGACCACCACGGTGATCTCGATGGCCGTGCGGACCAGACGCACCGACAGGCCCGTGCGCCGGTTCAGCCCCGTCATCAGCCCGTCGCGCGGCCCCGGGCCGAACCGCGCCGCGATGTAGAGGCCGGTCGCCGCGCCGTTCAGCACGATCCCCGCCGCCATCAGCGCCACCCGCACCGCCAGGCCGTGCGCGTCCGGCACCACGGCCAGCGTCGCGTCCATCGCCACGCCGATCACCAGCACGTTGGAGATCGTGCCGAGCCCCGGCCGCTGCCGCAGCGGGATCCACAGCAGCAGGATGGCCGCGCCCAGCGCGGTCAGCACCACGCCCATCGACAGTCCGGTGCGCTCGGACAGGCCCTGGTGCAGGACGTTCCACGGTTCGAGCCCGAGGCCTGACCGCACCAGCAGCGCCGAGCTGGCCCCGTACAGGGCCAGG
>MUNG01000720.1:0-362 GCA_002154585.1 Streptomyces pseudogriseolus
CACGGCCAGGACGCGACGCGGGCAGGCGCACGGGAAAGGTGGCCGGCTCCTCACCCCCCGGCCCGACGCCGAGGAACCGCCCCGGACGGGCCGCGTCCGCGCTCCCGCCCGACCCGGCCGCCGGACGCGTCCCCGTACGGTGCGGCAGCCGCCTCAACTCCAGGGTCCGCTCCACCGTCGCCTCGCGCCGCCGGGCCCAACCCGCCCGAGGCCTCGTCAGCAGCGCATGTCCCGCCGCCCCCTGACGGTCCACCACCACGACACGGCGACGCGGCAGCGAAGACACGGAACCGTTCGCACCCGCCAACGCGCCACCCGGCCGCGCCCAGCTGGGCGCCCTCCGCGCCGGACGCCCGCCGCGC
>MUNG01000720.1:401-655 GCA_002154585.1 Streptomyces pseudogriseolus
CGGCCCCTGCGGTGACGGTGGCGGTTGTGGGACGTGCGGCCGTCGGACAGGGGCTCGCGCCCCGGACCGCTCGTCGGACCAGCTGTGCGTGTGTGTGATCGAAGTGCCATGCGACGAGGGTCGGGCACCACCCCACCCTCGCGGTGATCATGGTGAAAACCCGTGGACGAGCGCCCACTTGTGGACAACTCCGTCACCCGGCCGAGGGAGGCAGAGGCACGCACCCGACCCCGCCCCGAGCCGCACCACGCCCC
>MUNG01000721.1:0-174 GCA_002154585.1 Streptomyces pseudogriseolus
CGGCCGTGGGCGGCAAGACGGGCATCAACACCGCCGAGGGCAAGAACCTCGTCGGTTCCTTCCACCCGCCCGCCGGCGTCCTGTGCGACCTCGCCGCCCTCGACTCCCTCCCGGTCCACGACTACGTCTCCGGGCTCGCCGAGGTCATCAAGGCCGGCTTCATCGCCGACCCGG
>MUNG01000721.1:221-739 GCA_002154585.1 Streptomyces pseudogriseolus
AACTGGGCCGGCTGGCCGGCCGCCTGGACGACGCCACCGCCGACCGCCACCGCACCGTCCTCGAGGCCGTCGGGCTCCCGCTGCACTACCGCTACGACCAGTGGCCCAAGCTGGTGGAGAACATGAAGGTCGACAAGAAGTCCCGCGGCAACCTGCTGCGCTTCGTCGTCCTCGACGGGCTCGCCAAGCCCACCGTGCTGGAGGGCCCCGACCCGGCCGTTCTGCTCGCCGCCTACGGCGAGGTCGGGCAGTAGCGGCCGCCTGACGGGCACTCATCACCGCCCCCGGCCGTTCACCGACCGACGGCAGGGGGCGGTACTGTTCGGTAACGCGGGGACGGCCCCCGCTGTCAGTGACCCATTGCCTGTACGAGACGGAGTGGCACCGGATGCAGCACGCAGTGGGTTCTCCGCTGCCGCCGCCCCACCAGCCGGGGCACGGACCGGCCGCCGGCTGGTCACCGGCCGCGCACCACCCAGGTCAGCACCCGCAGGGCCCTGCGGGCCCGATGCCCGCCC
>MUNG01000722.1 GCA_002154585.1 Streptomyces pseudogriseolus
GGAGAGCTTGTGCGGCGGTGCACAAAGTCTTGCGGTGATCGATGGTAGGCATCGGCCAAGCTCTGGCCAACCCATTCGACCAACGATTCACGGCGACTTCCGGCACCGCCGCACAAGCTCTCCTCAGGAGGTTTCCTTGCACCGCCGTCGTCGCACCGCGCTCCTCCTCACCGCCGCGATCGCGGCGGCTCCTCTGCTCACCGCCTGCGGGAACGACGCGCACCCCGGTGCGGCGGCCGTGGTCGGCGGGGAGCGGATCACCGTGTCGCAGCTGGAGAACCGCGTCGACGAGGTGCGCGCCGCCCAGCGGGCCGCCGTCCCGGACGACGCGCAGTACCAGCAGGCCATCGCCCGGACCGGCGGCCTGACCCGCGACACCCTGCACAGCATGGTGCTGGACCGGGTGCTGGAGCGCGCCGCGCGCGACGCCGGGGTGACCGTCTCCGACCGCGAGGTGCAGCGCACCCGGGCCGCCTTCGAGGAGCAGGCCGGCGGCGCCGAGGCGCTGGAGGCCGCCTGGCTCCAGCAGTACGGGGTCCCGCCGCGGCGCCTCGACGACAACCTGCGCCTCCAGGTGACGGCGCAGAAGCTCGCCCAGAAGCTCGGCACCGACACCGGCCGCCCCGAGTTCTGGAAGGCGCTGTCCGACGCCAGCAAGGAACTCGACGTCGACCTCAACCCCCGCTACGGCGAGTGGGACGCGGAGAAGAGCAGCCGGGTGGACGCCAAGACGCCGTGGGTGAAGGACGTCACCGCTGTGGACGGGCCGCCGCTGGGCCTGTGACGTGGGCTAGTTTCGAAGGGTGAACGCAACCAGCCCCGCCCCCGGCCGTGTCGTCCTGCTCACCACCAGCCACCGGGTCGCGCCAGGACTGCTGTCCTGGCCCGCCTGGCAGGCCCTGCACGCCGCCGACCGGGTGCTGTGCGCGGACGGCGCCCACCCGCAGCTGCCGTACCTGCGCGAGGCGGGCATAGCCGTCGAGGAGGCCGCGCCCACCGCCGAGGAGGTCGTCGACGCCTGCGCCGGCGGCCGCACGGTGGTCGTCG
>MUNG01000723.1 GCA_002154585.1 Streptomyces pseudogriseolus
CGAGGGCAACGACCACCTCGACATGCTCGCCGGTTTCGGGGTGATGGGGCTCGGCCGCCACCACCCCGTGGTCCGCAAGGCGCTGCACGACGTCCTGGACCTGTCCCTGGCCGACCTCACCCGCTTCGACTGCCAGCCGCTGCCCGGCCTGCTCGCCGAGCGGCTCCTCGCCCACAGCCCGCATCTGGACCGGGTGTTCTTCGGCAACAGCGGCACGGAGGCCGTGGAGGGGGCCCTGAAGTTCGCCCGCTACGTCACCGGCCGGCCCAGGGTGCTGTACTGCGAGCACGCCTTCCACGGGCTGACCACGGGCGCCCTGTCGGTCAACGGCGAGTCCGGCTTCCGGGACGGGTTCGCCCCGCTGCTGCCGGACACGGCCGTGCCGCTCGGGGACCTCGACGCGCTGGAGCGGGAGCTGCGCAAGGGCGACGTGGCCGCGCTGATCGTGGAGCCGATCCAGGGCAAGGGCGTGCACGAGGCCCCGCCCGGCTATCTGCGCGCCGCGCAGGAGCTGCTGCACCGGTACAAGGCGCTGCTGATCGCCGACGAGGTGCAGACGGGGCTCGGCCGCA
>MUNG01000724.1 GCA_002154585.1 Streptomyces pseudogriseolus
AAGTGGATGATCGGCCGGGGCAAGGGCCACGCGGTGGTCCACGCCCACCACTGACCCCGCCCCGGCCAGCGGCCGGTCCAGGCCGGTCGGCCCCGGCCCGCCGACTCACCCCGTCAGCCCCGGCCCGTCAGCTCCGCGTCGGCCAGCAGTCTCCGCAGGTCGGCGCGGGCGCGGGCGACGCGGGAGCGGACCGTGCCGACCGGGCAGCCGGTGCGCGCGGCCACGTCCGCGTACGGCAGCCCGGCGAGCTGGGTGAGGAGGAACGCCTCCCGCCTCTCGTCCGGCAGCGTCGCCAGCAGCGCGAGCAGGGCCACACCGTCGTCGAAGCCGGGCAGGCCGCGCGGCTGGGACCGCTCCACGGCCGTCCGCCAGTCCGGCGCGTCCGACATGCGGGGCCGGGCGACCGCGTACCGGTGGCTGTCGACGACGGCCCGGCGGGCTATGGCCAGCAGCCACACCCGCGCCGGCGCGCGGCCCTCGAAGCGGTGCAGTCCGGCGAGGGCGCGCAGGAAGGTGTCCTGCACGAGGTCGTCCACAGCCTGGGGATCGCCGCACAGGTGGGTGACGTAGCGGAGCACGTCGCGGTGGAGGGCGCGGACGAACCGGTCGCCGGCGTGCGCGTCGCCGCTCCGGGCGGCCAGCGCCCAGGCCGTCGCCGACGCGTCGGCCGACACGTCGTGCCCGGGAGCGGGGGCTTGGGCGCGCGGCAAGGTGGAAGTGATCACTTGGTGTCCTTCTCGGAGTCCGTGATCCGGTCCGGGCGGCGCGCGATGACGTCACGCGTCGCACGCCGGCGCGCCGCGCGGCCCGGTGAGCAGCAGGGGACGGCCCTACGGCCACACGGGCACGCGCGACGGCGTCCCGGCGGTGGCGGTACGTACGGCCGGTGACCCGGTGCGTACGACGGACGCCCCGGGTGGATCGGCTGTCGTCAGGCGACAGCGGTCCCCCTGGGCGGGCCCCGAGAGGTGAGGGCGTGGACGAGGAGACGCAGGGCCGGCCTGCGGTCCGAGCGGGGCCGGCGCGGGCGGACCCGGGGGCGGCCGAGGGCGGGCGGGATCCGGAACAGCAGCCGGAGCGGCGCGGTCAGCCTCCCCGCCACCGCGCGCAGGATGCGGAACGCCGCGCGCTCGCCGTGCCCCAGCCACAGGCCGGTGAGCAGCGCGGCGAGCAGGTGCGCGGCGAGCATCCCGGACGACGATCCGTCGCCGCCGGCCATCAGGGCCACGCCCTCGCTGTCCCCGTACGCACCGCCCATGTCACCGGCGTGCGCATGCTCCATCCCCGGAGACGAGGCGTGCGCCGCATGCTCCTCGTGCGCCGGCGCCGCGCCCTGCGCCAGCGCGAACGCCTGGTGCAGCGCCGTCTGCGCGGCCACCGCGACGCCGGCCACCGTCGGCAGCCCGCGTTCCCGCCCGGCCAGGCACCACCCGGCCGCGCCCGTCGCGACGGCGCCCGCGCCCAGCGTCCAGCCGGGCACATGACTGCCGGACATCAGCACGTGGCCCAGGGCGGCGAGCAGCACGCAGACGGCCGCGAACACCGCGGCCCGCACCGTGCGAGCGCCCCACCCTGCCGTCATGGCGCCTCATCCTGGCACCCGGGCCCGCCCCGCCTCAGGTGAACGGGGACACCGGGGTACCGGGCGCGCCCGGTAAAGTGGGCGGGTCAGCCGTGTCGGGGCCGACGAAGCCCCCGGCGAAGAGAGCAGTCCGCAGGAGAGAGCGAGCGCATGTCCGTGATGCCCGGCGCCGCTGTCTTCCCGCCGTGACCCTTCGCCCCCCGGCGGCGTCCGGACTCCCCGGAGTCCCTCCATGCCGCGCCTCCGTGGTCCCCGGGCCCCGCGTCGACGCCCGCTGACCCAGGCCACCAGCCACCAGCCCCGGCCGTACGCCCCCTCACGCCCAC
>MUNG01000725.1 GCA_002154585.1 Streptomyces pseudogriseolus
GGGGTGGAGGGCTGGGCGGCCGGGGCAGGCCCGGTGGCCGGCGTCACCTCGGGAGGAGCGGGCGCTGGCGCAGGTGCGGGATAGAGCTCCGCGAGCTGGTTCAGCAGCCGGGCGTAGGCGTCGCGCTCCGGCGGGCGAGGTTCTGTTTTGCCCGCCTCCCAGCCGGAGACCGTGGCCCGGCGTACCTTCAGCGCCGCGGCCACTTCCTCGATGGTCAGGCCGTGCGCGGTCCGCAGTCGCTTCCGCTCGGCCGGTGGTGGCAGCGCGGCCCGTGACGCGACCAGCGCGTCCACCGCGTCGAACAACTCGGACACCGGACACCTCCCAATCGGCATCCTACTCCCTGAGCGGCCCGCGGGCGTACGAAGAGCGTACGTTTTGCGTACGAAGCGCCGCGGATGCACGGCAGGATGGTACGGACCCGGCGAGGGTCGAGGGTACGGACCCGCTCAGGGGTCTCGGGTGAGGGTTTTCCAGCCGTGCTCCAGCAGGTTGAAGGCGCTGATGACCGCCGCCCTGGGGTCGGCGTGGCCGTATGCGGCACGCGGGGCTTCGAGGGCGAAGTGGGCCAGGGCCAGGCAGGCGGGGTCGTCGGCGGGGCGGCCGATTTCCTCGGCGATGACGCGGGCCAGGGCGGCTGTATGGCGCAGCCACATGTTCTGGCCGTAGTCGCGCAGTGCGGGGGTGGTGGTCACCAGGTTGAAGAAGGCGGTGAGGCGGTCGTCGCCGTAGGGAGTGAGCAGGCGGGAGTTGAGGGCATGTTCGCGCAGGGCGGCCGGGACGGAGGTGCCCGCGGGGCGTTCGCGGACGGCGGCGAGCAGGCGTTCCTCCTGGTCGTCGTCCTCGTCGAAGACGAGGGCTTCCTTGACCGGGAAGTGCTTGAACAGCGTGGTGGTCGACACGTCGGCGGCGTCGGCGATCTCGCGGATGCCGACGGCGTCGTAGCCACGTTCCAGGAAGAGGTGCAGGGCAGCGTCGGCGATGGCTTTGCGTGTGGCGGCCTTTTTGCGTTCGCGGCGGCCCGGGGGTGCGGGGGTGGTGCCGGGT
>MUNG01000726.1 GCA_002154585.1 Streptomyces pseudogriseolus
CCGCCGACCCCGACGCGCCCGTCCTCGTCGGCACCCGCGCCTGGTCCTCGTTCGGCGTGTCCGAGGGCGCCGACGAGTCGGAGGTCGTGAACGACCCGGTCGACGCCTCCAACATCATGTACACGTTCCACTTCTACGCCGCCTCGCACCGCGACGAGTACCTCGCCGCCCTCACCCGCGCCGCCGACCGCATCCCCGTGTTCGTCACCGAGTTCGGCACGCAGAACTACGCCGGGGAGGGCGCCGACGACTTCGCGATGTCCCAGCGCTACCTCGACCTCATGGCACGGAAGAAGATCAGCTGGGTCAACTGGAACTACTCCGACGACCACCGCAGCGGAGCCGTGTTCACCCCGGGCACCTGCGCCGCCGACGGGCCCTGGACCGGCACCGGGTCACTCAAGCCGGCGGGCGTCTGGATCCGCGACCGGATCAGGACCCCGGACGCCTTCCACTCCGGGTGATCCCCTGAGGTCAGCAAGGCCGGCACAGGGCCGGCGCCTGTCCCACAGGCGCCGGCCCACCGCTGCGGCGGGGTCACCTCACGGCAGGGGGGTCGTCTCACGGCAGGATCGCGTCCACGTACCCGCCGTCCACGCGCACCGCCCCGCCCGTCGTCGCCGACGCCTGCTCCGAGGCCAGGTACACGACCATGTGCGCGATCTCCTCCGGCTCGATCAGCCGCTGGAGCAGCGACTGCGGCCGGTGCCGGCGCATGAAGGCGCGCTGCGCCTCCTCCCACGGCAGGTCGCGGTCCACCAGCTCGTACACGAAGTCCTCCACCCCGCCCGTGTGCGTGGGACCGGCGATCACCGAGTTCACCGTGACGCCCGTGCCCGCCGCCTGCTTGGCGAAGCCGCGGCTCACCGCCAGCAGCGCGGTCTTCGACATGCCGTAGTGGATCATCTCGGCCGGGGTGACGATCGCCGAGTCGCTGGCGATGTTCTGCACCCGGCCCCAGCCGCGCTCGGTCATCCCCGGCAGGAAGAGCCGGATCAGCCGCACCGCCGCCAGCACGTTCACCTCGAAGTAGCGGCGCCACTCGTCGTCGCTGATCTCCAGCGGGTCGGCGGCGCCGAACACGCCGAGGTTGTTCACCAGCACGTCCACC
>MUNG01000727.1 GCA_002154585.1 Streptomyces pseudogriseolus
CCCCGGCGACACCCCCGACGGCGGAGGACGGCGCACCCGGCGCTTCGGGCTTCCCGTCGCCACCGCGCTGGTCATGGGCAACATCATCGGCGGCGGCATCTTCCTGCTCCCGGCCTCCATCGCCCCCTACGGCACCATCAGCCTCCTCGCCTTCGGCGTGCTGACCGTCGGCGCCGTCGCCCTGGCCCTGGTCTTCGGCCGCCTCGCCGAACGCGACCCCCGCACCGGCGGCCCGTACGTGTACGCCCGTGAGGCCTTCGGCGACTTCGCCGGGTTCCTCGCCGCCTGGGCGTACTGGATCACCACCTGGGTGTCGAACGCGGCGCTCGCCGTGGCCGCCGTCGGCTACCTCGACGTACTGATCCCCGTCGGCGAGCACCGCTGGACCGCCTGCCTCGCGGCCCTCGTCATCCAGTGGCTGCCCGCCCTCGCCAACTACGCCGGAACCCGCTACGTCGGCGCCGTCCAGGTGGTGTCCACGGTGCTGAAGCTGGTGCCGCTGGTGCTCGTCGCCGTCGGCGGGCTGTTCTTCTTCGACGCCGGCAACCTCGGACCCTTCCAGGCGAGCGGGGAGAGCGCGATGGGCGCGGTGTCCGCCGCGGCCGCCATCCTGCTCTTCTCCTACCTCGGCGTGGAATCCGCCGCCGTCAGCGCCGGCGAGGTGCGCGACGCCCGGCGCACCGTGGGCCGCGCCACCGTCATCGGCACCGCCGGCGCGGCGGTCGTCTACCTGCTCGGCACCCTCGTCGTCTTCGGCACGGTCGCCCACGACCGGCTCGTCGAGTCCGGCGCGCCCTTCTCCGACGCCGTCAACGGCATGTTCGGCGGGGCGTGGGGCGGCTGGGCCGTGGCGGTCGCCGCGCTCGTGTCGATGACCGGCTGCCTCAACGGCTGGACCCTGCTCAGCGCCCAGACCTCCTACGCCGCCGCCAAGGACGGGCTGTTCCCCGCCCCCCTGGCCCGCAAGCGGCGCGGCGTCCCGACGGTGGGCGTCGGCGTCACCGTGCTCCTCGCCTCGCTGCTCACCGTCTACAACTACGCCTTCGGCACGGCCCGGGTGTTCGAGACGCTGGTGCTGGTCACCACCTTCACCGCGACCGTGCCGTACCTGCTCGCCACGGCCGCGCAGCTCTTCCACCTCGTCTCCGGCCGGCGGGACCGCGTCGACCGCGGGCGCCTGGTGCGCGACCTGGTCGTCGCCTCGGTCGCCGCCGCGTTCTCGCTGTGGCTGGTCGCCGGCGCCGGATACGAGGCCGTCTACCAGGGTGTGCTGTTCCTTTTCGGCGGCGTGCTGGTCTACGCGGTCATGGCGGCCCGCAAGCAGCGGACGGCGGCCGGCACCGTCTCCCGGTGACCGGCAGGCACCGACGAGTTCTGGAGCGGGCTCGGGCAAATGGGGCAGCTTCCGGCGCAGGGCGTTGCCTCCGGACGGCCCGGCAGTTGATCCAGAACACGGCGCACGTGAGGCGGCCGGTCTCCCCGGCCGCCTCACGTGCTGCCGTACTGCCCCGTTCCCGCC
>MUNG01000073.1 GCA_002154585.1 Streptomyces pseudogriseolus
GTTCTCCCCGTCGACCTCGACGACCGCGTCGCGCGCCGCCCGCAGCGCGGTGTGCAGCACCGCGCGGTCCTCGGTGGTGTTGATCCGCTCCCCGCGGAACATCGCGTCCCGCAGCCCGAACACGTCCGTCGCAGCGGCCAGTTCACGCAGCAGCCGCAGCGTCTCGTCGATGACCAGATGCTTGGAGTAGTCGATCCGCAGGTCGCCGACGTGCACGACGTACCGCTCGGCGCGGGACGGGTCGTCGGCGAACAGGTCGCGCAGGCCCGGCAGCCCCTGCGCGCGGTGCTGCTCCAGGGCGGCCCACTCGGGGAGGCGGGTCGGTTCGGGGACGTCAGACATGGGCGGGGATCTCCTCGGTGGCCTCGCCGCGCAGGGCGACGGCGTACATCTCGTCCGCGTCGAGGCGCCGCAGCTCCTCGGCGATGAGTTCGGCGGTGGAGCGGACCTTCAGGGCCAGCCGGCGCGGGGGCTGGCCGGGCAGGGTGAGCGTGGCCAGCGGGCCCTCGGGGCGGTCGATGACGACCTCGCCGTCCTCGGTGCCCAGCCGGACCGCCGTGACCACGGGGCCCGCGGTCACCACGCGCTCGACGGGGACCCGCAGCCGCGCCTCCAGCCAGCGCGCCAGCAGCTCCGCGGCCGGGTTCTCCGCCTCGGCCTCGACGGTCGCCGACGTGACGGTGGTCCGCGCCTGGTCGAGGGCGGCGGCGAGCATGGAGCGCCACAGGGTCAGCCGGGTCCAGGCCAGGTCGGTGTCGCCGGGCGCGTAGGCGCGCTGCCGGGCGCGCAGGACCGCCATCGGGTCCTCCGCCGCGTACAGGTCGGTGATCCGGCGCTGGCCGAGCGCGCCGAGCGGGTCCCGGGAGGGGTTCTCGGGGGCGTCGGCCGGCCACCACACCACCACCGGGGCGTCCGGCAGCAGCAGCGGCAGCACCACCGAGTCGGCGTGCTCGGACACCTCGCCGTAGGTGCGCAGCACCACCGTCTCGCCGGTGCCGGCCTCCGAACCGACCCGTACCTCGGCGTCCAGCCGGGAGTGGGTGCGCTCGCGCGGGTTGCGGGCGTGCCGCTTGATGACGACCAGGGTGCGCGAGGGGTGCTCGTGCGACGCTTCCTCGGCCGCCTTGATGGCGTCGTAGGCGTTCTCCTCGTCCGTGACGATCACCATCGTCAGGACCATGCCCACGGCCGGGGTGCCGATGGCGCGGCGGCCCCGTACCAGCGCCTTGTTGATGTTGCTTGCCGTGGTGTCGGTCAGGTCGATCTTCATGGCCTGCGCCAGCTCCGTCCGTCTCGTGCGAGCATCTCGTCGGCTTCCGCGGGTCCCCAGCTGCCCGATGTGTACTGCGCAGGCCTGCCGTGCGACGCCCAGTACTCCTCGATCGGGTCGAGGATCTTCCAGGACTCTTCCACTTCCTGGTGACGGGGGAACAGGTTGGCGTCCCCCAGGAGGACGTCCAGGATGAGCCGTTCGTAGGCCTCCGGGCTGGACTCGGTGAACGACTCGCCGTAGGCGAAGTCCATCGTCACGTCCCGCAGCTCCATCGAGGTCCCGGGCACCTTGGAGCCGAACCGCACCGTCATGCCCTCGTCCGGCTGGACGCGGATCACGATGGCGTTCTGGCCGAGCTCCTCGGTGGCCGTGGTGTCGAAGGGGGAGTGCGGCGCCCGCTGGAAGACCACGGCGATCTCCGTCACCCGGCGGCCCAGCCGCTTGCCCGTGCGAAGGTAGAAGGGGACGCCCGCCCAGCGGCGGTTGTCCACGCCGAGCTTGATCGCCGCGTAGGTGTCGGTCGCCGAGGACGGGTCGATGCCGTCCTCCTCCAGATAGCCGCGCACCTTCGCGCCGCCCTGCCAGGCCGCCGCGTACTGCCCCCGCACCGTGTGCAGCCCCAGGTCCTCCGGGAGCCGAACGGCGCGGAACACCTTCAGCTTCTCGGTGAGCAGCGACGCCGCGTCGAAGGAGGCCGGTTCCTCCATCGCGGTGAGCGCCATGAGCTGGAGGAGGTGGTTCTGGATGACGTCGCGGGCGGCGCCGATGCCGTCGTAGTAGCCGGCCCGGCCGCCGATGCCGATGTCCTCGGCCATGGTGATCTGTACGTGGTCCACGAAGGACCGGTTCCAGATGGGTTCGAACATCTGATTGGCGAAGCGCAGCGCCAGGATGTTCTGGACGGTCTCCTTGCCGAGGTAGTGGTCGATGCGGAACACCTGCTCCGGGTCGAACACCTCGTGCACGATCGCGTTGAGCTCCTGCGCGGACCTCAGGTCGTGCCCGAACGGCTTCTCGATGACCGCGCGCCGCCAGGACCCTTCGGGCGCGTCCGCCAGGCCGTGCTTCTTGAGCTGCTGCACCACCTTCGGGAAGAACTTCGGCGGCACGGAGAGGTAGAAGGCGTAGTTGCCGCTGGTGCCGCGGGAGGCGTCCAGCTCGTCGACCGCCTTGCGCAGCTGGTCGAAGGCGTGGTCGTCGTCGAAGTCGCCGGGCACGAACCGCATGCCCTCCGACAGCTGCTGCCAGACCTCCTCACGGAAGGGGGTGCGCGCGTGCTCCTTGACCGCGTCGTGCACCACCTCGGCGAAGTCCTGGTCCTCCCAGTCGCGGCGGGCGAAGCCCACCAGCGAGAAGCCCGGCGGCAGCAGCCCCCGGTTGGCGAGGTCGTACACGGCCGGCATCAGCTTCCTGCGGGACAGGTCGCCGGTCACCCCGAAGATGACCAGACCGGACGGGCCCGCGATCCGGGGCAGCCGGCGGTCCCGGGGGTCGCGCAGCGGATTGGCCCAGCCGGGCGGGGGCGCGGTGAGGGCGGTGACGGCGTCCGCCCGCTGTTCCTCCCGCGCCGCCTCGGGGGCGTCCACCGCCGGTTCGGTGGTCTCGTCGGTCATTCCGCGTCAACTCCCTCGCTGTCGGACGCCGTCGCCGCCGCCTGGCGCGGCCACGGCCCGGCGTCCACGAACCTCGCCCTGCCCGGGTTCCCCGGCTGCGCCGTCCCGTCGTACGCGTTCCCGGCCGCCGCGGAGGGGTCCTCCCCATACAGGGTGTCCTTGTCCGCGGGGTCCTTCACCCCGGTGCACTCCCGCCTGCCCTCCCCCGGGGGCGGCCGGCCGTCGGTTCCGGACCGGCCGGAGGTGTCGAACACTTCTTCGTGCATCATGCGGATCACGCTGATCGTCTTCTCTCTCGCGCTCGCGTCAACCGCGCCCGGACTCCGGCGATTCCCCGCCGGCCGGCCGGGCCGGCCCGCCGTGCGGGTGCTCGTCTTCACGTGGCCCTCGATCCGGGCGGAAGGAACTCTGCAGCGCGTTCAAAAGTAAAAGTCTGACTTATTCACGACGAGGTTCCGGTGTGCCAGCCTGTGGTGAAAGTGGGACACCGGGCGCTCCCGGACGGGGCGCCCGACGAGCAGGTGACGGACATGGGAGACATGGCAGGCGGATTCCCCCAGGGGGGTGACGGCGGCGCCCGGACGGCGGACGGGCGCGGGCGCGACGGCGGCGTTCGTACGGCGCACGGGCGCGACAGCGGCGGAATCAGAACCCTTCCCTTCCCGGTCGGGCGGAGCGTCTGCGGGGTCGGCATGCAGATCGCCCCCATGGACCCCGACCGCACCTGGCGGGCCGACGCGCCCCTGGACCGGGTGCACCGCATCGACTTCCACGTCGTGATGCTGCTCGACGGCGGACCGCTCCGGCACATGATCGACTTCACCGAGTACGAGGCCACGGCGGGCGACGTGCTGTGGATCCGCCCCGGGCAGGTCCACCGCTTCTCCCGGGACGCCGAGTACCGCGGAACCGTCCTCACCATGCAGCCCGGCTTCCTGCCCCGCGCCACCGTCGAGGCCACCGGCCTCTACCGCTACGACCGGCCGCCGCTGATGCGCCCCGGCCCGGCCCAGCTGACCGCACTCCGCGCCGCGGCCGAACAGCTCCGCCGCGAGTACGAGGACACCGCCACCCTGCCGCTGAGCCTCCACACGGCCGTACTGCGCCACGCGTTGACCGCGTTCCTGCTGCGGCTCGCCCATCTCGCCGCCGGTTCCGACCGCGCTCCCCGGCCGGCCGAGGACAGCGCCTTCACCCTCTTCCGGGAGGCCGTGGAACGGGACTTCGCCACCAACCACAGCGTCAGCGCGTACGCCGACGCCCTCGGCTACTCCCGGCGCACCCTGGCCCGCGTGGTCCGCGCCGCCACCGGCAGGACGCCCAAGGCGTTCATCGACCGGCGGGTGATCCTGGAGGCCAAGCGGCTGCTCGCGCACACCGATCTGCCGACCGCGCGGGTCGGGGCCGCGGTCGGCTTCCCCGACGCGGCGAACTTCTCCAAGTTCTTCCAGCAGCACACGGACACCGCCCCGGCCGCGTTCCGTGCGGAACACCGCTGAACTCCGCCGAGCGCCGACGAGGGCCCCGCGCGGGTGCGTGGGGCCCTCGTCGGCGCTCGG
>MUNG01000728.1:0-342 GCA_002154585.1 Streptomyces pseudogriseolus
GCGGGGTGCGGTGCACGCCGCTCGACGACGGCGTTCTCCTGGTGGGGCCGGCCCGGTTCGAGGTGGTGTCGGGGCCCGGGGCGTAGGGCGTACCGGCCGTGTCACTTGATCACGGCGTTGGCGCCGATGATCAGCAGGCCGATCAGCATGTCCCCCGCCCCGGCCCGCAGCGACGCCGGCCAGGTGCGCCCGGCGCGGCGCGCGGTCCACACGCCCCACCCGGCGAGGATCAGGGTGTTGACCACCAGCGCGACCT
Source organism: Streptomyces pseudogriseolus (assembly GCA_002154585.1). Taxonomy (GTDB): domain Bacteria; phylum Actinomycetota; class Actinomycetes; order Streptomycetales; family Streptomycetaceae; genus Streptomyces; species Streptomyces pseudogriseolus. Next base: position 257 of record MUNG01000728.1, read on the forward strand.
CGACGGCGGCGGCCTCCGTCCACCAGTCGGGGACCGCGAACAGCAGCAGGACGACCGTGGGGACCGCCGCGGCGACCACCGGCCAC
>MUNG01000728.1:364-519 GCA_002154585.1 Streptomyces pseudogriseolus
CGCGGCGGCGAGGGCGGTGAGCAGCACCCACAGGGCGTCCGACCCGGGGGTGGTCTGCTCGTCCGGGGAGTCGAGGGCGGCCGCCAGGGCGCTGGCCAGGACCAGCCCGTAGACGCCGCTGAGCAGGCGGGGTTCCGGGAGGCGCCGCTCGACGG
>MUNG01000729.1:0-504 GCA_002154585.1 Streptomyces pseudogriseolus
GCGCCCCACCCTTGACCGCGTCACGGCCATGCCGCCGCGCCCCTGCTCGGCTTGCGGCCACATGGCCGTGACCGCCCGCGCCGTGACCTTCGCCGGTGCCGGACATCGCTGGGTGGACCTGTGCCGGGACCACGCTCTGGCCGTGTGGAGGCCCTCCCGGGTCCCTGCGACGCTGCCCGAGATCGCAGCGGACCTGCGCGCGGCTCTGGAGGCTGCTGAGCGGGCGTACGCCGAGCGGAGCCGGGAGGTGACGTGACGCGGATCCTGCGTACGGGGGGCTGCGTCACGCCACGTCGGGAGCGGGCCGGCTGCACGTCGCGGCACCGGGCCCGTTCTATTCTGTTCGAGTCGGCCGCGGGGTCGGCCGACGAGAAGAGGAAGCCATGAGCAGCACCCCTGTACCGCCTGTGACCGAGCCGGACGTGTCGGCCCGTACCTGCCCGTCCGACCAGATCGGACCGTGCGCCGTATGCCAGCGGTCGACCCACAAGTACGGCAGCGGGG
>MUNG01000729.1:542-1991 GCA_002154585.1 Streptomyces pseudogriseolus
GGCCGCGTCACGTCACGTCAGGAGCGTGCCTGTACGACTGACCTCCACCCGCGTGGCGTCCGCCAGGGAGCGGACGACGATCGCGGACGTGAGGCTCTTCGCCCGGTGGATGCTCGGGCAGCACGCGTCATGGATCGCCGCGTAGTAGGCGCCGACGAGCGTGATCGCGTCGCCGGGCGTCAGCGGCCGGTTGTCGGTGAGCGCCGCCATGAGCGCGTTGACCGGGTGACCGGGCGCAGCGGGGGCCGGCTGGCACACCTCGGGGCGCGCCGCCTGTGCGTCGAGCTTCGCGGCCAGGGCCGCGGCCTTGTCCTGCGCCTCCTTCGCGCGCTGCTCCGCCTGCCGCACGCGCTGCTCGGCGACCTGCTCGGCGCCCGTACGGCGCGCGCGGGCCTCCTGCCCGGCCTCCTCCGGCGACATGCCGTAGTACTGGCCGAGAGCGATCCACACGTTCACCCACGTCTTCGCCTTCCGGATGGTGTCGAGGGTGCGCTGCGCAGCGGTCGGCGTCTGGATGCGGAGGGCGAGCGCGGCAGCGGTGGCCTCCTGGACGCGCTTCGTCGCCTCCCGTGCTTCCCGCAGGGCGGTGTCTCGCTGGGTGACGAGGTCGGTGTGCCGGGCGCTGCCGGATCCGCTGGTGCGCTCGGCGTGCTCCAGGTCCCGGCGGGCCAGGGCGAGCTCTGCGGCCGCGCCGCAGTGGCAGGTGACATGGGGGAGGGTGCCGTCGTACTCGGCGACGGCGGCCAGGGCGGCGCTGAGGGTGGTGGCTGATCGGACGCGGATGACGGCGGCCTCCGCACGGTGGGCGCGGTTGCGGTAGCGCACCGTGCGGGCCACGGCGGCGTTCTCGCGGGTCCGGGCGTCGGCGGCGTTCTTCTGCGCCTGGTCGGCGCGGCCGTTGGCCTCCGCCGCGATGGAGGACTGGTAGCGGGCGCTGGCGGCCCAGCGGTGCGCGGTGGCCGCGTGCTCGATGAGCGTGGGCCACGGGGTGGCCGGGTCGAGGTCGAGGGCGTCGGCCAGGGCGCGGCGGCGCATCTCGTCGGCCCCGGCAGCGGGATCGGGGGCGGGCGCCGGCCCGGGTGCGCAGTCGGCAGGGCGCGGCTGCGCCGCGGCGGTGAGCCGGGCGGCTTCCGCTTCGGCGGCCGCGGCCCGGTCTTCGAGCTCGCGTATCGCAGTGTCCGCGGCCTCCCGGTTGGTCGTGAGGGCGCGCTGTGTGGTGGCCAGGGTCCCGCGGAGCTCTTCGCCGATGCGGACCTCTTCACGGACGTACGCGGCCAGGGCCGCCCCCTCGGCCGGGGAGAGGCGTCCGGCTTCCAGGCGGGGCAGGTACCGGTCGAACGTGGCGTGCCGGTCCCGGCGCTGCTGCTGCTGCCGGTACTTGTTGCGTGATCCGCGGTGCGGGCGGGGGTGGCTCACGGGCTCGGCTCCTCGGTGTGGGGTGGTCAGCGG
>MUNG01000730.1 GCA_002154585.1 Streptomyces pseudogriseolus
CCGTCGTGCCGGTCGGCGGGCAGATCCTGCGGGTGACCGACTGGCGGGGCGTGTTCGTCGTCCTCGCCGTCATCGGGGTGCTGCTGGGCGCCGTGGTGTGGGTGAAACTCCCGGAGACGCTCGCGCCCGCCGACCGGCACGACGGGGGAGTGGGCGAGACCCTCGGCGCGATGCGCCGGCTGCTCGCCGACCGGGTCTTCACCGGCTACACCCTGGCCGGCGGCTTCGCCTTCGCCTCCCTCTTCGCCTACGTGTCGGCGTCCCCGTTCGTCATCCAGGAAATCTACGGCGCCTCCCCGCAGACCTTCAGCCTGCTGTTCGCGGTCAACTCCGTCGGGCTGATGGTGATGGGGCAGGTCAACGGCAAGGTGCTCGTCGGACGGGTCCGGCTGGACCGGGTGCTCGGCGTCGGACTGGCCGTCGTGCTCGTCGCGGCGACGGCGCTGCTGCTGTTGTCGCTGGGCGTGTTCGGCGAGACCGGGCTGGTGCCCGTGGCCGTCGCGCTGTTCGTGCTGATGTCCGCGATGGGCATCACCATGCCCAACACCCAGACCCTCGCCCTGCTGCGCACCAAGCACTCCGCGGGCTCCGCCTCGGCCCTGCTCGGCACCACCTCCTTCCTCGTCGCCGCCGTGGTCACCCCCCTGGTCGGCATCGCCGGCGAGGACACCGCCGTCCCGATGGCCGTCGTCCAGCTGGCCTCCGCCCTGGTGGCGACGGCCTGCTTCCTGGGAATGTGCCGCCCGTGGAAGAGCGGGACGAGCATGAAGGGCGGGGGCGTCTGAGCACCCCGCGACTGCGCCGGGGCACCCCTGAACGGGCCGGGCTGGACGCCGGTGAACTGCGGCGCCTGGTCCAGGAGGTCCGCGCCCGCACCGAGGGGCCGCGGCCCTGGGCGGCGGGCGCGGTGGTGGTCGCCGGACGCGGGCCGGTGATCGCCGTCGAGGAGGCGGCGGGCTGGGCGGTGCGGTACTCCGGCTGCGACGAGCACACGGGCGCGCCCGTCGAACTGCCGCCGGAGCGGCGGGTGCCGATGACCGTGGACACCCCGTTCGACCTGGCCTCCGTCACCAAGCTGTTCACCTCGGTGGCCGCCGTGCAGCAGATCGAGCGCGGCACGCTGGGACTCGACGCGCGCGTCGGCACGTACCTGCCGGACTTCACGGCCGCCGTACGGCACGGCATCACCGTGCGCCAGCTCCTCACCCACACCTCCGGGCTGCGCCCCGAACTGCCCCTGTACGACTGCGCCGACGACACGGAACGCCTGGCGCTGCTGCGCGCGGAACGGCCGGCCGCCGCGCCCGGCACGTACCGCTACTCCGACCTGAACATGCTGCTCCTCCAGCACGTCCTGGAGCGGCTCACCGGGCGCACCCTCGACGTCCTGATCCGTGACGGCATCACCCGGCCGCTCGGCATGGACGCGACCGGGTTCGGGCCGTGCCCGCCGGCCGCGGCGACCGAGGACCAGCGGCGGCCCTGGGCCAAGGCGGACCGGGGGATGCTGCGGGGCGAGGTGCACGACGAGAATGCCTGGGCGCTGGGCGGGGTCGCCGGCCACGCCGGCCTCTTCTCCACGGCCGGCGACCTGGCGGTCTTCTGCCGCACCCTGCTGGCGGGCGGCGCGTACGGTCCGGCCCGCGTCCTCGGCCCGGACCACGTCGACCTGATGCTCCGCCCCCCGGGCCTCGGCTTCGCCGTCGACCGCCCCTACTTCATGGGCGCCCTGTCGGGCCACGGCGCCGCGGGCCACTGCGGCTTCACCGGCACGTCATTGGTCCTCGACCGAGCGACGGACACCTTCGTGGTCCTCCTCGCCAACACGGTCCACCCCCGCCGCCCCACCCCACCGGACAGCACCCCGAGGGCGGAGGCGGCGACACGGATGGCACGGGCGGTACGGGGGAGATGAGGGGCCTCGCGTGCGGGGCGTCCCCCCCCACGGGGGAGACGCGGGGCGCCGCCCCGGTGGCGGTCGCTGATGGCTGGGGACCGCGCGACGCACACCTCGTCCGGCCACTACGGCCGCCCCGCGCCCCGCGCGCCTTCGGCCGCGCCGGAGCCGCGGGTCCGCGCCCGCGTTCGCGCGGGCACGCTGCCCGCCCGCGTGGGTCGGGTCGCCGGGGGTCAGGCGCTCGCGGCTGAGCCGCAGGCCCGCGTCCCTGTGCGCCCCGTCCGTAGTGGAGCCGCGGGTCCGCGCCCGCGTTCGCGC
>MUNG01000731.1 GCA_002154585.1 Streptomyces pseudogriseolus
CGCCCAGGACGCCCGCGGGCAGGAACTGCTGCACGTCGTTGAGCAGCGCCTGCCGGTTGCGGCGCGCGGGCCTGCGCGGGCGCCAGCGCTGCCGGGCGAGGATGCGGAGCAGCTGCGTCTGGGCCTGCTCACGCTGGGCGTTGCCGTCCGGGGTGCCTGCCGGTGCGGTCGGCCAGTGCTCGTCCATGTCCGGGTCGTCGGTGGCGTCCTGGAGGGCGCGGACGAGCCCCAGCCGGGGGAAGGAGTAGGGACGGTACGAGGCGGAACGGTCGCCCCACTTCCGGCCGTCGCCCAGGTCGCGAAGGAGCCGGACGGCCTGCGCGGTGGGGTCGATGCCGCCCTGCGGCGGCTCGGTGGGCGCCACGGCCAGGCGCGTGCCGTGACGCTGCTGCCCTTCGCGCAGCTCGNNGTCACACGGTCGTCGTCGGCGGCGTCCTCCGCGTGCAGCACGATCACCGGCATCGGGGGATCGCCCGCGCGGAAATCCTGGATCAGCGACTCCAGCTGCCGCTGGACGTCGATCCCCGCCCCCGTCGACATGCCCGGATGACCTCCCGGACAGTCCTGCGGAACCATCTGATCCCGGCCGAGCATGGACACCCCCCGTTGTC
>MUNG01000732.1:0-281 GCA_002154585.1 Streptomyces pseudogriseolus
GGGGCGGGGCGGGCTGCGACCACTGCGACTCGAGCCGGGTCAGCGCCTCGAGCTCGCCGTAGTCGAGGAAGATTCCCCGGCACCCGCTGCACTGCTCGATCTGGACACCGTTGCGGTTGTACGTGTGCATGGGGGCACGGCACTTCGGACACTGCATGGTCGGGTCAACTCCTCGCCGGTCGTACTGCTTCGCGTATCAGCTGGACAGACTCTGTCCGGCTGTGGGCCGGTTGCACCCTACGTCGGGGAATCTCGTCCCGGTCCGCCGGGGGCGGCGGCCG
>MUNG01000732.1:309-692 GCA_002154585.1 Streptomyces pseudogriseolus
GCCGCCGGCGGCGCGGTAGGCGGTGAGGAAGCGGTGCCAGGCGTCGGGGTCGAGCATCCCCACGGCGTACCAGGCGGCGGGGCGGGCCAGGTCCCAGACCGGTGGGCCGGCGCCGAGGTCGTCCACGTCGATCAGCAGCCAGGGGCTGCCCGGAGCGGGGTCGCGTATCAACTGCCCGAGGTGGAAGTCGCCGTGGCAGAGGCGCCGCGGCGGGAGGTCCGCCCAGGCGCCCAGCACCGGGCCGGCGGCGGGGTGACGCGGGGCGGTGTGGTGCAGGAGTGCGACGGCTCGGGCGGCCTTCTCCGGTCCGCGCATGGACGGCACGGTCTCGGGGAGCGGGGCGCGGTGCAGGCGGGCGAGGAGGACGCCCGCCTCCTCCCAGG
>MUNG01000733.1 GCA_002154585.1 Streptomyces pseudogriseolus
GGGCTGGCCGACCGCTGGGGCTGGAGCAGTGAGGGCGCCGGCAAGCGCATCTGGTGCGAACTCGACCGCTGCGGCGGGGCGTCCGACGCCGCCCGCGCCGCCTGCGGCGGCAGCGCGGTGACGTACGACGGGCTGGCCTACGAGGCGGTCTGAGCGGTCCGAGCGGTCCGAGCGCGGTGCGCGTGAGGGTTGCCGCGCTTTCCGGGAGGCACGGGGGCACGGCGGGACGGCGCCTCGGTGCCGCGCGTGAACCGGTGCGCCGGGTGTGCTCCTGTGCGCCGAGCCGACGAAACGGGCAAACGGTGCGAACTTCGTATCGCTCACCGAAACGGTGTTGACGTGCCGTGACCGGCTGATCACGCTGGTCGTCAGCGATTCGCCGCGAGGGGACGGCGAGGGCACCGCGACGGGGGTCCTCGGCGAGTGTGGGTCGTGATCCGGCGCGTGCCTCCCGGGGGCGGGGGACCTGGCGGGGGCCGCCGGAACCGAAGGGCGGTGCGGAGCTGCCGTGCTCGGGGCGCGCAGCGCCGCACCGCCGCCG
>MUNG01000734.1:0-484 GCA_002154585.1 Streptomyces pseudogriseolus
GGGATAGGGAGGACGAGGGGGGTGGGGGGTGTGCACTGAGATTGGTTCCTTCCCACAGCGCATGTGACTTTCGAGCGTTCCCGACACCGAAAAGGGACGCGCGACTGGTGCATACCTCTTGGGTGTGGCGCGGGGGGCGGGAATTGTCCGGCGGCGCTTCCGAACCGGTTCATCAACTCGCGAGCGTCCCCGGCCTTTACCCCCTCACGGGTGGCTCACTCTCGCACAACCCGCACGCGGCCAACAAGGCGGTCGGGCAACATCCCGGCGTTGACAGAAAGTCAAAAGGAGAAGGCGCTCCATGCACCCTGTTCCGGCATTCGCGGCGCCTTTTCGAAGAGGCGCGCGGGATGCGTGAAAAGGGGTGGCGGGAAGGCGTGACCAAGGTGTGATGCGGCAACGCGCGCACCACTGTCCCGGTGCGCCCTTTCCGCGACGCGCACGCCGTGCCCACGCCGTGCGGCCGGCGCGCGGGTCAGATCTG
>MUNG01000734.1:538-679 GCA_002154585.1 Streptomyces pseudogriseolus
CAGCGGGCGGAGCACGGCCAGGGTGTGCAGCAGGGCGGCGGCCCGCCAGGCGGCGTCGGAGTTCACGCCGAGCCGGGGCGGGTCGACGCGGTGCCGGGCCACGGCCGCCACCAGGGCGGAGAAGTCGTTGACCGTGGGCTG
>MUNG01000735.1 GCA_002154585.1 Streptomyces pseudogriseolus
CCGCACCGGACCGTGCCGCACCGGACCGTGCCGCACCGGACCGTCCCGACTCGACCGCCCGCGTCGACTCAGGGGACCGTGCGGGAGCGGTGAACCAGCCCGCCTCACCGGGCCGTTCGGCGTCCGCGCGCTGCCGTGCGCCCCCGGTGCCGGACGTCGTCGCCGCCGCACCGGGGACGCGGTGGCCGCCGATCACGCCGGGGGCGATGTCGGGGGCGTAGGCGCCGCAACCCGGGCAGACCAGGGCGCCGTTGAGGTGCCGGCGACACGTGGAGCAGTAGTCCATCCGCTGTCTTCCTGAGGTGTCGTACCGGGCGTCCGCGCAGGGGCGGCCGACCCGGTCCGGGCAGGGAACAGCCACGCTAGCCAGGCGCACGGCCCGCTGTGTGCAGCCCGTGTGCCGCTCCTGCGCACATTCTCGGCGCGCCAGGGGAGGAGGTCGTGAGCACGCGTGCCGCACCACCGCACAACGGACACACTGCTGAGCAACGTTCTGGGCCCGGCCGGACGTCGGCCCCGACGCCGTACGGAATGCCGCGTCGGCCGTCCAGCCCCACCCCCCATGCCGCACGTCCGCCCGGAAGGCGCCCCCATCTTGAAGCCCCGTACCACCGCTGCCGCCGCACGCCGTTACGCCCTGCTGCTGACCGCCTCTCTGACGGCCCTTTCCCTCACCGCCTGCGGTGCGCTCGGATCGGGTGACGACGACACCGCGGACGCGCGCGCCGACGACGACATCACCGTGGGCCTGCTGCTGCCCGACCGGGACACGGCCCGGTTCGAGGAGTTCGACTACCCGCTCATCAAGGAGCGCATCGCCTCGCAGACCGACAAGCGGGGCGAGGTCGTGTACGCCAACGCCGAGGGCAGCGAGGAGAAGCAGAGCGAGCAGTTCCGGCAGATGATCGACCGGAAGGTCGACGTGATCCTCGTGGACGCGGTGGACGCGCGGGCCGTCGAGCCGGACGTGCGCCGGGCCAAGCAGGCGGGCATACCCGTCATCGCCTACGACCGGCTCGCCGAGGGGCCGATCGACGCGTACGTCTCGCACGACAACGAACTCGTCGGGCAGGTGCAGGGCCGCGCCCTGGTCAACGCGCTCGGTGAGAACGCCGAGCACAAGAAGGTCGTCATGATGAACGGCGAGCCCGCCGACCCGAACACCGCGCTGTTCAAGAAGGGCGCGCTGGGCGAGCTGAACGGCGCGGTGGACATCGCCGCGTCGTACGACACGAAGAAGTGGCTGCCCGAGGTCGCGGCGGAGAACATGCGCAAGGCGCTGAAGAAGGTCGGCGCCGGGAACGTCGCCGCCGTCTACTCCGCGAACGACGGCATGGCCGGCGCCGTCATCGAGGAGCTCCTGGAGGCGGGGGTCACCGAACTGCCGCCGGTGACCGGGCAGGACGCGGACCTGGAGGCCGTGCGCCGTGTCGTCTCGGGCACGCAGTACATGACGGTGTACAAGTCCTTCCTGCTGGAGGCGACCGGGGCCGCGGACATGGCGGTGGCCAAGGTGCAGGACCGGGCGATCCAGTTCGACGCGCTGGCGCAGGACGAGATCGACAGCCGGTCACGGAAGGACATCCCGGCGATGCTGGTGCCGGTGGTCGCCCTCACCCGGGAGAACATCGAGGACACCGTGATCGCCGACGGCGTCTACACCGTCAAGGACATCTGCACCCCGGCGCACGCGGACGACTGCGCGGAGATCGGGCTCACCGGCTGACGGTCGAGGGTGACGCAGGTCACGTCGGCGGGCCGCTCAGTTCCGCTCCTTCCTCCGGTCCTCATGGGCGTAGGCGTCCGCGTGTGGAGGAAGGACCGGTTGTCATGAGCGCACAGGTGAAGGGCCCCGCGAGCTACTTCCCGTCGATCGAGAAGAAGTACGGCCGCCCCGTGGCCGAGTGGAAGGAGCTGATCCGCTCCTCGCCGCTGACCCGGCACACGGAGCTGGTCGCCTGGCTCAAGACCGAGCACGGCCTGGGTCACGGGCACGCCAACGCCCTGGTCGCCCACACCCTCGCCGAGAAGGGGTGAGGGCGGGGCGCGGGGG
>MUNG01000736.1:0-177 GCA_002154585.1 Streptomyces pseudogriseolus
CCTTGAGGGGTCCCAAGGGCACCGCCCTCGGAAGACCCCCTGTCACAGGTGATCCACAATCCCCGCCACCCCCACCACCCCCGCACTACGCTCCCGTGAAGACGGCCACCGGCCGCCGGCCACGTACACGTCAGGTGGGGGACATGCGCGCACTGCGAATACTGCTGATCATCGCCG
>MUNG01000736.1:303-644 GCA_002154585.1 Streptomyces pseudogriseolus
CGGCAAGACCATCCGTATCGCCGACCTCCGCGCCGACCTGAAGGGCGTCGAGTTCTCCGTCGACTTCGGCTCCGCGGTCGCCGACAGCGCCACCGGCACGGCCGCGATCGCGTACGACGAGCTGCTGCGGACCGCCAAGGCCGAGCCCACGCAGGTGGCGCCCGGCATCACCGCCGAGGTGGTGGCGCTGTCCGACGGGGGGAACGGGAAGATCAAGGTCGCGCTGGAGACCACCGTGCTCGGCACGAAGCTGCCCGAGCCGGTGCCCGTGCTCAGTTCGGTGACCGTCGTCGACGGGAACACCGTGCGGGTGCGGGCCGACGCGCTGCCGGTGCTGGGCG
>MUNG01000737.1:0-653 GCA_002154585.1 Streptomyces pseudogriseolus
GACCGCAGCCGCTACTACGCGAGCAACCCCCTGGCGCCGACGGGCGACCCGACCCTGGAGAACTACCGGCTCGTCATCGAGTCCGACTTCCTCCAGTACCTGTCTCTTATACACATCTCCGAGCCTGCTGCTGCGCCGCCTCGGAGGCCGGGACGCCGGAGCGAGCCAACTCGAGGGGGCCTCCTGACGTGACCACCACGCTCACCAAGACCCGACACCCGCGGAACGGCACACCGGCGGCCAGGCCGCGCCCCGCCCGCCCCGCCGCCCGCGGNNCGACCCTGGAGAACTACCGGCTCGTCATCGAGTCCGACTTCCTCCAGTACTTCGTCAACAGCGTCGTCGTCACCGCGGGAGCCGTGATACCGGCGGTCCTGGTCTCCTTCATGGCGGCCTACGCCATCGTCCGCGGCTGGCGCATGCGGATGCTGCGCGCCATGAACGGGCTGTTCCTCATGGGCCTGGCCATCCCGTTGCAGGCCACGGTGATCCCGGTCTACCTGATCATCATCAAGCTGCACCTCTACGACAGCCTGCTCGCCCTGATCCTCCCGTCGATCGCCTTCGCCATCCCGCTGTCCGTCCTGGTGCTCGCCAACTTCATCCGCGACGTGCCGAAGGAGCTCTTCGACTCGATGCGGGTGGACGGCGCC
>MUNG01000737.1:693-862 GCA_002154585.1 Streptomyces pseudogriseolus
CTGTGGGCCTTCCAGGGCGAGTACGGCGTCAACGTCCCGGCCGTGCTGGCCGCCGTCGTCCTGACCACCCTGCCCGTCCTGGTGCTGTACGCCTTCGGCCGCCGCCAGCTGCTCAGCGGCCTGACCGCGGGCTTCAGCCGCTGACCGGCACCGGCACCGGCGGGACGCC
>MUNG01000074.1 GCA_002154585.1 Streptomyces pseudogriseolus
GGCCGCACCAGCTGGAGTCCGGCGTTGTTGACCAGGACGTCCGTCCCGGCGGCGGCGGACTCCAGCTGGTGCGGCCCATCGAGGAGTTCCCGCCGGACGTCTTCCACACGGTCCTCACCGTGATGCTGGAAGCCCCCTTCCGCCTCATCCGGGGCGCCCTCCCGCACATGTACGGACAGGGCTGGGGCCGCGTCGTCAACATCTCCTCCGTGCACGGTCTGCGCGCCTCGGCCTACAAGTCCGCGTACGTCGCCGCCAAACACGGCCTGGAGGGGCTGTCCAAGACCACCGCCCTGGAGGGCGCGGCCCATGGAGTCACCTCGAACTGTGTGAACCCGGGCTATGTGCGCACCGCACTGGTCGAGAAGCAGATCGCCGACCAGGCCCGCGCCCACGACATCCCGGAGGAACGCGTCGTGTCCGAGGTGCTGCTCCAGGACAGCGCGGTCAAACGCCTGATCGAACCGGAGGAGGTCGCCCAGGCCGTGGCCTACCTGTGCGGCCCGCAGGCGTCCTTCGTCACCGGCGCCTCGCTGGTCATGGACGGCGGCTGGACCGCGCACTGACCTGCCGCCGACCGCGGCCGGCCGTCGGCCGCCGGAGTTCTCCACAGGGCTGACGGGACGGCCGCCGGATGAGGAATCCTGAGACCCATGCCCCGCGATCACCTTCAGTCCGCCGAACGGTCCGCCGCCGGGTCCGCCGCCGGCACGCCGGGCCGGACCAGCCCCGACGCCGGCCGCCCCGACGCCGGCCGCCCCGACGCCGGCCGGTCCGACGCCGGCCGGTCCGCCGCCGACGGCGCGGAGGCGCCGTTCCTGGAGCTGCTCGCCCGCGGCGCCCCCGCCGAGGCCTACGAGCAGCCGGTGCTGCTCGCCCGCGCCGAGGGCCGCCCCGCCGAGCGGATCGCGGCCCTGGAGCGCGCCAAGCTGCTCGCCCTGCGCGTGCGCTCCGAGATGGAGGGGCGCCGCCGCCGGGAGGCCGAGCTGTCCGCCCTGTTCGAGACCGCCCACGACCTCGCCGGACTGCGCGACCTGGACGCCGTGCTGCGCGCCATCGTGCAGCGCGCCCGCTCCCTGCTCGGCACCGACGTCGCCTACCTCAGCCTCAACGACCCGGAGCGGGGCGACACCTACATGCGGGTCACCGAGGGCTCGGTGGCGGCCCGCTTCCAGCAGCTGCGGCTCGGCATGGGCGAAGGCCTCGGCGGCCTCGTCGCCCAGACCGCCCGCCCCTATGTCACCGACGACTACTTCCGCGACGACCGCTTCCAGCACACGCACTCCATCGACACCGGCGTGCGCGACGAAGGGCTGGTCGCGATCGTCGGGGTGCCCCTGACGCTCGGGGACCACGTCATCGGGGTGCTGTTCGCCGCAGACCGCCGCACCCGCGTGTTCGAGCGGGAGCAGATCGCCCTGCTCGGCTCCTTCGCGGCGCTCGCCGCGGCCGCCATCGACACGGCCAACCTGCTCGCCGAGACCCGCGCGGCCCTCAGCGGCCTGGAGCGGGCCAACGAGATCATCCAGGACCGCAGCGCCGTCATCGAGCGCGCCTCCGACGTCCACGACCGGCTCGCCGAGCTGGTCCTGCGCGGCGGCGGGGTGCACGACGTGGCCGCCGCCGTCTCCGAGGTGCTGGACGGCACCGTCGAGTTCACCGAGGCCCCGGCGGCGCCCGCCCGCGCCCTCGAGTCCTCCCGCGCCGAGGGCCACGCCGTGCGGCACGGGGACGACTGGATCGCGGCCGTCGCCGCCGGGGACGAACTGCTCGGCGCGCTCGTGCTGCGCGGCCACCCGGGCCTCGACCCCGTCGACCAGCGCACCCTCGAGCGCGCCGCCATGGTCACCTCGCTGCTGCTGCTCGCCCGCCGCTCCGCCGCCGAGGCCGAGCAGCGCGTGCGCGGAGAGCTGCTCGACGACCTGCTCGACGCCCGCGACCGCGACCCCCGCCTGCTGCGCGACCGCGCCACCCGGCTGCGCGCCGACCTGGACGCCACGCACGCCGTGCTCGCCGCCCGCCTGGAGGGCGGCACCGCCGGTGCCGACCAGGAGGCCGACGCCCGCCGGCGCCTGTGGGCCGCGGCCTCCCACCTCGCCGCGACCCGGCACGGCCTCGCGGCCGCCCGCGACGGGGGCACGGTCCTGCTGCTGCCGCTCGCCCCCGGCGACACCGCCACCGAGCTGGCCCGCCGCACCGCCCGCGAGCTGGGCACCGCCGTCCACGAACCGGTCACCGTGGGCGCCTCCGCCCCGGTCGGGCCGCTCCTCGCCCGCCCGGACACGGTCGCCTCGGCCTACGCGGAGGCCCGGCGCTGCCTCGACACCCTGCGCCTCCTCGGCCGCGCGGGTGACGGCTCCGCCGCCGAGGACTTCGGTTTCCTCGGCCTGCTGCTCGCGGGGGAGCGGGACATCGCCGGCTTCGTCGACCGCACGATCGGCCGGGTCGTGGCGTACGACGAGCGGCGCGGCACGGAGCTGCTGCGCACGCTGGACGCGTACTTCGCGTGCGGGATGAGCCCGGCCCGTACCAAGGACGACCTGCACGTCCACGTCAACACGGTGGCGCAGCGCCTGGACCGCGTCGGCCGCCTCCTCGGCGACGACTGGCAGAGCCCGCAGCGCGCCCTGGAGATACAGCTGGCCCTGCGCCTGCACCGCCTGTCCGGCGTCACACCGCCACCACCCGCACAAGCCTGACCCCCGCACAAGCCTGCCCCCGCACGGCGCCGGCCCCCGCGCCGCCGGGGCGGAACGGGGGCCGGGACAGCGGCTCTCGGGATGAGCTCCGCGATCAAAGGGCGCGCGCGTCCTTGGCGGCTGCCTCTGCCCCGACCGGGGCGGGCAGGGCGTCCTCCGCTTCCGGGGACACGTCCGCGAGATCCCGGTGCCGGGTCTCCTTGGCCGCGAGGATCGCGACGACCGTGAGCAGGCTCGCGGCGATGACGTAGAGGGCGATCGGCGTGGAGGTGCCGTAGTCCGACAGCAGCGCGGTGGCGATCAGCGGGGCGGGGGCGCCGGCCGCGACCGAGGCGAACTGGGCGCCGATGGAGGCGCCGGAGTAGCGCATGCGGGTCGCGAACATCTCGGAGAAGAAGGCGGCCTGCGGCGCGTACATGGCCCCGTGCATCACGAGACCCACGGTGACCGCGAGCAGCAGGGCGCCGAAGCCACCGGTGTCGATGAGCGCGAAGAAGGGGAACATCCACAGGCCCACACCGACCGCGCCGATGAGATACACGGGCCGCCGGCCCCACCGGTCGGACAGGGCGCCCCAGGCGGGGATCACGGCGAAGTGCAGCGCGGAGGCGATGAGCACGGCGTTGAGCGCGGTCTGCTTGGACACCCCGGCCGAGGTGGTGGCGTACACCAGGATGAACGCGGTGATCACGTAGTAGCTGATGTTCTCCGCCATGCGCGCGCCCATCGCGACCAGCACGTCACGCCAGTGGTGCTTGAGCACCGCCACCAGCGGCAGCCGCTCGGCGGGGGCGTCCGCCTTGCGCGCCTCCGCACGCTTCAACGCCTCCTTGAACACCGGCGACTCGTCGACGGAAAGCCGGATCCACAGACCGACGATCACCAGCACACCGGACAGCAGGAACGGGATCCGCCAGCCCCAGGAGCCGAACGCCGACTCCGACAGCACGGCGGTCAGCAGCGCCAGCACACCGGTCGCCAGCAACTGCCCGGCCGGCGCGCCGGTCTGCGGCCACGACGCCCAGAACCCGCGTCGCCGCGCGTCACCGTGCTCGGACACCAGCAGCACCGCGCCGCCCCACTCGCCGCCGAGGGCGAAGCCCTGCACCAGCCGCAGCACGGTCAGCAGCACCGGGGCCATGCTGCCGACGGTGGCGTGGGTGGGCAGCAGCCCGATGGCGAAGGTCGCCCCGCCCATCATCAGCAGACTCAGCACCAGCAGCTTCTTGCGCCCGAGCCGGTCCCCGTAGTGCCCGAACACCAGCGCGCCGATCGGCCGCGCGGCGAACCCGACGGCGTACGTCAGGAACGACAGCAGCGTGCCGACCAGCGGATCGGACTCCGGGAAGAACAGCTCGTTGAAGACCAGCGCGGCGGCCGACCCGTAGAGGAAGAAGTCGTACCACTCGATGGTGGTGCCGATGAGGGACGCGGCGACGATGCGCTTGAGGTTGTTCGGTGCTGGCGGAGCGGCAGAGGGCGACGACATCGGCACCACTTCCTGGCGTTGCGGGGGACGGTTGCGTGTCGCCACACCGTAGAAATCCGCAGGTCACCCGCACATGTGGCGGGACACCATAGTTCTCGGTCCACCTATGCGCGCGGCCACCATGCCGGCTGCGCATGGACACCGCCGTGCGTGAACTCCGCGATGCCTGGCCGCTTGATTGACTCCGCTCCGTACAGCGGAGTACGTCGCGCTGTCTCCCCGTGCGGTGAGGGCTGTCATGCCCGTACGTCGGACGGCGTGACGGGGGCGAATCGCGTGACGTGCGCCGGCGGGTGATCGATGGCCAGGTCGGGCCGCCATGCGGTGAGGATCTGGGCGCTGCACTCGAACAGGCCGTCGGGGAGCTGATCGAGCGGGTACCACGCCCCTTCGCCGACGCACTCGCCAGGCTGCGTCATCGGCTCCCCCTGCCAGGCGTGGACGAGCGCGCCGACGGTGACCCGCAGGACACCGTCGACGTGATCGACGAGCGTGCTCAGGAGCGCCACGTCCTCGGCGTGAGCGACCAGCCCGGTCTCCTCTGCGAGTTCGCGGATCACCGCGGCTTCGAAGGATTCCCCGGCCTCCACACTGCCACCGGGCAGTTCGAACGTGCCGCGGCGGTGCCGGCCCAGCAGGATGCCCTGTTCACCGAGCAGGATCGCTCCGACGCCGACGGCCGCGTGGGCGACCGGGGCCCGCCTGCCACGAGGCCGACTGGAGACACGCCCCGGCCGGTCAGGAAGGCGGCGTGCGCGGATGAGCTGCTGGACGACCACGGCGTTCTCGCCGGGGTGGGGGAACAGGTCGACGGCTTCGACGCGGAAGCCGTACTCCGTGAGCAGGTCCTCCCACACCTGCGGTGCCAGGACCCACATCTGCGTCGGCAGCGTGGGTCGTCACGCAGCAGGATCATCTCCTCCCGCGGCGCCACCGCCGTGGACGGACCGTGGCCGTGCAGATCGGTGTGCAGGAGTGAGAGGATCAACGGGGCACCGGGACGCAGCCCATCGCGCAGCGCGGGCAGCGAGCGATGCGGATCGATGAATGCGAGCGTGCCGATCGCGTACGCGGCGTCGAACGGCTCGGCTCCGCTCAGGTACTCGGCCACGTCTCCCTGGACGAACTCCACACCGTCCACGGCCGCGTGCGTGCTGACGGCACGTTGGTACTGGGTGGGCGACAGCTCGATACCGGTGACGCGTGCTCCGTGTGCCTCGGCGAGGTGGACGGCGTGGTGGCCGGCCCCGGAGCCGATGTCCAGGACCCGGCGCCCGGTGATGTCGCCGAGAATCTCCGCTCCCGGTCCGATGCCTTCCCAAGGCGTCCATCCGAGCCGCTCGGGAACAGGCGGGGTGTAGGCCCGGGCGAGTTGGCGTCGGCCGTAGAGCTGCCAGGCCCGGGTGTTGGTGTCCTCCGCGGGCGCGGTGGCCTCCTGGGCGGCGGGGATGGCGGGGGGCTGGTGTGGCTGCAGCGTTTGCCGGGGGTCGTCGGGCATTCGTGCCTCCGTTCGATGGTTCCGTCCGTCGCGGTCACGAGGTGCGACGCGGATGGGTCCGTCGGCGAGTTACGGCAGTTCGACCGGTCCGTAGCGTGCGGCCGGTTCCTGCCGCACCAGGGCGTCGTACCGGTCCGCTGTCGAGAAGTGCCAGAACTCCGTTGCGTAGTTCGTGAACCCCGCGCCCTCCATGGCAGTGAGCAGCAGGGTGCGGTGGTGGCGTGCTCGGTCGCTGAGGTTCGGGGCGTGCGTGAAGCAGGCACCGTCGCCCTCCTCGGGGGAGGCGTTGACGCGGGTGCCGAGGTCGAGTTCCTGACCGTCCTGGTCGACGAGGGTCACGTCCACCGCCGCCCCTGCGGAGTGGGGCGCGATCTCCGGCGGCGACACGTACCGGCCGGCGGCACGGTGCAGCTGTTCAGGTGTCCAGTCAGGGTGAGCGGCGGCCAGCTCGTCCCGGTAGTCGGTGAAGTAGCGCTGCTGGAGGGCCGGTGGCCGGTAGCCCTCGATGAACAGCAGGTCGGTGCCGGCGGGCAGCAGCGACCGGGCGTGCTTCAGCCGGGCGAGGACGCCTTCACGGACGTGGGCGAACGCGCCCAGCGGGTCGTGCTTGCGGGGGTCGACGCGGAAGCCGTGGTCGCGCACGTCCACGAGCGGCTCTCCGCACTCGCGCACGGGTATCGCCGCGACGCGCGGATCGGACATCAGCACCAGCGATTGCATCAAGTCTCCCTGTGGCCGGTTGTGGTGAGGCGGCGGGGTGGGGACGGCAGTGGTCAGGCCGGTGTCGCGCACGATCCGGGCGACGGTGTCCCGCAGCGTGCTGTCGGCCGGGATCACGGTCTCCAGACCGTCGGGCAGCAGATCGAGCTCGCGGTACCAGGAGGTGAGATGGGCGTCGGTGACCTGCGCCAGGCAGGCGGCATCCGCCTTCGACGCGTGCCGTACCAGCGTCGCTTCCAGCGGTACGTCCAGGTAGTAGCACCTGGACGTACCGCGGTGATCCCGTACCAGAGACGTGATCATGTGGCTGTAGCGGTCGGCGTACAGGATCCCCTCGAGGACGACGTGGAAGCCGGCGTCGAGGGCCGCGCGTGCGATGGTGCTGAGCAGGGCGATGCTGGCGCCTCGTGCGGTGTCGTGTTCCCTCAGTACGTTCCGGCGGATCATGTCCTGGCCCACGATCGCGATACCGCGGCCGTAGTGGTCCCGCAGGCCCTGGGCCACGCTCGACTTGCCCGACGCCGAGTTGCCGCGGATCACCACGAGGCGGGTGTCCGGACGCCCGGCCGCCGTCGCAGCGCGCATGCGACTCGACGCCTCGGTCGATCCGCCGGTCATGCCGGGCCGTCCCGTCTCGCCCGCCGGGGTGATCACGAGGTGTCGCCGCTCATCCGGCGTTGCAGGGACCACAGGGTGCGGAAGAGGCCTGGTTGCCGGGTGAGCTGGGTGTAGGTGCCTTCCTGGACGATCCGGCCGTGGTCCAGGACCACGATCCGGTCGGCGACGGCCACGTTGGTGAGCCGGTGCGTGATCAGCAGGACGGCGCGGTCCTTGGCCAGTTCGCGCAGTCCGGCGAAGATCCTGTGTTCGGCGCGGGCGTCGAGGGCGGCCGTGGGCTCGTCCATGATCAGCAGGGCCGCCTGGCGGTGGAAGGCGCGGGTGAGGACCACGCGTTGCCACTGCCCGCCGGAGAGCTGCTGTCCACCGAACCACTCGCTGGTCAGCAGGGTGTTCAGGCCGGAGCGCAGGCCCGGCAGCATCTCTGCCGCGCCGGACGCCTCGCAGGCGGCGAGCAGGGCCGCGTCACTGGTGTCGCCCTGCCCGAGGGTGATGTTGTCGCGCATCGTCAGCGGCAGGTAGGTGAACTTCTGCGGCACCAGCGCGACATGCTCCCACGACTTCCACGGGTCCAGGTCCGCGGTGGTGGCGTGGTCCCAGGCCACGACACCTTCGGTGGGCAGCAGCAGCCCGCACAGCAGGCGCGAGAGGGTCGTCTTGCCCGAGCCGTTCTCGCCGACCAGCGCCACGATCTCCCCGCGCCGCACGTGCAGGGAGACGTCGCGCAGGCTGTCCTCGGGGGCGCCGTCGTAGCGGTAGGTGACGTCGCGGACCTCGAAGCGTTCCGGGGCCGCGGGAACCGGCACGGTGCCGCGGGAGTCGGTCATGGCCTGGCCGTGGGCGTTGTCGAGGAAGGTCTGCCAGTCCTGCACGTACCAGCCGGTGCGTACCAGGCGGGCCCCGCCGTTGATGATGCCGCGCACCGAGGTGGTGGCCGTCTGGAGGGCGAAGACGGCGCCGCCGCCGGCCGCCAGGCTCATCCGCCCGGAGGCCAGGAGCCACAGCAGTGCCGCCCACACCGCGGCCGAGGCGATGCCGCCGGCCACGGCTCCGGCCAGTCCCATCCAGGCGCCGGTGTTGGCGGCCTTGCGTTCGGCGGCGTTGACCGAAGCCGCCAGCCGCCGGTACCGGCCGATCAGGAAGGGGCCGGCCAGGCAGGCGCGCATCTCCTCGCCGGACTCCTGGTAGGCCATGTGCCAGCGCAGATTGCCCAGCATCCGGCGCCGCCCGGAGGTCTCCAGTCCGGCCAGGTAGATCACGCGTGCGGAGCGGACGTAGGCGGCGGCCTGCGGCAGACAGGCGAGGAAGAGGAAGGGCAGAAGCAAGGGGTGCAGGACGGTCAGGACGGTGGCGCCGGCCGCGAGCGTGGCGGTCGCCGCGAGGACGTCCTGCGCTTCCTCGACGAGATCGGGGGTGACCTGGGCGCCGCGGTCCGCGATGTCGTAGGCGTCGTTGTAGCCGGGCTTGTTGCCGGCCGCCAGTTCCGCTCCGAGCGCGGCCTCGATCATCGTCAGCTCCGCCGCCCGGCCGAGCACCGGGCGCAGCCGGCCGGTCAGCCAGACGACGGTGATGCCCAGCAGCGCGCGCAGGCCCGTGGCGGCGGCGATCACGGCCAGTTCCGGGGCGGCGTCCCGCAGCCGCTCAGTGATGTCGCCCGAGGAGATCAGCGCGGTGATCGTACCCGTGACGGCCAACAGGCCGAGGGCCGCGAGGACGCCGGTCCCGATCTGGCACACCAGCAGGCCGACGGTCGCGGCGCGGTCCACGCGCCAGGCCATCCGCACCGAGCGGCGCACCAGCGAGGGCAGGCGGCGGGCCATGCTGCGGGAGGTCAGCAGGGCGCCGGCCTGGAGCCTCGACGGGTCGCGGTAGAGGTACTCCTCCTCTCGAACACCGGCTTCCTGCGGTGCGTCGTCCGGGGCGGTGGCATCGGGTGGTTCTGACGGCTGGTCCTGCGCGATGGCCGAGGTCATCGTTCCCCCTGGGGAGGTCGCTGCGGCAGAGTCACGAGGTCCAACGACACGGCTACGATTTCGAACACACGTCATTCGGTCGTGCTGGGAAGCCCGCCGTTTCCCGCGTTCGGGACCCCGAGGGAGCGGGATCCCTTGTCTCGCTTGGAGCGGTCGCGGGCAGGACGTGGCCGAAACGCCGATGCCGTCGATCCGTGGCGGAACCGCCGGGCTTCTCGGAGGAGGGCACTGACCGAGGCGCTGCGGGATCAGCCCGCGGCGGCCCGTTCGATCAGGTCCGCGGCCGTGTGCAGTCCGTCGCGCGCCCGGATCGTCTCGCCCGCCTCGGTGAGGGTGCGCCGCAGGGCCGTGTCGCCGAGCAGCCGGTCGATCGCGCCGTGGAGGTCGGCGTCGCTGAAGCGGTACGGGTCGAGCCGGACGCCGTAGCCCAGTTCGGCCATGCGCTGGGCGTTGTCGTGCTGGTCCCAGAACAGCGGCAGCAGGACCATGGGCTTGCCGAAGTGCAGGGACTCGGTGGTCGTGTTGTTGCCGCCGTGGGTGATGACGAGGTCGACCTGCGGGAGGATCCGGGTCTGCGGCAGGTACTCCGCGCCCCACATGTTGGGCGGCAGCTCGATCTCCTCGTGCACGGGGCCCTTGGAGACGATGTAGCGGTGCGGGGTGCGGGCCAGTGAGGCGATGACACGGCGCATGAGGTCCACGTCGGCCGAGCCGAGCGAGCCGAGGCTGAAGTAGATCAGCGCGCCGTCGCCGTCGGCCAGGGCGGGCGGCAGCGTGAACGTCTCCTCCGTCTCGCGGACCGAGGAGTCCAGCCGGTGCCAGGTGGGGCCCAGCGGGCGGGCGTCCGTGTAGTCGGCAGCCTCGGGATACACGTACAGGTTCAGATCGCCCTCGTGGATGAACTCCAGGTCGGGCAGCGGACGTGCGCCCTGCTCGGTCACCCAGGTGCTGAAGTCGCTCCACAGGCTCCGGTGCGTGCGGTCGTACTCGGCGCGGAACGCGTCCCACCCGCTCCGGTCGCCGGACGGGCACCCGGAGAACGGCGGCGGGACGTGCTCGCCCTTCACCTCCAGCGGGTTGCAGGACACGATCCGTACGAAGGGGACGCCCGCCGTGGTCAGCGCCGGGAAGCACACCACGTTGTCCTCGACGATCACGTCCGGGCGGACCCGTCCGACGATCTCCTTCAGCCGTGGTTCGCAGTAGCGGGCGCCGGAGATCAGCTCCTCCCACACCGGCTTGATCCAGGTGTCCAGCTGCTCGACGGCGGGCTTACGGAACTCGGGCGCGGTGTCGCGTACGAAGTCCTTCCAGAACTGGCCGGCGTCCTGGGGCCGGTCGGGCGGCGGGGCGAGATCGACCAGCTCCTCCTCGAACCCGAGCGGCGCGAGACGCCCTTTCCAGGACGCCTCCGCGGCGAACACCACACGGTGCCCCCTGCGGCGCAGCACGTCCCCGATCCCTACGCAATTGTTCGTCGGCCCGTACGCGCTCTCCGGTGCGAAGAGGACGGTCAGGGTCCGTAACGATCCTCGCGTGGATGACAAGCCCAACTCCCCTGCCGACGACGACGGTTCAGAAGTCTCGCACCGGGTCCGAACGCCGGGCAAGACCGGGCGGGTCGAGGACGGGCGGCGGGGAGGACGCCTCACCCGGTTGCCCGCCTCGGGGCGTCGACAGCAGTTCGCGGCTCCGCTCCGGGGTGAGCAAGGGGCCGAGGAGCGGGTCGGCCACCCAGCCAAGGGGAGCCAGATGATCCGGGCCCAGGGGCTGCCACCCGGGCAGGGCGTCGATCAGCGCGCGCCATGCCCGGTCGGTGTCACCCCGGCCGGCCAGTGCGCGCGCCCGCTCGACCGCCTCGCCGAAGGGGCCGGGGGCCGTGTACCGGTACGTGCCCGCGCGTACCTCGTCCAGCGTCGCCCGCGCCCGGGACATCAGGGCCTCGTCGGCGCCCCGCAGGTGGTGGGTCAGGACGGTGTCGTCCCCGTGGGCGCGGCTCGCGTGGTCGGCGACCAGGGGCGGCAGCAGTTCGGCGGCGTACCGCGGGTCGGTCACCAGGCCGGGGAAGTACACCATGTACGTGAGGCCGAGCAGGCGGCGGATCTGGTCGCCCAGGCCGGCGGCCCGGGGCCTGCCGTAGTCCTTGGCCTCGTCCAGCGCCCGCAGCGCGCCCTCCCAGTCCCCGCACAGCGCGTCCCGTCGGGCCTGCTCCACCCGGGCGTCCAGCCTCCGCGTCGTGGCGTTGACGAACTCCGGCCCGCCGTCGGCGCGGTGGGCGCGGAGGCTGTGGAACTCGCGGAACATCGCCTCCATGAACGCCCGGAAACCGCGGTACCGCTCCGGTGCGTCGGCGAGCCAGCTCGCCCACGTCCAGACCGCCCACTCGCCGTCCTCGTCCACGTCCTCCGGATCCAGCAGGACGTACATCGCGTCGGACTCCACGTCGAGCTGGAGGCCGCGCCGCCAGACACCCGCCTCCCGCCGCTCCTCCGGCTCGGCGTCCTCCTCCAGGAACTCCTCGAACACGTCCGCCAGTTGCGACTCGTTGTCGTGCCAGCGCGCGTCCGCCGTGCCCGCCAGCCGCCACACGAAGCCGCCCGCGTGCCGCCAGCCGTCGCTGACCAGGAGGAAGGACCGGTACGACGGCGGCATCCGGCGGCCCAGACGCTTCTCCATCGCCGCGACGCGCTCCTCGGACGCGGGCGGGAACCCCAGCCACCGCGCCTGCCGTGCCGTCTCGTCGTCCGCGTCCCGCACCTCGTCGTCCGGCGCGTCCGCCCACTCGCCGCTCCAGCGCAGCAGGAAGGTCCGCCAGTCGAAGTCCGCGTCGCCCCGGGCCGTGTTCTCGGTCAGCATGCGCCGATCCTGTCACCCGCCACTGACAGTCACCGGCGCCACTGACGGCCCGAGAGGCATGGACCGTCCCTCACGGGGCAACCGGAAGCCTGGCGCCCCACCGGGACCGCCATCGACGAGGGGAGACGGAGCAATCATGATCATGCCGGCGGAGAAGGAACTGCGCGCTGTCCTGGCCCGGTTCGCGCAGGCGCGGATCGACCACGACGTGCTGCCCAGCGGCCGCACCAGCCGTGCGCTCGAGGACGCCACCTACACGCTGTGCGTGATCACGGGCTCCCGTACCGCAGAGGAGGCCCTGCGCGCCGCCGACGCCCTGCTCGACCAGTACACGGCCGGCCGCGCCGGACTCCGCCGGGAGGACGAGACGCTCGCCGCATGAGCGGCGTGAGCGGCGTGAGCGGCGTGCAATCACCGTCCAGGTCGGTGCCGACGACTTCCGGGCCGTACACGCGGCGAACGCGTACCGGGGTCAGAGCAGCGGCTCGACCTGCGTGACGTTGTAGGACATCGACGCGCGGAAGCCCAAGCCGGACCGGACCGGCGCGAGGTCGGCGAGTTCCTCGCCCACGGCCGGGAACAGGGTGATCTCGCTCGTCCCCGTCCACACGTCGGCCACCTGCTGGTCGGCGTAGTCCATGCGGACCAGTTCGTGCACGGCCGGCTTGTCGTACCTGCCCGCCTCCAGGGTGGGGAAGTGCCGCAGATTGATCGTTTCCCGGCTGAGCAGGGCGGACGGGTCCTCCATCGGCGCCTCCAGGGTCACCCGCGCCTCCGCGAGGGTCCGCTCGTCGGACGAGACCGACGCCCCGAAGCGGGCCCCGGGTGACAGCGTCGGCGACGCCTTGCCCGGCGACGCGAACACCCGGGTCTGGTGCACGTTGCCCGCCTTCTTCGGGAACCCCTGGATCCAACCCCGCGCCAGCGCATGATGGTTGTCCACGTAGATGTACGGGCACCACGACACGGGCCAGCCCTGGTGACGGGCGTCGACCAGGACGAAGAACTCCCGGTACTGGCTGCGGACGGGGTCGAGATACTCGTCGCGCTCGCCGTTGAACTGCCAGTCCACGAAGAACGCGACCACCCTGCCCGAGGTGTCCGGGTCCGGGTCCAGTCCTTCGGGGAGCGTCGCCTCGGCGGCGGCCGGCTCGGTGAAGAACTCGACGCCCACGATGTCGCCGGCGTAGTGCCACGGCGGTGTCGGAGCGATGTTGGCCTCGCCCTTGGGGGACAGCGGGCCGGTGTAACCCTTCAGCACGAGAACTCCTCGAGGATCATGAACGGCCTGGTCGGAAGGCCGATGACAGCAAAGCGCGCCGGGCCTAGGTGGGGGAGGGGTGGCCCAGCGAGGTGAGGACACACGCGGTCGCAGGCTGAGGCGTGGGGGAGAGACGTCACCGCCAGGCGTCCAGCATCACCCATCCGGGGGAGCTTCGCAGCTCGGGAACGGGGAAAGGCGGGGGCGCGCCGGGCGGGCGCGGGTGTGCGACCGTGGAGGTGACGGCCTCCCGCCCGTACCGGAGTTGAC
>MUNG01000738.1 GCA_002154585.1 Streptomyces pseudogriseolus
GGCGGATCAGGTGGTACTGGGTGTTGAGGGTGATCAGGATGTCCTCGATCTCCTCCTTCAGCCCCAGCAGCTCCATGGTGCGCAGCTTGGACCGCACGACGTCGGTGTTGCCGGCGGCGGCGACCTCCAGGTTGAGTTCCTTGCCGCCTCCCAGGGTGCCGAGGGCCATGCCGCTGGTGTAGTCGACGAGTGCGGCGGCCGTGGCGCCGTCGATGGAGCTGAGGCATTCCTTGAGCGCGGTCTCGGTGTTGGCCATGGATGGTGTCCTTTCCGGATCATGAAGGGTGGTACGGGCCGGCGCCGGCGGTGTGCGGGCGTCCGGCCGGTGGTGGGGTCGGTGGGGTGCGGGTCAGCGGCCGGGCCGGTGCGCGGGGCGCTGCGGGGTCCGTACGGGGAGGGTGCCGATGGGCCGGGACCGGTCCGCCGGGTCCTGGGCCTCCTCGCGGGTGGCGGGCCGGTCGGCGTGACGTCCGCCGCCGGGGCCGATGCGGGCGTCGACCAGTTCCGCGATCCGGGCGCCGCCGCGCCGGCCCTCCAGGTGGAGCCGGCCGACGTTGACCCGGTCGTC
>MUNG01000739.1 GCA_002154585.1 Streptomyces pseudogriseolus
GTCGTTGCCCTCGTCGTCCCAGAAGTGGGCACCCTCGGCGCGCTCGTAGACCTTGTCGAAGCCGATGGTGTGCAGCATGCGCGGGAGCTGCGGGTTGAGGTACCGGTTGTGCAGCTCGTAGCGCTCGGCCCCGCGCTCGGCCAGCAGCGCGCCGAGGTCGAACTTCCCGGCCTGTGACGACTCCGACGCGGACTCCGCGGTGGTCATGCCTGGTGCTCCTGTGCGTCCGGTGACTGTTTCGCGAGGCCCTGCCCGGCGGCGAGGCTCGCACTGATCCGCCCGGCGACGTCGACGGGCGTGAGACCGATGTCGGCGAGCACCTCGCCGCGCTTGGCGTGCGCGAGGAACTGCTCCGGGATGCCGAACCGCCGTACCGGCACGTCGACCTCGGCGTCGCCCAGCGCCAGCGCGACCGCCGAACCGACCCCGGCGGCGCGGCTGTTGTCCTCCACGACGGCCACCAGCCGGTGCCCTGCGGCCAGCGGCGGGAGGGCGGGGTCGACGGGCTTGACCCAGCG
>MUNG01000740.1 GCA_002154585.1 Streptomyces pseudogriseolus
AAGTGGCCGAGCTGCTCGGCCGCGTTGCGGCAGTAGCGGCACTCGGCCATGTGCTGTCGCACGTCGGGCAGCAGTTCGCCGCCCCGGCGGATGGGCACGTCGAGCAGCCGGTTGTAGAAGCGGCACTCCTGCGTGGGCGCCAGCTCCTGGTGGGCGCGGACCAGACCCTGTCGGAACTTGTCGCGCGCCTGCTCGAGCGCGCCCGACGCGAGATCGGCGTCCGTGCCGAGCAGTCCGGCGGGCACGGATATCGGCTCGGCCTCGACCTCGACGTGCCAGAGCAGGCACCGGGCGATCGCGGGCAGGGAACGGAACGCCCGCTGGGCGAGGGTGCGGTTCTCCGGCGTCATGGTCGTCGCCGCGCGCATGCCCCGTCCGCCCGCCGGTTTCAGCAGCCCCGGCAGCACCTCGGCGACCTGGTCGTCGGCGGCCCACTCGCGGACCGTGTCCCGCACCCCCACGAGCAGGACGGGACGCAGGGCCACGGCGGACTCGCCGACGGCGACCCGGTCGAGCACT
>MUNG01000741.1 GCA_002154585.1 Streptomyces pseudogriseolus
CCCGGGCAGCGCCGAGGCGGGCGGGCGGCGGGAACCGGTCGGGGTCCAGCAGCCCGCCCCACTCGGCGCCGCCCGGGAGCGGCTCACCGGCGTACGCCTCAGCGCTTGGCATATTCGCGGAAGCCACGGCCCGTCTTGCGGCCGAGGCAGCCCGCGGCCACCAGGTGCTCCAGCAGGGGCGCCGGGGCCAGACCCGGGTCGCGGAACTCCCGGTGCAGCACCTTCTCGATGGCCAGCGAGACGTCCAGCCCGACGACGTCCAGCAGCTCGAACGGGCCCATCGGGTAGCCGCCGCCCAGCTTCATCGCCGCGTCGATGTCGTCCAGGGTGGCGTAGTGCTCCTGCACCATCTTCACCGCGTTGTTCAGGTACGGGAACAGCAGCGCGTTGACGATGAACCCGGCCCGGTCACCGCAGTCCACGGCGTGCTTGCGGACCTTCGCGCACACCTCGCGCACGGTGGCGTGGACGTCGTCGGCGGTCAGCACCGTGCGCACCACCTCGACCAGCTTCATC
>MUNG01000742.1 GCA_002154585.1 Streptomyces pseudogriseolus
CGTCGACCACGCCCTCGTGCAGCAGCTCCAGGATCTTCGCGTGCGTCGCCGCGAACACCTCGGGGTCCTCCACCCGCACCCCGATCAGCTCGGAGATGCTGAAGAACCGCCGGTAGTTCAGCTCGGTGCGGGCCAGCCGCCACCACACCGGCCGGTACCACTGCGCGTCCAGCAGCCGCGGCAGCGGCAGGCCGGCCGTGCCCTCGCGCAGCGGGAAGGCGTGGTCGTGGTACCGCAGCACGTCCCCGTCGACCTTCAGCCGGTCCGCCTCCTCGCCGAGCGGCCCGCCCAGCACCGGCAGCAGCACCTGGCCGCCCTGCGCCTCCCAGTCGATGTCGAACCAGCGGGCGCGGGGGGAGGACGGGCCGTCGCGCAGCACCTCCCACAGGGCCGGGTTGTGCCGGGGGGACATCGCCATGTGGTTCGGGACGATGTCCAGGATCAGGCCGAGGCCGTGGTCGCGGGCGGTGCGGGACAGTTCGCGCAGGCCCTCCTCGCCGCCGA
>MUNG01000743.1 GCA_002154585.1 Streptomyces pseudogriseolus
CGTCAGCGCCGCCGCCAGCCGTGCAGGCGCCGGGCGCCCCGTGTCGCGCAGGGCGTCCACGGCCGCGCGCAGCACCTCCCGGTCACCGGACCCGGGCGCCTGCTCCGCCGCCCGCTCGTGCAGCCGGGCCCCCTCCTCCAGCACCACCTCGGTGTCCATGCCCGCCGGGATCTTGATCCGGGCGTGGTGCCGCCAGGTGGTGACCGGGTCGCCCCACGCCTCCACGGTGTACGTCCACAGGCCCGTCGTCGTCGGGGTGACGGTCGCCCCCCAGCGGTCCGTGCCGGGTGCCAGCTCCCGCATCGGCGTGAACGGACCCGGACGCCCCTCCGGGTCCTTCAGCACCACGTTGGCGGCCACCGCGTCGTGCCCCTCCCGGAACACGGTCGCCGTCACCTCGAACGACTCGCCCACCACCGCCTTCGCCGGCCGGCGGCCCTGGCGCACCAGCGGGCGGACGTCCAGCACGGGGATGCGTCCCACGGCGGTCCCGGGAGGCGCCGGTGCCGCGGGCGTGGCCGGGGCGGCCGGGGCGCGGCCGGTGGCGGCCGGCCTGCCGCGAGGGGCGCCGCCGGACGGTGTCCGGGGCGAGCGGGACGAGGGGGACGAGGGGGACGACGACTGGTGCTTGGCGGGCATGACCGCTCCTGTCCGCGTCAACGAGGGTGGGCGGATGACTGTGGGGAGGTGGGTCCTGCGATGTCTCAGTGGGGTGTACCCGCAGGAGCCTTCCCACACCGTTCGGGTGGGCAATCCGGCCCTTTGTTAACTACTCACGCGTATGTCGACACTCAAGACCGGCCGTGACCCCTCGGCGTCCGGCGGGTCCGGAGCGCGCCCGTCCTGGGCGCGTTCCCACCGGCTCGCGGGGGCCGGGGGCGCCTTGGAGCGCGCGAGGCGCTCCCGCGCACGCGGGCCCCGGGGTGTACGGGGTGTGCGCGCCGTGGGTACGCCGCCCGCCGCCCCCGCTGACCAGCGGCTCCGTCGTCCGCACCCGCCTGCCGCCGCCCCGGGGTGCGGACGACGGAGCCGC
>MUNG01000744.1 GCA_002154585.1 Streptomyces pseudogriseolus
TCGCGCACGGCGTCGCGCTCACCCGCCATCGGGCACCTCCCCCTCCTCCAGATGGAACTCGGTCTCCCGCCAGTCGTCCGGCAGCATGTGGTCGAGCACGTCGTCCACGGTCACCGCGCCCAGCAGCGACCCGGCCTCGTCGACCACCGGCGCGGCCACCATGTCGTACGTGGCGAAGAACCCGGCGACCACGGGAAGCGCCGCGTCCGGCTCCAGCGGCCGCAGGTCGTCGNNGCCGCTGGAAGTGCACGGTGCCCAGGTACTTGCCCGTCGGCGTCTCCTCCGGCGGCCGGCACACGTACACCTGCGCCGCGTGCGCGGGCGACAGGTCGGGCTCGCGGATCCGGGCGAGGGCGTCCGCGACGGTCGCGTCAGGGCGCAGGATGATCGGCTCCGTGGTCATCAGCCCGCCCGCCGTGTGCTCCTCGTACGACATCAGGCGGCGCATGTCGGCCGCGTCCGCGGGCCGCATCAGACTCAGCAGCCGCTCCTTGTCCGCCTCCGGCAGCTCGCCCAGCAGGTCGGCCGCGTCGTCGGGGTCCATCGCCTCCAGCACGTCCGCGGCCCGCTCCTCGGCCAGCACGCCCAGGATCTCGATCTGGTCGTCCTCGGGCAGCTCCTCCAGCACGTCCGCGAGCCGGTCGTCGTCCAGGGCGGCGGCCACCTCGGCGCGCCGCTTGGGGGACAGGTGGTGCAGCACGTTGGCCAGGTCGGC
>MUNG01000745.1 GCA_002154585.1 Streptomyces pseudogriseolus
TCCTCGACCCCGCCTGCGGCACCGGCGCCCTGCTCCGCGCCCTCGCCGACCGCCCCGACCGCCGGCTCCACGCCCAGGACGGCTCACCGGAACTCGCCGCCCTCACCGCCCTGCGCCTCGCCCTGCACACCCGCGCGCCCGTGCACGCCGCCGCCGGAGACACCCTGCGGGCCGACGCGTACCCGGAACTGCGGGCCGACGCCGTGCTGTGCCACCCGCCGTTCAACGAGCGCAACTGGGGCCACGACGACCTCGCCTACGACCCGCGCTGGGAGTACGGCTTCCCCGCCCGCACCGAGTCCGAGCTGGCCTGGGTGCAGCACGCGCTCGCCCGGCTCCGGGACGGCGGCACCGCCGTGCTGCTGATGCCGCCCGCCGTGGCGTCCCGCCGCTCCGGCCGGCGGATCAGGGCCGACCTGCTGCGCCGGGGCGCGCTGCGCGCCGTCGTCGCGCTGCCCGCCGGGGCGGCGCCCCCGTACAGCGTGCCGCTGCACCTGTGGGTGCTGCGCCGGCCCGACCGGACACCGGCGCAGCCGGAGGTGCTGCTCGTCGACACCGGGCGGTTCACCGACGACGGGCGCGGCGGCCCCGACTGGCCCGGGGTGCGGGAGACGGTGCTCGGCGCCTGGCAGGCCTTCGACGCGGCCGGACGGATCGACGAACGGCCCGGCCTGGCCCGCTCGGTGCCGGTCATCGAACTCCTCGACGACGACGTCGACCTCGCCCCCGCCCGCCGGCTGCCGCCCCCGGCCGACACGGACGGCGCCGGCCGGCTGACCGGCGTACGCGCGCGGCTCGACGAGACGCTGCGGCTGACCGCCGAGCTGACGCCGCCGCCCGCCGAGCCCGTGCCGCCCGCCGCGTCCGGACGGCTGCCGCTCACCACGGTCGGCGAACTGGCGCGCGCGGGCGCGCTGGTGATGCGCACCGGCGGGCAGGGCGGACACGGCGGCCACGCGCGCGTGCCCGTGCTCACCGACCACGACGTGCTGGCCGGCACCGCCCCCTCCGGGACGCTCCCGGAGAGCGAGGAGGAGCCGGTGCTGACCGAGGCGGGCGACGTCGTGCTGCCCGTGCTGGGCGGCGGGGCCGTCGCCCGGGTGGTCGACGAGGAGACCGCCGGAGCCGTCCTCGGCCGCAATCTCGTGCTGCTGCGCCCCGATCCGGCGGCGCTCGACCCGTGGTTCCTCGCCGGGTTCCTGCGCGGCACCGCCAACCACCGCCAGGCCAGCAGCTACGCGTCCACCGCCACCCGGCTCGACGTCCGCCGCCTCCAGCTCCCGCGCCTCGCGCCGGACGAACAGCGGCGCTACGGCGAGCGGTTCCGCGCGCTCGACGCGTTCGAGAGGGCGCTCAGGGAGGCCGGACGGCTCGGCGAGCAGCTGGTGCGCGGGATGTACGACGGCCTCACCGACGGGACGATCGCCCCGTAGGGCCGCCGCGCGCCGGAACCTGCCCGTCCGCCCTGCCGTGCCCTGCGCGCCCCCCGCGCGCGGGGAGTTCGC
>MUNG01000746.1 GCA_002154585.1 Streptomyces pseudogriseolus
ACCGCGCGCGCGGTCACCGTCCGGCAGGTCGAGCGGGAGCGCTGGTCGGCGTCCGAGCTGGCGCACGCGGTGCCCGCGGGACACGCGGTGCTGTCGCTGACGAACGTCAAGGGCGAGCACGCGCCTCCGCTCCTGGTGGACCTGCGGGAGTGAGCGGCCCCGGCCGCCGGGGACCGTACGGTGAGGCAGAATCGACACAGGTCGTTCATACGCGGCGGCCAAAAGATCACCGTTCTCGCACACCCGACCGCCGAACCGAAGGCACACCGCCCCGATGCCCCCGACGCTCGCCTCGCTCGTCCACCACTCCGCGCTCAAACTGACCGTGCGCGCGGGGGAGGACCGCCTCGACGCGCCCGTCCGCTGGGCGCACGCCAGCGAGCTCGCCGACCCCGTGCCGTACATGGAGGGCGGCGAGCTGCTCCTGATCACCGCGCTGAAGCTCGACGCGGAGGACCGGGAGGCGATGCGCCGCTACGTGAGGCGGCTGGCCGGCGCGGGCGTGGTCGGACTCGGCTTCGCCGTCGGCGTCCACTACGACGACATCCCCGAGGCGCTCGTCGAGGCCGCGCGCGAGGAGGGGCTGCCGCTGCTGGAGGTGCCGCGCCGCACCCCGTTCCTCGCCATCAGCAAGGCCGTGTCCGCCGCGATCGCCGCCGACCAGTACCGCGCGGTCACCGCCGGCTTCGCCGCCCAGCGGGAACTCACCCGGCAGACCCTCACCGACGGCCCCGAGGGCCTGCTCGCCGCCCTTGCCTCCCAGGTCGACGGGTGGGCCGCCCTGTACGACGCCTCCGGCGCGGTCGTCGCCGCCGCACCCGACTGGGCCGGCCGCCGCGCCGCCCGGCTGACCGCGGAGGTCACCCGGCTGCGCGAGCGGCCCGCCCCCGCCTCCTCGGTGGTGGCCGGACCGGAGAACGAGGACCGCGTCGAGCTGCACTCCCTCGGCACCGGGCGGCGCCCCCGCGCCGCCCGGTGCCGAGGGA
>MUNG01000747.1:0-554 GCA_002154585.1 Streptomyces pseudogriseolus
GGTCGGCGGTGTCCCGGGCCTGCACGGTGTACGAGTAGTCGGTGCCCTTGGTCAGGCCGCTGTCCGTGTAGGAGGTGCCGGTCACGGTGGCGACGCGGGAGCCGTCGCGCAGCACGTCGTAGTTCTTGACGCCCTTGTCGTCGGTGGCCGCGGACCAGGACAGGCGCACCGAGGTGTCGGTGACGTTCGAGGCGGTGGGGGTGCCGGGGGCGCTGGGCGGGTTGTCACCGGGGACGGTGGGGCCGCCGTCACAGCTGCCGCCGTTCAGCTTGCAGTTGGACGGCGAGCCGGAGCCGCTGCCGTTGAAGCCGAAGCTGATGGAGGCGCCGGGGGCGAGGGTGCCGTTCCAGGACTTGTTCCTGGCGGTCCAGTGGGTGCCGGAGGAGGTGACGTCGGCGTCCCAGGCGGAGGTGACCGAGGTGCCGGCGGGGAAGTCCCACTCGACGGTCCAGGAGCTGAGGCTGGTGGTGCCGGTGTTCTTCACCGTCCACTTGCCCTCGAAGCCGGAGCCCCAGTCCTGGGTCTTGACGTAGGTCGCGGTCGCCGACGTCGCC
>MUNG01000747.1:565-780 GCA_002154585.1 Streptomyces pseudogriseolus
CACGACTGAGCCTTCGTGCCCACGGTGCGGCGAGAATAGAAAGGTCTGGACCACGGGTCAATAGGTCTGGACCACTGTGTGCGACTCTTTCGGTTCCAAACCTTCACGAAGCCTCTAAATGCCCAACTCCTGTGCCAGCACCGCCGCTTGCACCCGGCTGCGCAGCTCCAGCTTGCCCAGCAGCCGGCTGACGTGCGTCTTCACCGTGGCCTCGG
>MUNG01000075.1 GCA_002154585.1 Streptomyces pseudogriseolus
GACGGCGGCGACGACCGCGAGGTGCGCGGTCAGCGACCACCGCCGGATCAGCAGCAGGACGCCCGCGCCGAGGACACCGGCCGTGGTGGCGCCGAGGAACGCGAACAGGGCGATGAGCAGGGCGTCGCGCACCGGGTCACTCCCCCTCGGCCGTCGTGGGGTCGAAGCGGTAGCCGACACCCCACACGGTCCGCACGAGCCGGGGCCGCGCCGGGTCGTCCTCGACCTTGCCGCGCAGCCGCCGCACATGGACGGTCACGGTGGACAGGTCGCCGAAGTCCCAGCCCCACACCTCCCGCATCAGCTCCTCCCTGGTGAACGCCCGCCCGGGGTGCGCCAGGAAGAACGTGAGCAGGTCGAACTCCCTGACCGTAAGAGCCAGTTCAGCGCCGTTCTTGACGGCCCGCCGGGCGCCCGGATCGACGGTGAGCCCGGCCGCCCGCAGCACACCGGAGCCGGCACCGGGCACGGACCCGGAACCGCCGGCGGGCGCGTCCGCCGGCGGCCGGGCGCGGCGCAGCACGGACCCCACCCGCAGCACCAGTTCGCGCGGGCTGAACGGCTTGGTGACGTAGTCGTCGGCGCCGACCTCCAGACCGAGGATGCGGTCGTCCTCGTCGCCGCGCGCGGTGAGCATGATGACCGGCACGGGCCCCTGCCCGCGCATCCTGCGGCACACCTCGAGGCCGTCCATGCCGGGCAGCATGAGGTCGAGGACGACCAGGTCGGGCCGGTGGGCGGCGGCGCGGGCGAGGGCGTCGGGGCCGTCGCCGGCCCGGTCGACGACGTACCCGGCGCGGTCGAGGTAGCCCGTGACGATCTCGGCGACGGTGGGGTCGTCGTCCACGACGAGGACCCGGGCTCCGGCCTCGCCTGCGGTGGGTGGCTGCTCCATGCGGTCCAGCCTCGCACCCCGCGCGCGCGAACCGTCCGGGGCGGGCACGGGCGTCCCTGTTTCGTAAGGAGCCGGTGCCCGGTATGTCCGTTTCTCGTTCGTAGGGTGAGTGCCGTGACCACCTCCCCCTCCTCCCCGGAACCACCGCCGGGCGGCCCGGCCCTGTCCGTGGACGTCGTCCTGCCCTGTCTCGACGAGGCCGCCGCGCTGCCGTGGGTGCTGCGCCGGATCCCGCCCGGATGGCGGGCGATCGTCGTGGACAACGGCTCCACGGACGGCTCCGGCGGCGTCGCCCGCGAGCTCGGCGCGACGGTCGTGCGCGAGACGCGGCGCGGCTTCGGCGCCGCGTGCCACGCCGGACTGACCGCCGCCACAGCCGAGTTCGTCTGCTTCTGCGACTGCGACGCCTCGCTGGACCCGGCGGACGCGGTGCCGTTCGTCGACGAGATCCGCGCGGGCGCCGCCGACCTGGTGCTGGGCCGGCGCCGCCCGCGCGGGCGGGGCGCCTGGCCGCCGCACGCCCGGGCCGGCAACACGGCCCTCGCCCTGCTGCTGCGCCGCCGCACCGGACTGCGGCTGCGCGACCTCGGCCCGCTGCGGGCGGCCAGGCGCGCCGACCTGCTCGCCCTCGGCATCGCCGACCGACGCAGCGGCTACCCGCTGGAGATGGTGGTGCGCGCCGCCGACGCCGGCTGGCGGATCACCGAGCACGATGTGCCGTACGCCCCGCGCACCGGCGCCTCCAAGGTGACCGGCACCTGGCGCGGCACCTGGCACGCCGTGCGCGACATGAGCCGGGTGCTGCAGGAGCAGCCCGGGCGCGAGGGGGTGACGCCGTGACGGCGCCGGAGGTGACGCTGCTGGTCATCGCGAAGGAGCCGCGGCCGGGCCGGGTGAAGACCAGGCTGACCCCGCCGTTCACGCCGGAGGAGGCGGCGGCGCTCGCCGAGGCCGCGCTCGCCGACACCCTCGACGCGGTGGCGCGCACGCCCGCGAGACGCCGGGTGCTGGTGCTGGACGGGTCGCCGGGGCCGTGGCTGCCGGCCGGCGTGGAGGTCGTACCGCAGTGCGCGGGCGGCCTCGACGAGCGGCTGGCCGGCGCGTTCGCGGGGTGCGACGGTCCCGCCCTGCTCATCGGCATGGACACCCCGCAGGTGACGCCGGAGCTGCTCACGGTGGATTTCGCGGACTGCGACGCCTGGTTCGGGCCGGCCGCGGACGGCGGCTTCTGGGCGCTGGGCCTGGCCGACCCCGACCCCGGCCTGCTGCGCGGGGTGCCCATGTCGACACCGCACACGGGGGCCGTGCAACGCCGGCGTCTGGACGGGCTGCGGGTACGGGAGCTGCCGTTGCTGCGGGACGTGGACACGGCCCGGGACGCGGCGGCCGTCGCCGGCGCGGCGCCCGGCGGACGGTTCGCCGCGCGGCTGGCCCGGCTGACGGCGGCCCGCCGGTGAGGGCGGCACGGGCGACGGCCACGCCCCGCCTCGGGCCACAGCGCCCGCCCGGCCGTCCGCTGCCCGCCACCGACCCCGCCTGGTCGGCCGACCCCTACGCCGACGCCCTGCGCGCCGGCCGGGGACCGCTGTTCCTGCGCCGCACCGACGGATGGCTGCTGCCGCTGAACGTGGAACGCTGGTGCGCGGAGCCGGACCCGGCCGACCTCGAGGTGCTGGGACGCTGCGAGGGCACGGTGCTGGACGTGGGCTGCGGACCCGGCCGGCTGGTGGCCGCGCTGGGCGGGCGCGCGCTGGGCGTCGACGTCAGCGAGGCCGCGGTGGCGCACACCGTGCGGCGCGGCGGGCGGGCGCTGCGGGCCTCGGTGTTCGACCCGCTGCCCGGCACGGGCCGTTGGGACACGGCGCTGCTGCTGGACGGCAACATCGGCATCGGCGGCGACCCGCACGCCCTGCTGGCCCGGCTGGCGCGGCTGCTCACCGCGGACGGACTGCTCCTCGTCGAGACGGCGCCGTACCCGGACGTCGACGAACGTCTCACGGTCCAGCTCACCGCCCCCCACGGCACCCCGGGCGCCCCCTTCCCCTGGGCGCGCCTGGGCACCCGGGCCCTGCTGCGCCACGCCCGCTCGTCCGGCTGGCGCGCGACGGACCGCTGGTCCGAGGACACCCGCACCTTCGTGGCCCTCCGGCCCCCTCGCCAGGCCCCCTGACCGGCAGGACCGTCAGGGGCGGCTCGGAGGGCGACGGAGT
This sequence comes from Streptomyces pseudogriseolus, assembly GCA_002154585.1. Taxonomy (GTDB): domain Bacteria; phylum Actinomycetota; class Actinomycetes; order Streptomycetales; family Streptomycetaceae; genus Streptomyces; species Streptomyces pseudogriseolus. The sequence continues at coordinate 3,106 of MUNG01000075.1, forward strand.
CCCGGTGTCACTCCCCCGCCCCCGGCCGCCGTCTCCCCACCCGCACGGCGAACAGCACGGCCGAGCCCGCGAACAGGGCCGCCGTGATCAGGAGCCAGCGGGCCGCGAAGCCGTCGGCGGAGAGGGCGGCGACGGACGCGTACCGCTCCGACACCCGGCCGGTGATCAGCGGGAACCACACGAGGAGCAGCAGCCCGGACAGGGCGGCCGGGACGCGGATGTGGTTCACCCAGGCCGTGCGGCCGACGGTGACCGTGATCAGGGCGCGGTCGGCCGCCGCGTACAGCGGCAGCAGCACGAGGTCGTGGATCAGCGCCGCGCCCACGAACCACACGGTGATCATCAGCCAGTCTCCGTCGAGCAGCCGCACCCCCGCGTACGCGCACAGGGCGAACGAGCACAGCAGCACCAGCAGGTGGAAGGGGCTGCCCAGCCGGGATCGACGATCGGACACGGGACGTCTCCTCACAGGTCGCCGAAGGTCAGCCGCGTGACCCACTTGGTGTTCAGCACGCCGGGCGCGGCCGGGACGATGACGCGGGCCGGGTGTCCGTGGTCCGGGGTCAGGTCCGCGCCGTTGACGGACAGGGCCAGCAGGGAACGCTCGTCGGCGACCTGACCGGCGCTCAGCGCGGCGTCCCGCCAGGTGCCGTGCGCCTGCAGGGACTCCACGTACACGGCGGCCGGGTCGTCGTGTCCCACGAGGGCGGCGAGGTCCCGCAGCCGTACGCCGCGCCATGCCTGGTCGGAGGTGGACCAGCCCTCGACGCAGGCGATGGGCAGGTCGGCGTCGTGCTGCTCCATCGCGAGCAGCTCCGCCCTGCTCAGCCGTACGGTGCCGGTGCGGCCGGTGACGGTCAGCCGCCAGGCCTCCTCGGTCGTGTCGTCGGGGCGGATGCCGGCGTACTCGGCCGTCTTGTTGACCTGGAACGCGCCCGGCCCGCTGCCCGGTTCGGTCCCGCCGTGCGGGGTGAGGACGGCCGTCCGGCGCAGCGGGCCGTCGAAGCTGCGCCCGGCGGAGGTGGCGAGGAGCAGCAGCGAGCCCCCGCCGACCAGGCCGAGCGCCCCGCGCCGGGTCACGGTCGGCGGGTCGGGCCGCGCCGCGGTCAGGTCCTCGTCCGGCTCCTCGTCCTCCCCGCGCCGCATGCGCCGCAGGTTCCGGAAGGCGGCCGGCGCCTTCAGCACCACGTGCGCGAGGAACGCGCCGAAGAAGACCCACGCGCCGTAGAAGTGCAGCGGGTAGAACGAGCCGGGGAAGACGTAGTCCAGCTGGATGTTGAGGATGCCGGTGACGAACTCGAACAGCGCGCCGCCGACCAGCAGGAGCAGCGAGATCCGCTCCAGGGCGTGGGTGACCGAGCGGGCCGGCGGCAGGGTGAACAGCTTCGGCAGGACCGACCACAGCTTGGCCAGCAGCACCGGTACGAGCCCCAGTCCGAGCGTGACGTGGACGCCCTGGGTGAGCCGGTAGAGCCAGGGCGGGTCGGTGGGCCAGGAGAAGAGGTAGAAGCCGAGGATCCCCTTGCCGGGGGTGCGGTCGTTCACCGGCGACAGATCCGGGTTGTACGCCGCGTACGACACCAGGCCCGTCACGAACAGGACGGTGATGCCGAACAGCAGCACCACGCCGAGCACCGAGGTGAACCACGTGCCGCGCAGCGGGCTGCGCCAGAAGTCCGGCGAGAAGGGGCCGCGCGGGAGGCGGCCGGGGAGGGAAGACCGTGCCATGTGCCGACGGTAGGTCGGAGGCGGCCCGGAAAGGGGGCCCCGAGCGGTGACGAAACGCTGACGTCGCCGCTCGTCAGCCGCTTGCCGCAGGCCGGGCGGCCTAGCGTGTGACGACGTGAAGCGCACTTCTGACCGCACGGACCTCCGTGCCCCCGCCGTCCGCCCCGGCGGCGCGAAGGCCGACGCCTGCGCCGTGGCCGCCGCCGCGCTGCTGGTCCTGGCCGCGGCCCTGATCGGCACGCACCTGCAGAACCGCTACGGCACCCTGCGGGTGGGCTGGCCGCCCCTGGTGGGCCAGTGGATGCCGCACCTCGGACCCGGCACCCCGGCCGCGCTCGCGGTCGCCGTGGCGGTGGTGGCGTACGGCCCGGGGGTGGCGGCCCGGCTGCCGTGGCGGCCGCTGCTGCTGGCGGTGTGGGGCGGGGCGCTCGCCTGGACGTGGTCGCTGGCCCTGGTGGACGGCTGGCAGCGGGGCGTCGCCGGGCGGCTGACCACCCGGCACGAGTACCTCCAGGTGATCGACCGGTTCCAGGACATCCCGGCGACCCTGCGGGACTTCCACGCGCACATCCTCATCGGCGCCCCCGACAACTGGCCGGCGCATGTGGCGGGGCATCCGCCGGGCGCCACCCTCACCTTCGTGCTGCTGGACCGGATCGGGCTGGGCGGCGGGGCGTGGGCGGGGGCGTTCGTCGTCACCGCGGGCACCACGGCGGCGGTCGCCGTGCTGGTCACGGTGCGGCGGCTGGCCGGCGAGGACCTCGCCCGCCGGGCCGCACCGTTCCTCGTGCCGGCCCCGGCGGCCGTGTGGACGGGCACCTCCGCCGACGGCTGGTTCGCGGCGGTCGCCGCCTGGGCGCTGGCCCTGCTGGCCCTCGCCGTCACCGGCCGCCGTCCGGCCTGGACGGGATTCGGCGCGGGGCTGCTGTTCGGGCTGACGGTGTATCTGTCGTACGGGCTCACCCTGATCGCGGTGACCGCCGCGGCCGTCCTGCTGCTGGGCGTCCGGCGGCTGCGGCCGCTGCCGTACGCGGCGGCCGGGTTCCTGGTGGTGCCGGTGGTGTTCGCGGCCCTGGGGTTCGACTGGTGGGAGGCGTACCGGCTGCTGGTGACCCGCTACTACCAGGGCGCGGGCGGGGTACGCCCGTACGGCTACTGGGTGTGGGCGAACCTGGCGTGCACGGTGCTGGTCGTGGGCCCCGCGACGGTGGCGGGGCTGCGCCGGGGCGGCGCGGAGCCGGTGAGGTCCGGCCGGGCGGCGCTTCTGCGGGACCCGGTGCCCCGGCTGGTGCTGCTGGTGGGGTCCGCGCTGCTGGCGCTGCTGGTCGCGGACCTGTCCGGGATGAGCAAGGCGGAGACGGAGCGGATCTGGCTGCCGTTCGCGCTGTGGCTGCTGCCCGCCTGCGCGCTCCTGCCCGGTCCGCGCGGCTGGCTCGCCGGGCAGGCGGCCCTGGCCCTGCTCCTCAACCACCTGGTGCTGACCGGGTGGTGAGGAGCGGGCGGCGGATCAGGAACCGGCGGGGCGCAGCGTCAGCGAGATGCTGTTGATGCAGTACCGCTGGTCCGTGGGCGTCGGGTAGCCCTCGCCCTCGAAGACGTGCCCGAGGTGCGAGCCGCAGCGGGCGCAGCGCACCTCGGTGCGCACCATGCCGTGCGAGCGGTCCTCGACCAGCTCGACGGAGTCGGTGTCCTTCGGGTCGTAGAAGGACGGCCAGCCGCAGTGCGACTCGAACTTCGTGTCCGAGGTGAACAGCTCCGCGCCGCAGGCACGGCACGAGTAGACGCCCTCGGTCTTGGTGTCGGTGTACTCACCGGTGAAGGCCGGTTCCGTCGCCGCCTGGCGCAGAACCGCGTACTCGGACGGCGACAGCTCCGCGCGCCACTGCTCGTCCGGCTTCTCCACGTCGTACGGCATGAGGTTCCAGCCCCTTAGTTCGACAGACGGTCCAGGATGCGCGGGCCGAGGTCGGTGACGTCGCCCGCTCCCATGGTGAGAACCAGATCGCCCGGCTTGGCCATTCCCGCGACCGCCCCGGGGACCTCCGCCGCGTCGTGGACGGCCGTCACGTCCGCGCCGGCCGCGCGGGCCGCCTCGATGATCAGCTCGCTGGTGACACCGGGGATCGGGTCCTCACGGGCCGGGTAGATGTCCAGGACCAGCGAGGCGTCGGCGAGGGCGAGGGCGTGGCCCATCTCCTTGCCCAGCTCGCGGGTGCGGGAGAACAGGTGGGGCTGGAAGACGACGAGGATGCGGGCGTCCCCGGCGGCGGCGCGCATCGCCTCCAGGTCCGCGGTCATCTCGGTGGGGTGGTGCGCGTAGGAGTCGATGACCTGGACGCCGGCCGCCTCGCCCTTGAGCTGGAGGCGGCGCTTGACGCCGGTGTACGCGGCCAGCGCGGGGGCCAGCTCGGCGGCGGGGACGCCCAGCGCGACGCCGGCGGCGAGCGCGGCGACCGCGTTGTGGGCGTAGTGCTTGCCGGGCACCGACACGGTGAAGGTGAGCGGGCCGCCGTCCAGCTCGACGGTCACCTCGCTTTTCAGCCCCTGCGGGACGACCGACAGGACCCGGACGTCGGCGTCGGCGGACTCGCCGTACGTCACGGTCCGCACCGAGCCGTCCAGGCGGCGGGTCAGCTCGCGGGCGCCCTCGTGGTCGGCGGAGATCACCAGCGTGCCGCCGGGGACGATCCGGCCGACGAACGTCTCGAAGGACTCGTGGATCTCCTCCATCGACGCGTAGTTGGCGTGGTGGTCCAGCTCCACGTTGAGGATGATCGCGACCTCGGGGGCGTACGTGTGGAAGCTGCGGTCGGACTCGTCGGCCTCGGCGACGAAGATCTCGCCCGCGCCGTGCAGCGCGTTGGAGCCGGGGGCGTCGAGGTCGCCGCCGATGGCGTACGACGGCTCGCGGCCCAGCTCGGTGAGGGCGACCGCCAGCATGGAGGTGGTGGTGGTCTTGCCGTGGGTGCCGGCGACCGCGATCGGGCGCGCGCCGTCCATCAGGGCGGCGAGGGCGTCGGAGCGGTGCACCACGGGGATGCCCAGCTCGGCGGCGCGCCGCAGCTCCGGGTTGTCCTCGCGGATCGCGGAGGAGACCACGACGCAGCTGGCGTCGTCGGCGAGGTGCGCGGCGGCGTGCCCGATGTGCACGGTGGCGCCGAGGGCGCGCAGGGCCTCGGCGGTCGCCGAGTCCTTGGCGTCGCTGCCGGCCACCCGCGCGCCGCGCTGGGCGAGGATCTTGGCGATGCCCGACATCCCGGCGCCGCCGATGCCGATGAAGTGCGGTCGGTCCATGGCGGTAGGAAGGCCGGGTGCCATGCGTGTTCTCCCAGTGGTGCGACGAGCGGGACGACGGTCTTCGCGCCCTCGCGGGCCGGGCCGGGAGAGCGCGGCCCCAGCCTATGCCTTGCTGTGGGAGAAGAGTTTCAGCACCGGCACCCCGACCTTGTGGCGGGCCCGGGAGGCCCAGTCGCGGTGGAAGAACTCCTCCACGTAGTGCGGGTCGGTCAGCACGATCACCTCGTCCGCGCCGACCTCCTCGACGAGTTTCCTGAGCGCGTCGAGCGGGTGGTCCCCGACGAGGCGGCCCTCGGCGGTGTCGCCGGTCCCGCGCAGCGCCTGGAGGGAGACGGCGAGCGCCCGTTCGCCCATGGAGCGCGCCTCGTCGCCCTCGGGGGTGCCGCCCTCGCGCACGGCCTCGTCGAGCTCGCCCAGGGCGACGTCGTCGATGGCTCTCAGCAGCCGGTCGGCCTGTTCGCCGCGTGGCTGGAGCAGGACGTGGAAGGCGACCGGCTCGTCGCCGTGCAGGGTGGTGACGAACTCCACGTCGGCGGACGTCAGGGCCTTCTCGATCATCAGTACGCTTGTGAACACCAGGCGCCCCTTACTCCTCGGAGGACCCGCGGGCCCTCGCTGCTCCGTGGGCCGAGCCAGGCCCCCCGGAGATCATCCTTCCCCGTGCGGGCGCGAGTACGGCCGGTTTCAGTCTCGCCCTTCTTCGCGCCGGGCGGGCGGACGGTTCCGCCGATCGCCGGACCGGCGACGGCGTCCGGCCGGACCGGTCAGGCCCGTCGGTACCGCGTGAACAGGAAGCCGTCCTCCTCCAACATCGACGACAGCGTGAATCGGCGCGGAAGTGTCACTGTGGGTCCTCCGGCGATGCGCTGGGCGTCACCGGCCGTGACCATCGGCGCGACGGTGAGGCAGAGCTCGTCCAGTACGCCGGCGGCGATGAGCTGGCCCAGCAGCCGGGGTCCGCCCTCGGTCAGCAGCCGGGTGTGTCCGAGTCCGGCCAGCGCCCGTACGGCCCGTGCGGGGTCCACCCCGGCGCCCTCCCCGGCGACGACCACACGGGCGCCCGCCTTCCCTGCGGCGGCGACTCGCTCCGGGTCGGCGGCGGCGCCGGTGAGGACCAGGGTGGGCACCAGCGGGGAGGTGAACAGGGGCAGCGAGAAGTCCAGGTCCAGGCTCGCCGAGACCACCGCGATCGCGGGCGCGGGGCCCTGTCCGGCGGCCTCCCGGGCGGCTGCGAACTCGGCGCGGGCGCGGGCCGGGCGGTACCCCTCCTGCCGTACCGTTTCCGCGCCGACCACGACCGCGTCCGCGAGAGCCCGCAGCACGCCGAAGATCCGCATGTCGGCGGGGCAGGAGATGGGCTGCGAGCGGCCCTCGTGCTGGGCGGCGCCGTCCAGGGTGGAGACCATGTTGCCGCGCAGCCAGGGCGCGGGGCCCTCCGGGCCGGGCTCGGGATAGGCGTAGGCGGCGGCCAGCTCGGCCAGGCTCCACTCCCGGCCGGCCGCCCCGCCGGCGGCTCCCGTCTCGTCGGTCACATCGGTCACGGGGAACAGGCGTCGCATGTCAGGCAGTCTTCCACGCCCCGTACGATGGGGGACCGTGTCGTCCTCCGCAGCCTCCCGTCCCGGTCAGATAGCCGACGTGGCTCCGCTCTCGCTGTGCGGCCGTGAGCCGCACGTCCCCGCGGACCGGCTCGTCGCCGAGATGGTGCCGCCGCCGCGGTTCGACGCCGTCCGTTTCGCCACGTACATCCCCGACCCGGACCAGCCGAGCCAGACCGAGGCCGTGCGCGTCCTCGAGGGCTTCGCGGCGGGTCTCGGCGGGACGTCCGCCGGGGAGCAGGGCCGGCGCCGGCTGTTCGGCTTCGGCAAGGCGGCGAAGAAGGCCGCCCCGTCCGGGCCGCGCGGGGTCTACCTGGACGGCGGCTACGGCGTCGGCAAGACGCATCTGCTGGCCTCGCTGTGGCACGCCAGCCCGGCCGAGCCCGAGCTCAAGGCGTTCGGCACGTTCGTCGAGCTGACCAACCTGGTGGGCGCGCTCGGCTTCCAGCAGACCGTACGGACGCTGTCCGGGCACCGGCTGCTGTGCATCGACGAGTTCGAGCTGGACGACCCGGGCGACACCGTGCTGGTGTCCACGCTGCTCGGCAAGCTGGTCGAGGCGGGCGTGGCGCTCGCCGCCACCTCCAACACGCTGCCGGGCAAGCTCGGCGAGGGCCGGTTCGCGGCGGCGGACTTCCTGCGGGAGATCCAGGGTCTGTCGGCGCACTTCCGCGCGCTCAGGATCGACGGCGAGGACTACCGGCACCGGGGGCTGCCCGAGGCGCCTGCCCCGTACTCCGACGACGTGGTCACCCGGGTCGCGCACGCCACCGCGGACGCGTCGCTGGACGCCTTCCCCGACCTGCTGGACCATCTCGCGCGCGTCCACCCCAGCCGCTACGGCGCCCTCACCGACGGCATCGGCGCGGTGTGCCTCACCGGGGTGCGGCCGGTGCCGGACCAGTCGACCGCGCTGCGGCTCGTGGTCCTCGCGGACCGGCTGTACGACCGCGAGGTGCCGGTGCTCGCGTCGGGACTGCCGTTCGACCAGCTCTTCAGCGAGGAGATGCTGAACGGCGGCTACCGCAAGAAGTACTTCCGGGCGATCTCCCGTCTCACGGCTCTGGCCAGGGACGCGGCACGGCTCACCGAAGCCCGCTGAACCGCGCGTCGGACACCTGATCGAGTTATCGCCGGTCAGGGGCGCATTCGCGCCAACCCACCCTTTCTTTTCAGGCTCTCTTCACCACGAAACATTGAGTTAACCCTGCAAACGGCATTGCAGGGTTACTGTGCTTCTTGACCAGCCGTTGACCAATCCTTGGCATGCGGAAGAGGTGTGTACGGTCTCGTGAGGCACGCGTGTTTCGAGGTCCGGAGAGTGCGGCCCCTCTCGGGCCCCACCCCGGCTCCTTGCCGTCGCTTTACCTGATTGTCGCTCTTTCTCATTTCCTTCACCTTTCACGTTCGCGTACACATTGCGTGAGGTAAGGGCCATGAGGTCAACGGAGTCCGACCTTTTGTCATGCCCGTCCGACGCGTCCCCACGCGCGCCAGGAGGAAACACCGAATGCAGCCCCTCATCGACAACGCCCGCACGTTCGGACAGCGCCCTGAGGAGTTCGCCCGCCTCGCCGAGGGTCAATCCCCCGACGTCCTGTTCATCACCTGTTCCGACTCCAGGGTCGTACCGGCCCTGATCACGGGCGCCCGGCCCGGCGAGCTCTTCGAGCTGCGCACCGCGGGCAACATCGTCCCGCCGTACGCCCTCGACCGTCCCACCGCCGAGGCGGCCACCGTCGAGTACGCGGTGGAGGTCCTCGGCGTCACGGACATCGTGGTCTGCGGCCACTCCCACTGCGGGGCCATCGGCGCGCTGGTGCGCGGCGACGACCTGGACGCCGTGCCCGCCGTGCGCGACTGGCTGGCGCACGCCGCCGACGAGCCGGCGTCGGCCGACGCGACGGACCCGGCCTGCGCCGAGGCGGTCCAGCACCACGTCCTGGCCCAGCTGCTGCGGCTGCGCTCGTACCCGTGCGTGGAACAGCGGCTGGCCTCGGGCCGGCTGCGGCTGCGCGGCTGGTACTACGAGGTGCACACCGGAGCCGTACACGAACACCGCGCCGGCACCGACGCCTTCGAGGCGCTGTGAGCACCGCCGTGTCCAGGTTCCCCCACCTGCGGCAGGACTTCGCCGCCTCACTCGTCGTCTTCCTCGTCGCGCTCCCGCTGTGCGTGGGCGTCGCCGTCGCCTCCGGAGTCCCGGCCGAGCTCGGCCTGGTCACCGGCATCGTGGGCGGGCTGGTCACCGGTCTGCTGCCGGGCAGCAGCCTGCAGGTGTCCGGTCCGGCCGCCGGCCTGACCGTGCTGGTCTTCGAAGCCGTCGACACCTACGGGCTGCCCGCGCTCGGCGTGATCGTGCTGGCCACCGGGCTGCTCCAGCTGGCCATGGGCGCGCTGCGGCTCGGACGCTGGTTCCGCGCGATATCCCTCTCGGTGGTCGAGGGCATGCTGGCCGGCATCGGTCTCGTGCTCATCGCGGGCCAGCTCTACGCGGCCGCCGGGCTGCCTGCGCCCGCCTCCGGCGTCGACAAGATCCTCGGGCTGCCGGGGGCCGCCGCGGACGCGCTCGGCAGCACCGAGGCGCTCGCCTCGCTCGCGGTGGGCGCCGGCACTGTCGCCGTGATGGTGCTGTGGCGTCGGATGCCGGGCCCGGCCGGCGCCGTACCGGGCGCGCTGGCGGCGGTCCTGCTGGCGACGGCGGTCACCCTCGCGTTCGGCGTGCCCGTAGCGACGGTCGAGGTGCAGGGCCTGCTCGACGCCGTCCAGCCGCCCGGCGCGGACGTCTTCGGCGGGCTGGAGACCGGGATTCTCGGCACGATCGTCGCCTTCACCCTGATCGCCTCCGCCGAGAGCCTGTTCAGCGCCGCCGCGGTGGACCGGCTGCACGACGGTCCGCGCACCCAGTACAACAAGGAGCTGATGGCGCAGGGCGCGGGCAACACGGTCTGCGGGGTCCTCGGCGCGCTGCCGATGACCGCGGTCATCGTGCGCAGCTCGGCCAACGTCCGGGCAGGTGCCAGGACCAGGGCGTCCCGGGTGCTGCACGGCGTGTGGCTGCTGCTGTTCGCCGCGCTTCTGCCGTCCGCACTGGCACTGATCCCGCTGCCCGCGCTGGCCGGCATCCTGGTCCACGCCGGCTGGAAGCTGATCCCGTTCCGGGCCGTGGCCGCGCTCTGGCGGAGCCACCGGGGTGAGGCGCTGATCCTGGTGGTCACCGCCGTGTCGATCGTCGTGGTCAACATGTTCGAGGGCGTGCTGATCGGTCTGGCCCTGTCGGTCGCCAAGACGGCCTGGGAGGCCTCGCAGGCGAAGCTGGAGGTCATAGACAAGGGCGCGGGCCCCGTCCAGGTGTACCTGTCGGGCAACGCGACCTTCCTGCGCCTCCCGAAGATCCTCGACACCCTGGAGTCCCTCCCCACGAACCGTCCCGTCGAGCTGGACCTCACCGGCCTGCACCACATGGACCACGCCTGTCACACGGCACTGAGGAACTGGTCGGACCGCCACAGCACACCGGGCACGGCCCCGGTGAAACTCAGAGAGGCACCGGTCTCGACTCAGTAGGGACGCGGCTCCCAGGGGCGCGGGGCCGTGCCGTCATGCGGCCCCGCGCCCCTTCCCGTCCCCGCCCCGGCATGGCCCCGCACCGGACACCGGGCCTATCGTGGCAACAGCGGACGGAACAAGCACAACGAGACCTCTGGGCCGGGAGGTCGCCATGGTCGAGGAACTGCTCACCGCAGCCGCCGGCACCGCAGCGGCAGCCGCCGCCTACCTGTTCGCGGCGGCCCGGGTCGTCAAGCAGTACGAGCGCGGCGTCGTCCTCCGCCTCGGCCGCCTGCACGGCCCCGTGCGGCCGCCCGGCTTCACCCTCGTCGTCCCCGGCGTGGACCGGATGCGCAAGGTGAATCTCCAGATCGTCACGATGCCGGTCCCCGCCCAGGAGGGCATCACCCGGGACAACGTGACCGTACGGGTGGACGCGGTCGTCTACTTCAAGGTCGTCGACGCGCCGGCGGCCGTCATCAACGTCGAGGACTACCGGTTCGCGGTGTCCCAGATGGCGCAGACCTCTCTGCGGTCGATCATCGGCAAGAGCGACCTGGACGATCTGCTGTCCAACCGCGAGAAGCTGAACCAAGGTCTGGAGCTGATGATCGACAGCCCCGCCGTCGGCTGGGGCGTGCAGATCGACCGCGTGGAGATCAAGGACGTCTCCCTGCCCGACACGATGAAGCGGTCCATGGCCCGCCAGGCCGAGGCCGACCGCGAACGCCGGGCGCGCGTCATCAACGCCGACGCCGAACTCCAGGCGTCCAGGAAACTCGCCGAGGCCGCCCGGGAGATGTCGGAAACCCCCTCCGCCCTGCAACTGCGCCTGCTGCAGACCATCGTGGCCGTCGCCGCCGAGAAGAACTCCACCCTCGTCCTGCCCTTCCCCGTCGAACTCCTCCGCTTCCTCGAACGAGCCCAGCACTCCGCGCCGGAGCCCGGCCCAGGGGCCGACGGGCCCCTGGCCGCACCGTGACACGTGCAACACGCGTGGTTCACGGGACCGGCGGCAGGTGATAGACACGGCGGGGTCACAGTTCCTGTCCGCCAGCAGGAAGGTTTCCCCATGTCAGAAAACGGGTCCCCCCACGGCTCCACGGCAACAACCCGACGCCAGATGCTCGCCCGTTCCGGTGCCGTCGCTGCCGGCATCGCCTTCACCGGCGCCCTCTCCGAACTGTTCGCCGGCACCTCCGCCGCACAGAGCCTCGGCCACCACGGCTACGGCGACCTGGTCCCCGACCCCGACGGACTGCTCGACCTGCCCAAGGGCTTCCGCTACACCGTGCTCTCCAAGGAGGGCGACCAGCTCCGCTCCGGCGAGGGACCCGTCCCCTCCAACCACGACGGCATGGCCGCCTTCGCCGACCGCCAGGGCCACGTCCACCTGGTCCGCAACCACGAGAACCGCGCCACCGGCAGAGTCCCGGTCCCGGTGGTCGACGGGCTGACGTACGACCCGCAGGGCAAGGGCGGCTGTACCGCCCTCACCCTCGACCGCGGCGGCCGCGTGCTCTCCGAGCGGGTGGCGATCGCCGGTACGGCGGTCAACTGCGCGGGCGGGCCCACCCCGTGGAAGACCTGGCTGACCTGCGAGGAGACCGAGGACAGAGCCGGGACCAACGGCTACACCAAGGACCACGGCTTCATCTTCGAGGTGGACGGCGCCGACCCCCGCCGCACGGGGGCCGTACCGCTGACCGCGATGGGCCGCTTCGCGCACGAGGCGATCGCGGTGGACCCGCACCGGGGCGTGGTCTACGAGACGGAGGACGCCTTCGAGCGCCCCTTCGGCCTGTTCTACCGCTTCCTGCCGAACAAGCCGCTCGGCGGCACGGGCTCGCTGCGCGCGGGCGGCAGGCTCCAGGCGATGCGGGTGCCCGGGGTGCCCGACCTGTCCACGATCCAGGAGACCGGCGCCCGCTTCGACGGCATCGAGTGGGTGGACGTCCCCGACCCGCTGGCCGTCGAGACCCCCATCCGCCACCAGGACTTCGGCGCGAAGGGCATCACCCACGCGCAGAAGCTGGAGGGCTGCTACTGGGGCGGCCGTTCCGTCTACTTCGTGTCGTCCTTCGCCCGCACCTCCGACGGCTCGGCCGCCAGCCACTACGGACAGGTCTGGCGCTACGACCCGGACCACCGCCGCCTCACCCTGGTGATCGTCTTCGGCCCGGACACCGACATCCAGATGCCGGGCGAGTCCCCGGACAACATCTGCCTCGCGCCCAGCGGCGGTCTGATGGTGTGCGAGGACGGCTGGGGCGCCCAGCACGTCTTCGGCGTCACCCGGCACGGCGAGGTCTACCCGATGGCCCGCAACCGCCAGAACCTGGGCACGGACGATGCCCCGGACTGGGGCGAGTTCGCCGGGGTCACGTTCTCCCCGGACGGCCGGACGATGTACGTCAACGTCTACGACCCGGGCACGACGTTCGCCGTGACCGGACCCTGGCGCCGATGACGGCCTGAAGCAGCGAAGAAGAGGGGGCGGGTCCGACGGACCCGCCCCCTCCCGCCGTTCAGCTCTCCAGCAGCGCGTCCATCTGGCCGACGGCCTGGCTCATGCCCTCGACCATGCCCATCTCGGCCAGCTGCTCCATCTGCTCCCGGGTGTCGAACACGGACCGCAGCTCCATCCGCGTCCCGCCCTCGCGCCCGGTGAGCGTCATCCGGACCGTGGTGACCGGCATCTCCGGGTTCGGCCGCCCGTCCTGGTCGGCGAAGCCGTCGGTGAACTCCAGCGACGTGGGCGGCGTGACCGAGGAGACGCGCCACCAGCCGCCGTACTTCTCGCCCTCCGGCCCGGTCATGTGGTACTTCACGCCGCCGCCCGCCGTGAGGTCGTGCTCCTCGACGGTCGCCGGGAACCCGGGCGGGCCCCACCAGCGCTCCAGCAGCCGCGGGTCGGCCCACAGCTGCCAGACCCGCTCCACCGGTGCGGTGAAGTCCGCGACGAGGGTGAGCGTGAGGGTGTCGACGTCCTTGTCGACACGGGTGACAGTCATCCGTCCGGTCCTTTCCTCTCGCGTGCGTGTGCGGGCCCGCCGCAGGCGTCCGGGCCGTCGTCGTCCTCGGAGAGCAGGCCGGACATCCGGTCCACCCGGGCCCGCCAGGCCGACTCCAGCGCGTCGAGCGCCTGCCGCGCGCGGGCCACCGCACCGGGGTCGGTGCGTACGAGCTGCTCCCGTCCGCGCCGCTCCTTGGTGACCAGCCCCGCCCGCTCCAGCACGGTGACGTGCTTCTGCACCGCGGCGAAGCTCATCGGGTACGCGGCGGCCAGCCGTGACACGGACAGCTCACCGCGGACACAGCGGCGCAGCATGTCGCGCCGCGTCGCGTCGGCCAGCGCCTGGAACAGCCGGTCCACGGCCCGGTCGGCCTCGTCCATCCCATCTACAACCATTTGGTTGTACGTTACGCCCGCGCCCGCACGCCCGCAAGCGCACGCGAGCGCCCGCACGCGCATGCGGCCCCGGACCGGCCGCCGTACGGCCCGCCCGCCGTGAAGCCCCCCGTGCCGGGGTACCCGCGCCCGGCGGGGAGCG
>MUNG01000748.1 GCA_002154585.1 Streptomyces pseudogriseolus
GGGGAGTTGTACCCGGGGGTCCCGCCGCGCGGGCGGAACCCGTACGGCAGCGAACCCGGCCACACTCATGGAGCGCCGCATGCATGACGACCGCACCCTGGTCGAAGCCCGTCTGAGGCGGGTCCTCGACGAGCGCATCCGACCCGCCGTCCACCCCGAGTCCGTGCCCCTGGAGGTGGCGGTGTGGCACGCGCCGGGGGAGCCGGTCCCGGTCGCCGAGGGACTGGCCGCCGACGTCGAGCCGGTCACCGTCGGCTCCCGCTGGGGCGCGCCCTGGGGCACCAGCTGGTTCCGCGTCACCGGCACCGTGCCGGCGGAGTGGGCCGGGAAGACCGTCGAGGCGATCCTCGACCTCGGCTTCGACGAGAACATGCCCGGCTTCCAGTGCGAGGGGCTCGTCTACCGCCCGGACGGCACCCCCGTGAAGGGCCTCAACCCGCGCAACCAGTGGGTGCGGATCGGCGCCCCCGTCCAGGGCGGGGAGGAGGTCCGCCTGCACGTCGAGGCCGCCTCCAACCCCGTCGTCATGGGCCCCCGCCCCTTCACGCCCACCCCGCTCGGCGACCTGGAGACCGCCGGCCGCGACCCCCAGTACACCCTGACCCGCATGGACCTCGCCGTCCTCGACGAGACAGTGTGGCACCTGGTGACCGACCTCGAGGTGCTCGGCGAGCTGATGGCCGAGCTGCCCGTCGACTCGCCCCGCCGCTGGGAGATCCTCCGCGCCGTCGAACGCGCCCTGGACGCCTGTCCCTTCTACACATCT
>MUNG01000749.1 GCA_002154585.1 Streptomyces pseudogriseolus
CCGCCACCCCGGCGGGCGGAGGCGGTACGGGCGCGGGCGCCGCCGGCGTGGGTGCGGCCCGGCGCCCCGGCGGATGGCCCACGGCCACCCCCGCGGGCGGCGGCGCGAGCAGGGCGCAGTCGCCGCAGCCCACCGCTCCGCCAGCCCCCGCGACCCCGTCCACGCCTTCGGCGCCCCCGGCGTCAGCCGCGCCCCCCGGCGGCGGAGGCGGCGGCCTCGACCCCCGCATGCTCTGGCCCAACATCCTGGAGACGGTCAAGAACCGCCGCCGCTTCACCTGGATCCTGCTCAGCCAGAACGCCCAGGTGACCGGCTTCGACGGCACGACCCTCCAGCTCGGCTTCGTCAACGCCGGCGCCCGCGACAACTTCCTCAGCAGCGGCAGTGAGGACGTGCTGCGTCAGGCGCTGACGGAGCAGTTCAACGTGCAGTGGAAGATCGAGGCGGTCGTCGACCCGTCCGGCGGTGGCGGCGGTCCGGCCGCGTCCGGTCCGGCGGGCGGCCCGCCCGGAGGCCGCGGCGTCGGCGGTGGCGGCGGCTACGGAGCACCAGCCGCACCGGGCGGCGGTGGTTCCGGCGACATCCGTCGCCCCTCCGCCCCACCGGCGGCGGCCTCCGCACCGTCGTCCCCCGCTCCCTCGGCACC
>MUNG01000750.1:0-269 GCA_002154585.1 Streptomyces pseudogriseolus
CGCGCCCTGGGCATCCGTCAGAACTACTCCCCCGTCGCCGACGTGAACGTCAACCCGGCCAACCCGGTCATCGGCGTGCGCTCCTTCGGCGCCGACCCGGACGCGGTCGCCGGGCTGGTCGCGGCGGAGGTGCGGGGGTACGAGTCGTCCGGCGTGGCGGCCACCGCCAAGCACTTCCCGGGCCACGGCGACACGATCACGGACAGCCACGAGGACCTGCCCACGATCCACCACACGCGCGAGCAGTGGGAGGAGCTGGACGCGCCGCC
>MUNG01000750.1:354-626 GCA_002154585.1 Streptomyces pseudogriseolus
TGCCGGTGCTGGCGCTGAAGGCGGGCGTGGACCAGCTGCTCAACCCGCCGTCCCTGGACGTCGCGTGGAACGCGGTCCTCCAGGCCGTGCGGGACGGCGAGCTGACGGAGGCCCGCCTCGACGAATCGATCCTGCGCGTGCTGCGCCTGAAGGCCCGCCTGGGCCTCTTCGACGACCCCTACGTCAGCCACGCGGGTGTGGACCGGGTGGTCGGCACCCGCTCGCACCTGGCCGCCGCCGACCGGATCGCCGAGCACGGCACCACCCTGCTG
>MUNG01000751.1 GCA_002154585.1 Streptomyces pseudogriseolus
GGGCGTCGGACTCCGGGACCGCCCGACCCACCTGCTCCGTCCGGTCCCGGAGTCCGACGCCCCGCGCACCCTCCGCCTCGCAGGAACGCCGGGGACCGCCGGGACCCCCGGAACGTCAGGGACCCCCGGAACGCCCGGGACCGTCGGGGTCCCCGGAACGCCCGGCACCTTCGGGGCCCCCGGAACGCCCAGCGCACCCGCGCCCTCCGACACCGCCTCGCCCTCCGGCACCGTCCCGCCGCCCGGCGCCCCGGCGGCCGACCCGTCGCCCACCGCCCGGCTGCGGACGCTCCCGCCGCCGGAGCCGGCCCGCGGTAATCCGCCCGGCACCGTCATGCCGCCGACCGGCGTGTTCGGACCGCCGCCGGACATGGGCGGCCGGCCGCACCCCAACGCGGAACGCACCGCCGCGCCCGACCCTGACCCCGACCTCGCGGCCGCCGCGCTCGACGCCGATCCGGACCCCAGGCCCACCCCGCCCCGCGGCTTCGACGCCGTCGCGGAG
>MUNG01000752.1:0-258 GCA_002154585.1 Streptomyces pseudogriseolus
GACGGGTGGCGGGGCGGTGGTCCGGGCCCGGAACGGGGCGGGTGGCGGGAGCTGGGAGGCGAGGCGATGGGCCAGCAGGGCCGCCGGGCGTCGTAGGCCCTCGGGCGGGAGGTCGGCCGTCAGGGCTCTGCGCACGGCCGCGGGAGTCACCTCGCGTTCGAGCCACGCCGCGACGCCGGGCGCCAGGTGGGCGGTGTCGTCGGCCGAGAGGAGCAGACGGGAGTCGTGGCGGCGCAGGTCCGCCAGGAGGTCGGTGGC
>MUNG01000752.1:281-526 GCA_002154585.1 Streptomyces pseudogriseolus
GCTCCGTCCGCTGCCGGACGGCGGCCGGCTGGTTGCAGGAGATCGTGCGGGTGACGATGCGGCCGGACGACGTACGGACGCGCTCCCGCCGCAGATAGCCGTGGGCCTCCAACTCCCGCAGAGCGGCGGCGATACGGGTCGCCCCCTCGGGGAAGCGTGCGGCGAGGGTCTTGATGTCGGCGGGGGGCGCCCTTCGGCAGGGACTGGAGGTGGGTGCCGAGTCCGATGGCGAGGAGCGAGAGCTC
>MUNG01000753.1 GCA_002154585.1 Streptomyces pseudogriseolus
GTCGCAGGGGCGGGCGGCCGAGCGCGGGGAGTGTTCGTGACCCGGGTGACCGTCAACCCGCCTCGAGGCCGAGGACGCGGCGCGCCGCCTCGGCCTCCGCGGCCGGCGGGGAGAGCTCGTCCAGGGTGTCCAGCTCCGTGTCGTCCGCCAGCTCCCGCTCCCAGGCGTCGGCGAGCCGCTGCTGCTCCTCGCGGGGCTTCGCGGTGACGGCCTCCCGGTGTTCCGGGTCCAGTGCCGTGAGGAAACGCTCGACCGATTCCATGGACATGCCGTACTCCTTGTTCGCTCCGGAAGGCGCCGCACGGCCCAGGATGGCCAGCGCCCTCGGGGTACGGGTGCCCGACACGGCCCGCGGCCACCCTGATGGCCCCGCTTCGTATGGGACTCGGGCTTGCTGCACCTATCGAATTTCGATAGCTTCCCATCGTCATTCGATCGGTGCGCAGGCGCTGGGCGGTGCGAGAACGGGTTCCCGTGAGCCGTGCCCGCGCCTCGTGCGCCGTGCGCCTCGCCGCGCCCGAGCCCCGGAGTACCTGATGTCCTCAGCCGCCCCCGCCACCGTGTCCGCCCCCGCCACTGTGTCCGCCCCCACCCCCGCGTCCGCCGCCCGTCCGGCGTCCGGCCGCGAGACCGGCGCCGACGTGCTGGTCGTCGGCGCCGGTCTCGCCGGACT